>NZ_CP122958.1:0-320000 GCF_029854155.1 Methanonatronarchaeum sp. AMET-Sl | reverse complement strand
ACTGTGGTTGCTCCTTCTTCTCAGATGAGTGGTATTGGTCGTGCTATTTCTTTGTTTGAGCCTTTGAGGATTAATGAGTTGTCTGGTTTTGGTTTTCCTGTGTTTAGTGTTGGTGGGACTCCTACTGATTGTGTTGTTTTGGGTTTGTATCGTGTTGTTGATTGTTTGCCGGATTTGTTGGTTTCTGGTGTTAATTTGGGTTTGAATTTGAGTACTGAGGCTGTTACTACTTCTGGTACGGTTGGTGCTGCTTTGGAGGCTGCTAGTCAGGGTGTGCCTGCTGTGAGTGTTTCGGTTGAGTTGGTTGATGAGGGTGATATGTTTCATGAGGGAGGTATTGATCTTGATCTTGGGTTTGTTTCTGGGGTTGTTGGTCGTTTGGTTCGTGGGATTGGTAGGAATGGGTTTCCTGGTGGTGTGGATGTTTTGAATGTTAATATTCCGGTTTCTGCTGATGAGGATACTGGGATGAGGGTTACTCGGCTTGCTCGCCGTGTTTTTGATACGAGTGTTGAGGAGCGTAGGGATCCTAGGGGTAGGCAGTATTATTGGATTGATGGTGGTTATGTTGATGGTGTTGAGGAGGGTACTGATGTTGATGTTGTTCTTAATGAGGGATTGATTTCTGTTACTCCGATTTCTCTTGATATGACGAGTGATGTTGATTTGGAGATTGATGATATCATGGGGTAGGGGGAAGTTTTTATTTTGTTTTAGGTGATTTAGAGATAGTTAAAGGGTTTTAAGGAGTTGTATTTTATTATGTCTGTTAAGCGTGAAGGTAGTGAGATGGGGAAACGTGTGGTTGCTAGGGCTGTTGTTGATTTTATTGAGCCTGGTATGGTTGTTGGTTTTGGTACCGGTTCGACTGTTAGATTTTTTTTGGAGGAGTTGAGTGAGCGGGAGGTTGATGTTGTTGGTGTATGCACTTCTTTTAGTACTGAGTCAGTTGCTAGGGATCTTGGGTTGAGTGTTAGGCCTTTAGGTAGTGTTGGCTCTATTGATTTGGCTGTTGATGGTGCTGATCAAGTTGATGGTGATGGTAATTTGATTAAGGGTGGTGGCGCTGCTCATTTCCGTGAGAAGGTTGTTGCTTCGTTGGCGGATAGGTTTATTTGTATTGTTGATGATACGAAAACAAGTTCTGTCCTTGATCTACCTGTACCAATAGAGGTTGCTCCATTTGCTTTGGAATATGTTTTAGATGAACTAGAGGTTTTAAGTGGCGACCCAGTGGTTAGAGAGTGTGAAGAAAAAGATGGGCCTTTGGTAACAGATAACGGAAATTTCATTGTCGACTGTAGCTTTGGTGAGATATTAGATCCCTTTGAATTATCCCAAAAATTAAGTGATATATCTGGTGCTATTGAACATGGACTGTTCCCAGGGATTGCTAATGAAATATTGGTTGGCGGAAAAGAAGGTGTCACCAAACTCTAGTTTAAACTAAACTATAGAATAGAACGTAGTTTAACTAGAACGTAGTTTAAATAGGTTGTAGTAGTCTGTGGGTTTAGGTAGGTTGTGGTTTTTTAGTTGGTTTTGGGTTTGTTTTTTGTTGGATCTGTTTTTTTTGGGTTTTTGGGTTGGTTTTTTGTTTTTTGGGGGGAAGATTATTTGGGTGTGAGGGATTACTATCTGTTGGAGTACTTGTTTTTTTAATTATGGTGAAATATGATGGTTACTTTAAGTGTGATTAAGGCTGATATTGGTAGTTTACCAGGGCACGTTAGGGCTCCCGATAAGTTGATTAGTAGGGTTGAAGGGGTTCTTGAGGATGGTTTGTCGGATGGTGTTTTGATTGATTATTATGTTGGGTGTTGTGGTGATGATATTGATTTGATTATGTCTCATGACCATGGTGTTGATTCTGAGGAGATTCATTCTCTTGCTTGGGATGCTTTTCAGGAGGGGACTGAGTTGGCTAAGGAGCTTGGTTTGTATGGTGCGGGCCAGGATTTGCTTTCTGATGCGTTTTCTGGTAATGTGAAGGGTTTGGGTCCTGGTTCTGCTGAGATGGAGTTTGAGGAGCGGGAGAGTGAGCCTGTTTTGACGTTTTTGTGTGATAAGACCAGTCCGAGTGCGTTTAATTTTCCGTTGTTTAAGATGTTTGCTGATCCCTTCAGTACTTCGGGGCTTGTTTTGGATCCTAGTTTGCATGAGGGATTTGATTTTGAGGTTTTGGATTATTATGAGGGTGAGACGGCTACTTTGAGTTGTCCTGAAGAGATGTATGATTTGCTTTCTTTGTTGGGGATTACTTCTAAGTATAGTGTTGAGTCGGTGTTTAAGAAGGATGGTCGGCATGCTGCAGCTGTCAGTACTGAGAAACTGAATTTGATGGCTGGTGAGTATGTTGGTAAGGATGATCCGGTTGCTGTTGTTAGGTGTCAATCTGGTTTTCCTGCTGTTGGTGAGGCTTTGGAGGCCTTTTCGTTCCCACACCTAGTTCCTGGGTGGATGCGTGGTTCTCATAATGGGCCTTTGATGCCTGTTAGTGAGGAGGATGCGACTCCTACAAGGTTTGATGGACCGCCCAGGGTTGTTGCGCTTGGGTTTCAGTTGAATGATGGTAGGTTGGAGGGGCCTAGAGATCTGTTTGGTGATCCGTCTTTTGATTTGGCTAGGGAGAAGGCGTGTGAAGCTGCTGAATATATGAGGGGTCATGGACCGTTCCAACCTCATTTGTTGAGTGAGGATGAACTTGAGTATACGACTGTTCCAAAGGTTTTGGAGAGGTTAGAGGACAGGTTTGAATAATTTTGTTGGTTGGTGGTTTTGGTGTTGAGAACTGGAGAGATCATTGAGGATACTCGCAAGCTTGTTGAGATTCCGTCATGGCGTGATGAGGCGGAGGCAGGTGAGTTTGTCTGTGATTTGGTTGGCGGTGAGATTGACGAGGTCGGTAATGTTTTCGCTCGTAAAGGTAGTGGTAGTCCGGAGATAGCGTTTATTTCTCACCTAGATACTGTTCCTCCATCTGGGGAGCATGAAGTACGGGTTGAAGGAGACCGTATCTATGGTAGAGGTGCTGCCGACATGAAGGGTACTTTGGTTTCAATGGCTAAGGCGTTTGAAGATGCTGAGCCCCAAGGCACCCTGGTTTTTGCAAGTTTTGTGGGTGAGGAAACCAATGCTAAGGGTGTTAAACATGCGGTTAAGAATGGTTTTCAACCTGATTATGCGGTGATTGGTGAAGGAACTGTTGGCTATACAGAAGAAGGTAAAATCGATGTCTGCGTTGCCCATAGAGGTCGGCGCGAATACAGAGTTATCACTAAGGGAAGGCCTTCCCACGCTTCCCAACCACATCTAGGTGAGAACGCGATCTACAGTATGATGGATGTTCTCAAGGAAATTAAAGAGCTTGATGACGTTAAAGAAGAGATTTTTGGTGAAATGGTTAAGTCAAGTAGTTGTGTAACCCAAATCGAGAGTATGGGAGCATCCAACGTTGTTCCAGACAGATGTCAAATAACCGTTGACGTCCGCACAACACCGAAAAACATGTTTAAAATAGAGGTGGGGGATAAGGTCGAAGTTGTTTCAGATGTACCTCCAATGATAACTGAAGATGAAAAACTAATCCAAGGCCTGGAAAAGAGTATAGAGTTTAACACCGGCTACCAACCTAAAAGAATAATTAAACCACAAACCACCGACAGTGGTTTTTTAAAAGAAGCCGGAGTTGAAACAATAGTATTAGGTGGAGCCGAATCAAAAGAACCACACAGCAACAACGAATCGGTCAGCATCGACATACTAGAAGACCTATACACAATCTACAAACACTTCGCAAACACCCAACAATAAACAAATAATTATTGGAACAATCCAGGAAAACCCCTTTTTTTTGGGAGTGGTTTCTTCATTATAGGTATTGGGGTGTGTTTGGTGGTGGGTTTTGTTGGGTGTTCTTTAGGTTATTTATATTTATGGTTACTATTACTAGTTGTTATCACTGTTAATTGGGTGTGTTTTTTATGGAAAATTATAGAAAAACTGTATCTAAATGTACGGAGTGTGGTAAGTGTTCGGAGGTTTGCTCTATCTGCAGGGTTGTTGATGACCCGGTCTATAGTCCTAGATCTAAAATCGAGTTTGTATCAAAACTGGAGGATGGAGAGATATTGGAGCAAGAGGAGATAGATTCGATTTATTTATGCACGATGTGTGGATTGTGCGATGATGTATGTCCTGAGGACATTCCGTTAAGCGATGTAATTAAGTATGAAAGAGGTTTGATTGCGGTTAGGGGTGAAGAGCCTGGGAAAACACCACACATAATCGACAACATACTGGAAGATAAAAACCCAGGTGGTTTCGACAACTCTAAACGCCAAGACTGGGTTACAGACGACTTAGAGTTCTCTGAGGACAGTGATGTCGGGTATATGGCTGGGTGTTGGATATCATTTAAATATCCTGAGATAGCTCAACAAACCATTAGAATACTTAACAAAGCGGATATAGAACCACAATTAATAGATGAAGAGAAATGTTGTGGCCTGTTTGTAACAGATAACGGACATATGGCTGAACTAGAGTTATACGCAAAAGAGTATACAGAAGAGATTGAGGAGCAGGGAATAGAGACCTTGGTTGTTAGCTGTCCAGCCTGCTACGGACAGATGAACAAGATGTACCCACTGTTATATAGAGAGCCAGAGTTCGACATAAAAATGAGTATGCAGTTATATAGTGAATTGCTTGAAGAAGGGAAACTTGAATTAGAGGGTGGGGAAGGAGAGATATCTGTTAAAGATGGTTGTCCAATAACAGATATGTCAGAACTACCACGAAACATGCTTACTGAAGCAGGATACTCATTAAACGAGTTGTTCGATGGAGAAACTGTTTGTTGTGGAGCACCAGCAGGAGTAAAACCAAACTACCCAGAAATATCAAACAAAATCGGCCAACTAACTATAGACCAAGCAAGAGAAATAAGCGATGAATTAGTCACAGTATGCCCATTCTGCCTATACCACTACGAAGGACTAGAAGAAAGCCAGAAAATAGATATGAAAGACCTATCCGTCTTATTAGGAGAAAAAATAAAAAAAAGAGACATCTAAACCCTACCTACACACCTCTAGAAGAGAGGATGAAGCTTTAGGGGTTGTTAAAAAATTTATTTAGGTTGGGGGTTAGCTAGATGGCTATCTAGTTGGCTATTTTAGTTAACCACACCCTCTCTCTTTTTTTGTTTTTCTGTTGTTTCTGTTGTTTCTATGGTTTTTGTGGTTTTTTTTGAGTTTTGTGGTTTTTGGGGGGAAAAGTGTTTTAGGGTTTTGGGTTTGATTTTGTTTTAGAGAGTTTTGTTTGTGATGTAGTTTTGTATTTGGTGATTTTTATGGATGAAATGGTTGATAGGTTTAAGTCTGAGTTAGGTGATGTTGAGGGTGTTGGTGTGGTTCGTGTTTTGAGTGATGATGAGAAGGAGAGGTTGGCTGAGGTTGAGAAGGAGGCTGAGGGTAATGTGATTATGGGTCTTGGTCGTGGTGATAATCAGGGTGTTAAGGAGGCTTTGGCGCGTGATTGTACGGTGGTTTTCACGACTGATAAGGATTTTAGGTGGCCTGAGGGCTCTAATGTTGTTATTAAGCATGAGGGTGAGGTTATTGGTGAGGAGTTGGATAGTGAGGAGGAGATTAAACGTTTGAAGGAGTCGGATAGGGATTTGTCGGTTAGTGGTTCGTTTGTGTTGTATAAGGATAAGTTGAGTAAAAAGGCTTTGCATGGTGGTGAGGAGCCTGTTGTCTTGTTCCCTCCTAAGAGGTTTAAGAGGTTGGAGAGTTTGGAGGGTTGTTTTGACCCTGTTTTTGGTTCGCCTAGTCCTCCAGCCGATACGTACTTGAAGAAGGTTTTGGGGATGGAGGATGATAAGGAACATGGGACTGCAATTGCTGGCTTTGATTTTAGTTAACCCAGGGGGGTTTTGATGAAGATATCGGTTGACGGTGAAGAAAGAGAGGTAGATAAGGATGCTGTTTTGGGGGATGTTGTAGAGCTCTCTAGTGGTTGTGTGGCTGGAATCATAAAAGAGGTGGAGCAGGTTGTTCAGGAGAAGGAGAGGGAGTACCAAGTGGAGACGGATAAAGGGGATTTCACTATAGGTTTGAACGATAGCCAGCACGCAGAACAGTTTGTTGAAGAGATAGAGAGTATCGAGGAGTTGGGGGTCAGGTGGTCTTCTAAAAAAATAGCTGCTTTAGGACCCTTCAAATCCAATGTACCGATCCAGAAAACCAACTATAACTATCAGGTTGGCGATATCTTCTTCGGAGTCAGTGGGCTGGACAACGATAATACCTATTTGATGTTGGCTAGAGAGGAACATACTAAGGGATATGGAACGGGTGGGGGAGTGATCGGCCGTATCAAGCGTGGTAAACATATGGTTGATTATTTGAAGGAAGGAGATTCAATAAAGGAGATAAGTCAGGTTAAGTCTAGGGAAGAAAGATATGACTCCTTCTATACAAACGACCCGGAAACAGAGTTGGCTCCAGGAATGCAGATCTACAGTAAAATCTCGATAAAACTAGGTCAGGCTGCTCCACTATCTTCAGAATATTTCTTGAGAAAAACGGAAAACAACTATCTAGAGGTTGGGGAGACAACCGATACCTATCTTAAATGTAATGGCCGGATACGGAATCTACCGGCTGAGAATAATGTTAGGCGGGGCCGGGGTGTTGTAACGGTTAGAAACGAAGGAGACGGTCGAGGGAACATCTATCTATATAAAAAAGACAGGCCGATGCATACAAACCACAACGTAATTGGAGAGGTAGTAAGTGGTGTTAAGTTGTTGGATATATTGGATGAAGGTTGTCGTATTATGGTTGAGACCAGGCCTAAACGGATGTTGTCGATTGGTTTAACCCAGGAAGAAGCCGGCCAACTATTTGGAAATAATGGTATCAAGCATAAACGTGTTGGAGAAACCGGTGATGAAGCGGTAGTGATTAGGCAGGAACCCAGGCTCACACTCGACCTCAAGGAAGGTGGGGTAGTTGAGACATATGGAGTTGACCCAGAACGCATCATGGATGTAGAGCTATATTATGAGGATGCATCGGAAACAACAGATTATTTCAAAAGAGTCTCCAGACTTATATCGGAGGACGTAGGTCAGTTAGAGGTATATTTTGCCTCCCAAAAAATATCGAATGTAATGTTCAAGGGCGACCAAGACCTGGCAGGCAACCTAAAACCCGAGAACACACCCAACAACCAGGTTGCTAAAGGAGAGATCGGAATCACAAACATGTCCAAACCAAACAAAGGAATGATCGGCATCCGATTGGAGGACAGCGATAGATATGGACCGACAGGAGAAGGATTCAAAGCAACCAACATAACTGGAAAAGTGGTTAATGGCCTAGAAAACCTAACCGAACTAAACGATGGAGACAAAATCTACATAAGAGAAATAAAACCCCAAGCTCCTGCGCCCGAAAAAGAAAGAGAAAAAGAAAAAGAAATAGAAAGAGAAAGTGATTTTGGTTCTGAAGAAGAGATAAAAGGAGATGAAGGCCGTTGACAAAGACCAAAATGTTAGTTTTATCCCCAGAATCAAGTTTAACACCAAGTTATGTATCAAAGGTATTACACCAACTCGACCTACAATTAACAATAAAAGAAACCTGCTATGGAGTAAACCTAGAAGGAGATGAAGAAGAAGTGGAAGAAGCAGTTGAGAAAGCTTTGAAGTTAGGTAGTGAAGATGAAATCTACGTTAAAACCCGGGGGTATCCAGTTGCAGATCACCGTAGATGTAGAGCAACAGAAGGCTCAAGACCCGGGTTCTGCCAACTGCAAAACGAATTCAAAACAATGTCCAAAATAAAATCAAGCCCCACCCCAACACCAACCGGGCCCGAACCAGAGGTTGAAAAGGATGTGGAGCGTGCGAAACAAAAAAGAGAAGAAAAACTGGATCCAGAGAAACTACAGAAATTAATAGATGAAATAGAGGAAAAAGAAAAATGAAGGTTTTTATAAACCCCCCAAACAGCTTAATCATGTCCCGGTTAGTCGAGAAACTGGGTCACGAACCCTTAACAATGATGGAGAGAGTTGGAAAGAAGGTAAGAGACAACGAAATCGATTCACCACCAATGAACATAACCGAGATAGATGCAGAAAAAGGCCTAAAATATGCTTCAAGCGAAGTACCAAGCGGAGTAAGAGGCCGGATGGCAATAATAGGACCAATGATAGATGAAGCAGACGCCGCAATAATAGTAAGCGAATCCAATATGGCATTTGGATGCGTCGGATGCGCAAGATCAAACGAACTAATAAACTACCTACTAATAAACCGAGACATACCACTACTGAAAGTACGATACCCAAACACAGATGAAGAAGGCCAGGAAATGATCCAGAAAGTAAAACAGTTTTTGGAGGACCTTGAGTGATAGATATAGCACAACTAAGTTGTGGACCCGAATACAGCGGAATTCAAAAAGAAGTTAACAAAGCAGCAGAATCGGTTGGAGCCAACCTATTCCACCCAGACGTCGACCTAGAAGACATAGGGCCAGCCGTAGAAAAATTCGGGTTTGAACCAGCATCAGCAAACCTAAAACTATTGATAGCCAGAGCAAAAAACATCGCAGACGGAAAAATCGATGCAGACGCCGCAATAATCCTCAGTTGTTTCCGATGCGCAGAAGGCGCATTAGTAAGAAGCGAAGTCCGAAAATACCTCCAAGAAAACACAGACATACCGGTCGTAACCTACGCCTTCACCGAAAAAACAGACGCCGGAGAACTACTAACCAGAATGGAAGCCCTCGTAAGCATAGTGGAAAAAAAAGACCTACTATCCTGGGACAAACAAGTCGGCATAAGTGCAGGCCTAGACAGCGGGTCCTCAACAACAAAATGCGTCATAATGCAAGACAACGAAATAATCGGCACCAGCTGGCACCCAACAAAAGAAGTCATACCAACCGCCAAAAAAGTCTACAAAGAAGCACTAGAAGAAGCCGATTTAAAAGAAAAAGACATAGAAAAAATAGGCGTAAGCGGATACGGCCGCCACACAATGGGCAAAGAATTCAATGCAGACCTAATCCAAGAAGAACTAACAGCAGGAAGCAAAGGAGCAGCCTGGCTATCAGACACAATGAAAGGCGGAGCAACAATCCTAGATATCGGGGGAATGGACAACAAAGCCATAAACATACACGACGGAATACCAGACAGCTTCACAATGGGAGGAATATGCGCAGGAGCAAGCGGCCGATTCCTAGAAATGACCGCCAGCAGAATAGGAGTAGACATAGAAGAACTCGGACCACTAAGCCTAAAAGGCGACCCACACGCAATCAACATGGACAGCTACTGCGCAATCTTCGGAATCCAAGACCTCGTAACAAGCCTATCAGAAGGCCATAAAATAGAAGACGTAGCCGCAGCCGCATGCTACAGCGTAGCCGAACAAATCTACCAAGAACAACTCCAAGAACTAGAAATAAGAGAACCAATAATACAAGTCGGAGGAACAGCCCTAATAGACGGACTACCAAAAGCAGTCAGCGAAATACTCGGCGGAAAAGAAGTAATCGTACCAGACTACCCACAATTCGGAGTCGTCGTAGGAGCCTGCCTACTAGCCTCAGCAGTCTGGAAATAAAAACCCAGAGTTAATAGAAAACTATGTTTTTATGATACCGAATAAAATACAAGACAAACTACAAGACCAAGGCTATCGGTTGGTAGGCAGACATAGTGCTGTAAAACTATGTCACTGGCTAAAAGAATCACTACAAAACAAACCAGGTTGCTACAAACAAAGATTCTATGGAATAGAAAGCCATCGCTGCCTCCAAATGACCCCAACCGTAGTCTACTGCAACCAAAAATGTGTTTTTTGCTGGAGATCCTACGAACACTGGACAAAAACAAAACTACCTACATATGACCCACCACAAAAAATATATCAACAAACTATCCAAGCCCAAAAACAATTGCTAACCGGGTTTGGAGGAAGTCCAGAAAAATACCAAAAAGAACTAATAAAAGAAGCCAGACAACCAAAACACCTAGCAATCTCACTCTCAGGAGAACCAACACTCTACCCAAAAATAAACCAACTAATCGAACACGCACACCAACAAAACATGACAACCTTCCTAGTAACAAACGGACAACAACCCAAAACAATCAAAAACCTCACACCACCAACCCAACTCTACATATCCCTAGACGCAGCCAACAAAAAACAATACCAAAAAATATGCAGGCCAACACACAAAAACGGCTGGCAAAAACTACAACAAACCCTAAAAACATTACCAAAAATAAACGGAAGAACAGCAATCAGAATAACCCTAATAAACAACCTAAACGACCAACCCCAACAATACATAAAACTACTCAACAAAGCAAAACCCGACTACATAGAAATAAAAGCCTACATGCACGTAGGATACTCAAGAAAACGACTAAATAGAAATAGAATGCCATCAAACCAACAAATAAAAAACTTCTCAAACAAAATAACCGACAAAACAGACTACCAACTAGAAAACCACGTCCCAGAAAGCCGAGTAACACTACTAACCAAAGACAAAGACCCAGAACTAAACACATAACTCAAATACCAAACAAAACAAAAAACTAAACAAAGCGGTGCAAACAAATGGAAAACCCCCAAATAAAATTTGACACAGACACCGAATCAATAATCGAAATAAACGAAACCGCCAAAAAAATAATAGAAAACCCAGAACAAGCCACCGAAATAGAAGACATCTTCACAGGAATAATCTCACTCAAAATGTTCCTAGACCGAGAAGTCAAAACACCAATCAGAACAAAAAACGGCCAAATGCTAGCAACAATAAAAGCAAAAAGAAACAACAACCACATAACCACCATAATCCCAACAAACAAAAACAAATGGATAAAAGACCTCATAGAAGCACAAACACACGAAATCCAAGAAATCGAAGCATCATCCACAGCCCTAGAACAAATCAAAAACGCAGAAAAAAGACTAAAACAAACCACAGACTTCCACTCAAACGAAACACTACTCCTAAGATTCCACGACACAGACGAATTCAACAAATTCAGCCTACAAATCAAAGACAAACAAAACGTAAAACTAGAAGAAACAAAATCAATAAAAGACGAAATAATCGCCCAAATAGAAATAATACCCCCCACAATCAGATGGATCTAAAAAACCCAATGAACACCATCAACAAACAAAACCTAACCCAAAACCCAGATAAACCAAAACCCAGATAAACTGAAACAACACCCAAAAAAACAAAAAAATGGTTTTATAGATCGGTGAGTTTTGTTTCAATAAGATTATTTAAGATCTCTTTTTCTTAAGATACCTAAAAAAATAAAATAAAATGAGGGGGTTGGGGGTGTGTGTTGGTTTATTGGATGTCGCGTGCTAGGTCTTCGATGTTTATTGTTTTTAGGAGGCTTTTGAGGTCTATTTCTTTTACGAGGTCTTTTGATAATCCTTCTTCTTCGTCGCTTGCCATCATGTCTTCTGAGATTAGTGAGGTTGGGATTGTTACGATTGTTGCGTTTTCTACTGCTACTGAGTCTAGGGTTTGTAGTGTTCTTAGTCGGTATCCTTTTGTTCCGAGTAGTTCGCTTGCGATTCTTGTTCTTACTGCGGCTTGTAGTTCTCCGTTTGCGTCTATTATTCTTGCTTTTCTGTCTCTTTCGGCTTCGGCGCTTGCTGCCATTGCTCTTTCCATTTCGTCTGGGATTGAGACGTCTTTTATCTCTACGTCCATGATTTCAACGCCGTATTCATCGGTTTTTGTGTCCAGTCGTTCTTTCATTACTTGAGCCATTTCTTCCCGTTCCTGTAGAATTGTGTCTAGGTTTCGACTGCTGATCATATCTCTGAGCATTGTTCTGGCGTAGTCAACGGTAACCCGTTCATAGTTATCGACTTCTAATACCGATTTCTTGATTTGTTCTTTTCCGCGTCTTACTCGTAGAAACACTATTGCGTTAACGGAGGTGCTGACATTGTCTTTTGTCAAGACTTTTTGTGGGCTAACATCGAACGATCGGGTTCGGTAATCAACCTTCTCAACTTTATGTACATAGGGTATGATTATATGGAGACCTGGCTCCAATACCTCGATGAATTCACCGAACTTAAACTTCAAAGCCCGTTCATACTCCTTGATTATAACAATCGAGTATGCCGCTATAATTAAAAACAACGCTAAAGCAAAACCAACAAGAGCGAGCAACACTAATAAATCCATAGTAAAAAAACTTTGTAATCCAACAAAGATACATCTTTCCCTAAACCAACCCAAAATATTTTTTGTTCGGCCATGATATACCTACTTTGTTTGTGGTCCAGATGGAGAAGGAAGAAATATCTAATTTTTCAGGCGAAATAATCCAGTTAAAAGAACTTGTAGATTACCAAGAAGGCTCCATAGTCAGCAGAACATTAATGAATAGAGACAGCGGCAGCCTAACCCTATTCGCAATAGACAAAGGCCAGAAAATAAGCGAACACACCGCTCCCTACGACGCACTCGCAATCATACTCGAAGGAACAGCAAAAATAACAATCGATAACGAAGAATACACATTAAACGAAGAAGAAACCATATTAATGCCAGAAAACACACCACACAGCCTAGAAGGAACCGAAAAATTCAAAATGTTCTTAATAATGATGTCCTAACACCAAACATCACCCATCTCCCCTTTTTCTACCAAAAAATGGTTAACCCTGATTTAATTTAAACCCAACAAAACCTTTTTTTCAAAAACTAAATAATAATTTTTTGGGGTAACTAGTTTTATTATTTATTTTTTAGGGTTTTTGTTGAGTGTTTTATGTATTTTTTATACTTAATATCTGTAGATTAGGTAGGTTGTGGTGACGTTAAATAAATTTTATTAACCTTTTTTAATAGTTTTTAGTAGTTTATGGCAGGTTATGTTTGTTTTAAGGGTTTCAAATATCATGTTTGTTCAAAAGATTTATAGTATAAGTTGTACAATATGGTGCATAATCAGACCATATAGGTGAATAATGGAATGAAGTCACCAAAACAAACAACCCCAGACTGCAATAAATGTAGAGTGAAAAGATGCGAAACCTGCATGACCGGCGGATGCATAATCACAGACCAAGCATGCGAACTATGCGAAGAAAACAAACAAAACACAATAGAATATGAAGACACAATAACAGAAATCGAAGAATGCCAAAAAGAAAAACTAGACCCAACCCAAAACCAAAACTACCACAACCCAACTAACCAAACCAACTACAACCCCTATAGGTGATAAAAAAACAAAGAACAACAAAACAAAAATAAAAAACCACTAAACAACCCCATTTTTTTCAAACCACCGAACCCCTCGGTCAATAAACCTTCTATACCCTATAAACTTTTTTTAGATATTTTAGAGGTCTATAAAAAACATAGAGATAATCAATATCGATCTGTTTGAAAATAATAACTTATTAAATAGTTTTTTTTGGTTAATATCCCCATTTAGAACTTGAATTAGTGATAAAATGGTCTATAGAAATTAGTTTGGAAAAACTATTAGATAAAAAATATTAGATAAAAAATATTAGATAAAAATTAGTGAGAGAGGAGGGGAGGGGAGGAGGTGTGGTGGAGCTGGTTTTTGTTGTTTAGTTTACGTTCATTTCTATGTTGAGTTCTTCGCAGAGTTCTTGGTATCGGTTTCGTACGGTTACTTCTGTTGTGCTTGCTGCGTTTGCTACCTTTTTTTGTGATCTTTTTTCGCCGCATTTTACGCTTGCGATGTATATTCCTGCTGCGGCTATAGATGTTGGGTCTCGTCCGCTTGTTAGTTCTTTTTCTGATGCTTGTTTTAGGATTTCTTCTGCTTTGAATTGGACTTTGTTTGTTAGTCCGAGTTGGCTGCAGAATCGTGGTACGTATTCTTCTGGTTTTGCTGGTTGTAGCATTATTCCGAGTTCGCTTGCGATGTATCGGTATGCTCGGCCTATTTCTTTTCTTGATACTCTTGCGCTGTCTGATATTTCGTCTAGTGTTCGTGGGATTTTGTTTTGTCTGCAGCTGATGTATAGTACGGATCCTACCATTGCTTCTATTGATCTGCCTTTTACGAGGCCTTTTTCTGCTATTTTTCGGTATATCATTGATGCGTCTTCGCTTACGCTTTTTGGTATGTTGAGTTGTGATGCCATTCGGTTTAGTTCTCCGAGGGCTAGTGCTAGGTCTCTTTCTTTTGAGTCGCTGAATTTTGATTGTCTGTGCCATTTTCTTAGGCGGTAGAATTTGGTTTTTTTGTTGGAGCTGATTGAGTTTCCGTTGCTGTCTCGGGTTCCGGTTCCTATGTTTGTTGACAGGCCTTTGTCGTGTGTCATTATGTCCATGGGGGCGCCTACTCTCATTTTTTTATTTCTTTCTTCGCTGTCGAACGCCCTCCAGTCTGGGCCTGTGTCTATAAAGTCTCCATCTATCACAAGACCACATTTCTCACATACTAGTTCTGCTCGCTCATAATCTCTTATTAGTTTTATTCCGCCACATTCGGGGCATTTGTCACTTTCTTCGTATTCCCCAATGTGGTCTCTCTCACTTTTAACTTTTTTTTCTATTTCGTTTTTTGTTTCTCCAATTTCTGTTGACATATATATTACAACCATTAAATTAATTTTTTAGCTAATTACCGTTAGAATGCTAATTATATCGACCCTTCTGGGGTCTTAACGAATCTTGGCATCAATATATTTAACTTGAATTTGTATTGACTTCGCTTACTCAGTTTGCTTGCAACCATGTTGTTGATGGCTTCACTTAAATACTTTTCGGTTTCACCCAGTAAGTAACACAGTTTAACCTCAAAATAAATACCAAACAACGTCAAAAAACTACCCAACACCACAAAAACAACAACAAATATATACAAAAACAAAACCAATAGTGAATTTACGGAAAAAACCAACCAAAAATAACAGCAAAAAACAAACCAACAACCAATTAACAACCCACCTATATAACTATTTTCCTTCCCAAAAACAAAAAAACAACAAAAATAACAAAAACAACCACCCAAACCCAAACATAAAAGAAACCTCAAGGATTTACTTCGACAAGGAGTTAAGATATTTTTTTCTTTTGGTTAGAGGGGGGTTAGGGTTGGTAGGTTTTGGCGGTTTCAACCATTGCTCTTATGTTTTCTAAGGGTGTTTGTGATGGTAAGCCACAGCCGGAGCACAAAACATCGCAGCCTTCGTCGATAGAGCGTTTAGATTCTTTAACCACTTTTTCTTTATTTCCGAATAGTAATGTGTCTACAGGTGGTACATTTCCGAAAACAGCACACCTATCCCTAGCTATTTCCTTAAATTTTTTTAATGAAACACATGAGTCAACACTTAAACCATCTGCACCCAACCCAACCATATCTTCAAAAACTGGGGTTGTGTCACCACAGATATGTAAAACACTCCTATCCAACCCCTCAATCAATTCTTTTTGGTATGGAGCTGCATATCTCCGATACATATCAGGGCTGATTAGGTCGGTTGACACTCCTAAAACAGTTATTGCGTCAGCACCACAACTCTCCAGATAACTTGTATAGCTCTTACAAGCTCTAAGACAGATGTCCAATAACTCTCTTACGCCATCACGTTCTTTATAGACATCGAGTAGCCAGCTCTCCATCCCTCTGACCTGGCCGGCAACATAAAAAGGACCTGAAACTGCAGCTAAAACCGGAACCCGATCACCAACAGAACCACTAACAAGCCGGACAGCCTCACCAACCACCCTAACCCGACCCCTATCCAGATCCGGCTCCAACCCACCAACCCCATCCAAACCACTGATCGGGTTATCAACAATAACCGGTTGAGAAAGATTATCTGGATACTTCAAACCACAACCCAACGACTCACAAACAACATTCATATCAAAAGGAAGCCTAACACTCTCAATCCCACCAAAACGATAACCAGCCATACCCAAAACACTCATCGACCAAGAACTACGATGAGCCTCAGGCCAAAAACAACCAACCAACTCCATCAAATCCAAAACCCCAGTCTGCAAAGGCATCACACAAGGAACCCTATCAACCTCTCTCAAATCAAGCACCCGAAAAAACCGCTCCCTAAAACCAATACCAGACAACAAAAACACCCAACAATAAATCAACAACAAACCCATATAAAACTAAGCAAAAAACAAACAACCCCAAAACCAAAAAAACCCCAATCAGATACCTAACCTACAAAACCGAGTAAACCAAAAACAACCACACCAAAAACAACACCTTAAAAAAGCCTCTAGATAACTATCTAAATATATTGAAAGGTGCTCTATCAAGGATTTAAAGCCCTTAAAGACCTTTAGACCCTTCTCCCATTTGTGTTTATTCTATCTATTTTTGGTTTAGTTTCTTTGAGAGAAGTTGAATATCTTGTTCTCTTAATTAGGAGATCTCTGTGTTTTATTGGGGGCATCTTATCTTAACTCAAGGGTAAGACCTACTTCTCTTTAGGGATAGGAGGATGTCACTGGCATTCACCTCCTAATGATAGTCATATAGGTAATTCAATATATCTGTGCCAATTTTCATTGACTACAATGTCATGCTGCATTGGAGGGATGTCGACTGTTTTATAAATTCACTTTAAAAAGTACTTCGTTACTATAAGTTACGATGGTAACAAATATATGGTTTGGATTTCTTGATTTGAAGTAAGGAGTTAAAGATGGATTGATAATATGGCAAAAGTTCAGATTGCAATTCGGGTGGATGATGAACTGCTTTCCAAAATTGAAGAGGTAGAAGATGATATGCAGATCGATAGGTCTGAAGCCATTAGACGACTACTAGATAAAGGATCCAAACAATACAGACTTGAAAAAGCGATAAAACAACTTAGAGATAAAAAAAATATCTATTTCTAAAGCAGCAGAACTTGCTGAAGTTCCAATCTGGGAAATAATGGAGATTATGAAACGAAAAGAAATTCCAATTCCATACTCTTCCAAAGACCTACGCAAGAGCTTGGAGCTAATCGATTAACCATATTAAACTCCATCCCCTTGATATATCTATCTAACTTGAACAATCTATGTCTACTTAAAGAACTATTCAATGATGTTTTTGTTCCATATCTCGTTTTTTATGAAGTTCTTAGAGGTAAGAAACTCGGTTTTCAGTATGTAGGAGCTGTAGAAAGAGCAGAGAAAGAAGGATGGATAAAGGTAAAAAAACTAACTGAAAAACAAACATCAAAATGTGAAAACCTTATCGGTTCGTTTCCCCAACTGAGTGAAGCTGATTCTTCAACCATTATTCTTGCAAAATACAGGGAAGAGATTGTCTGTATTGATGATTCAGTAGCTGTCAAAGCTGCGGAAACCATCGGAGTTAAACATATTGGTACCTTAGGAGTAATCTTGGAGAGCGTGAAGGAAGGCCTAATCGAAAAGGAAGATGAAGAAAAAGATGATAATGTCACTTCCAGATTATGGTTTTTATATAAGCCATGACTTAATAAACGAATTCATGAAAAGACTCAATGAAATTTAAGTAAATAGAAAAACCAGAAAAAACCATTCTAAAACATTTAAATCAACCCTATTCTATCATCCTCTCAATAGACCTTATAGAGAATAGAAAACTTACAGCTGGTATCTTAAAACTCTCTGCCACATACCTCTATATAGACCTGTGAGGAATATTCTTAATGCGTAGAATATGGTTTTTTATTTTTATATTGCTCATCGGTTTTTCAAAAAAGATACATCTAAGTATCTCTATTTCCTTGGTTGCTGTAGGGTTTTTTTATCTATAATCGGTTTTTTGTTGGGTTTTGGTACCTAAGAGTTAAAAGGTTTTGAATTTAATTGTTTTTTTAATGAAGTTTGAGCAGAAGGCGGTTTTGGCTGGGGTTGTTGTTGGTCTTGGTGTGTTGGGTGGAGCGATAGCGAGCGTTTCTTATTATTTGGGTAATTATCTTTCTGGTTTGGTTCCCTGGGCCAACGTACCTGGTTTTTTAGTTCAGGTTTTGGGGTCACCTATGTTTCATTTGATGGCGATAGGTTTTATAGCAAGCCTCTCTGTATTGACGTTGTTATATCTTCATGCAATCTACACTGAGTAAGTGATAAATAGTTATTTTTTAAGTTTTCCTTTAACTTCGCCGCAATTGATACATATATAGAGGACTATTCGGTTGTATTTCTCCATAATCTCTTTTGATATCTTTTTTTCTGTAAAACCGATGAAGGGTTTGGCGAGTGAGGGAATTGAGTTTGGCAATCTTTTACGTATTACTTTCATTCTAGATTCACATTCAGGACATTCCATATTAAAGACCTCTCTTATTTTTGGTTTTGTTTTTGGGTTTGTTTTTGGGGTTTGAATCCTTGTTTTTTTGTTTCGTTGTTTATTTTGTTTATGAATTTTTTTCCGTTTTTGCTTGGTTTGGTGATTAGTGTTATGGTTATGTATAGTGTGGTGGAGGTTATTAATCCCCATACTGCTGGCCACCAGTTTAGTGGTTGTATGCCGGTTGTGTATAGTGTTATTACTATTATGGCTGGGATGGCCATGCTTGTTGTTGCTGCTGTGCTGTTTGGTTTTTTCCAGTAGAATCCGCCGATTATTGTTGGTGCCATTACTAGGAGGCCTGCGGATGCGGCGCTTGCTAGTGCGGCGATTAGGTCTAGTCGTTGGCTGGAGAAGATTATGCATGCTCCTACTAGGAGGAGGATTAGGCCTTTGTTTGATAGTATTTCTTTTTTGTTGTTGAGTTTTTTGGTTGGTTTTATTAGGTCGCGGCTTCCGATTGAGCTGAGTGTTAGTAGTACGGAGCCGAGTGTTGAGACTGAGGCGGCGAAGATTCCTAGGAATACTAGTAGGGCTAGTGGTTCTGGTACCATGGTTAGTAGGGTTGGCATTGCGTTGTCGGGGTCTGGGAGTCCGGGTCTGAGGGTGGCTGCTGATAGGCCGAGTAGTGTTGAGATTATTGTGTAGATTAGGCCGAATATTGCGAAGTAGATGATCATTTTTTTAAGGCTTGTTATGTCTCTTGATACGTACATTCTCTGGGAGACTTGTGGGTTTGTTAGGGCGAAAAATGCCCATGGTAGGGTCATGCCAACAAACATGTGGATGTCCCAGGTGATTCCTAATAGTTCTGGGTTTTCTGTTGTGATTGTGTTTATGAAGCCTGTTGTTGAGCCGAAGAAAACGTAGAATATGTAGAATAGTAGTATTAGGGCTGATAGTAGCATTATGATGGCTTGTATTGCGTCGGTTAGTGCTACTGAACGCATTCCAGCCCAGATTGTTACTGCGATGCTGAGTAGGGCGACGATGTAGACTCCATGCATGTAGGGTATTGCGCCACTGGTCATCCCCTCTAACAGGAATCCGACCCCCATCATCTGGATCGACATATATGGAATCAACATCACTAGACAAATAATTGCGCTGACCACTCCGGTTCGATAGCTATATCTCTCTGACAATAGTTCCGGGGGAGTGATGGTGCCGAACACCTGGCTTGCACTCCAGAACTTGGGGGCGAAGATAATTAATAAGAGGATGGTGAAGATGATGTAGGTCATCTCGAAACCTACAGCACCCACCCCTGTTGAGTAGGTGAGGCCGACCAAACCAACCATCATGAAGGAACTGAAGGTTGTTGCACTATAGGTCATAGCTGAAACAAAACCTCCTAGGTCACGGCCGGCTAAAACAAACTCAGCAACCCCAGACCCTAGGTGATGGCGGCTGTACTCCGAAACACCGATGATGATGGCCAGCCAGACCGCCATCGCTAAATAAAGATAGAAAGGCTCCATTAACCACCACCCCACCTAGAAACGTAAAACCAACCTAAGAGGATGGTTATGGTTGTTAGCAGAGTCCAATAGAGGTAGGGCCCCCAAAAACTCTGTATATCAACTAGAAATAGGTATGGGATTCCAAGGGCTAGAAAACCGAATAACAATAAAATTAGACCACCTATCTGGAATGGGGTTAAATTAAGGGGCAAAAAAACTACCTCTACCTATAGTTATCCATGGGTTTTTTAATTTTGGTTTTGGTTTTGGTTTTGGTTTGGTTGTTGGATTGTTAGGTCTTCTTTTATGTGTTGGTTGATGGTTTTTTTTATTGTTTGTTTGAGTTGTCTTTGGTTTTCTTGTAGTTTTTGTTTTGTTTGTTTTTTTCTTTCGATTGTTTTTTGTTTTTCGTTGATGTTTTGTTTTTTGTCTTTGATTTTTTGTTTGAGTTGTCTCTTTTTTTGTTTTTTTGGCTCTAAACTGTCTTTGAGTTTTTTCTTTAATTTTTTGGCTTCCTTAGTTTTTTCTTCGATTTTATTTACGTTTTCCCGGATTTCTTGGAAGTTGTCTCTGGTTTTTTTGATTTTATTTAGTTTTTTGTTGTCAACATCCATTTCTCCATCTTGGTCGAGTTTTATTATTTCTTTGATTAGTTTTTCTATTTCTCTGGGTTTTTTTAATGCGAGTTTATGTGGTTCATCGCTATGCTTTACTTCACGGTTGGTAGTGTATGTATATTTACGTAAAACACGTTTTAAAACACCTAACTCACTAACCAACTCACCCTCCAACCCCTCAACCTCATTCAATAGTTCTTGGTGTTTTTGTTTTAGTTCGGGGTCGGGCTGAACAACAAACTCACTTAACTCCTTTTCAAGAGAATCAATCTCACCCTCCAACCTATCAACTTGATCAGTAAGCATGGGAACCTCTTCTTCGATTTCCTTTATCTTTGTTTTGGTTTGTTCTAGCTCTCGTTGTTTTTCTTTAACCTTGTTGTAGTCGTTTAGGATCTCTTTTGTTTCTCGGATCGACTCGACCTTGTTTTTTATTTCCTGAATTTTGGTACGTATCTCCTGAAGCTCCTCACCGAAATAACCCTGCATATGCTTAACCTGACGCCTGGAGGGAGACATCTTAACTATCACATCTTCCAAATCATCAGTTTCTTCAAGACTATATCCATCAATAATGTTCTCAAGCTTCCTACAATAATCATCCTTAACCCTCTCACTAGTCTTACCCAACTTTTCCTCAACACCAGCTCCATGCATCTCACCAACCAAACCCTGCAACTCATCAAACAACAGCTCCAAATCACCCTCCAACTCACCTAACTCAGAACGAGCCTCCTCCCGACTAGACTCTGTCCGCTCACTAAATAACTCAATAGCCCGATCTAACGACAAAACCAACTCCCCACTCCCACCAAACAAACCATATAACTTATCAAAAAAACCCAAAAAAACCATCTCAAATAACAAAAAACAACTCAAACAAAAAATACAACCTAAACCAACATATCAATTATCCCAAAACAAACCCAAAAAAACCACTATCCCTCTAAATAGTAAGAGGTCACGAACCAAACCACTACCCACAAACCGGATAACCAAATTTAAAGCCCCAATATGTGGGGGATGTTCTTAAGTGTTGGTTTCCCTATATATCTATTTTGTTATGAATTTGAAAGAACGTTTTAAAAATGCTTTACATCAACGGGATGTGGATAAGGTGCCGGCTTTGTCTGTTACTCAGACAGGTACTGTAGAGTTTATGGAGGCAACTGGTAGTTGGTGGCCAGACGCCCACTACGATGCTAAGAAGATGGTTGATCTTGCTATGGCGGGACATGAGATTGGTGGGCTTGAGGCTGTTCGTATTCCGTATTGTCTAACTGTACTGGCTGAAGTGGTTGGGTGTGGAGTGAGAGAGGGTAGTGAGGACACTCAGCCCTCGGTTGACACCCATCCAGAAGAAATGGGGATACCAGATAGCTTAGAGGAAGCGGGTAGAGTACCTGAGATATTAAAGGCAACAGAGATGGCTAAAGAAATAACTGATGGTGAAGTGCCTATAATTGTTGGGATTGAAGCTCCAGATGAACTTGCTGCCCACGTGATGGGGAGCAGTAACTACATAAAAGGCCTAATAACCAACCCGGAACACATTGAACAAACCCTAGAACAAGCAAACAAACTCTCAATCGAATATGCACAACTCGTACTGGATAGTGGAGCAGACGCAGTATGCGTACCCGGCTATTCAACCCTCGACATCGTAGATCCCAACAGCTTCCAAAACCTAATCAAACCAACCTACAAAGAATTCGCAAACCAAGTAGAAGGCGACGTAATAATGCATATGTGCGGCCACATAACACAAATAATAGATGACCTAGCCGACTGCGGATTCCAAGGAATCAGCGTAGAAGAACTAACCGACATCCAAGAAGCCAAAAAAATCATAGACGGCCGAGCATCCCTAATAGGAAACATATCAACCAGCCAAACCATGCTAGACGGCACACCACAACAAGTCAAAAAAGAAGCCAAAAAATGCCTACAAGACGGAGTCGACATACTCGCCCCAGGCTGCGGAATAGCACCCAGAACACCCACCAAAAACATAAAAGCCCTCATACAAGCAAGAAACGAACACCAAAAATAACATTCCCGTAAAGAAGTCAAAACCCCAGACCAAAAAAATGGTTGGAGGAAACCCCCTAGAACTAGAAACCTCCAACCCCTCAACACACCACTTATTTCGATTATAAAAATAGATGTTCAAATACCTAGAAACAATAGACCGATAGGAAACAAAGAAAAAATAACTTAATAACCCTTTAAAGAGCTATTCTACCTTCTTTGGCTGTTTCTTTGTTTGTTGGTTTATCTGTAAATCAGGTCTTCAAATTTTTTTTGGGGTGTTGGTTTATTTTTTGGTGTAGTTTGGGGTTGGTTTTGGTTGTTTTTTGCGTAGTGATTCTGGCCCCCAATACACTAAGAGGAGTATGGCGATTGTTAAGGTGCCTGTTATTGCGAATGGGTACATTTCTGGTGAGAAACCCATTGTTTCTCCAGTTAGGTTTCCCATGAAGTGTAGTCCAACTACTGCTAGTACGCTTCTTTTTGTGTTGTTGTAAATCCAGGTTGCTATGATCGCTGTTATAATCATGCTTGGAATCCACCACCACAACTCTGGGTTAAAGGTTGTATCGCTGTAGTACCCCGTCATGTAAACAAGAGGTATATGCCACAAACCCCAAACCAAACCTAAAATCAAGCTTGAAGTTAAAGCGCTCCACCGTGATTGTAGTTGATCAAACCAATACCCACGTAACCCAATTTCTTCTATCAAAGGGAATAAAAAAGCAAAACCCAATAGCATTGAAAAACCAGTTAGACTAAACAAACGCTGACTACTAATGAACTCTATGGGACTGGAAGTTATGCCAAGGAATACGGCTATGGCAGCCATAACTAAATTAAAAACTGGGTAGAAAAACAGGATAACTAATAACCAGTTAATGTTAATTCTTCCAAACTCAACCAACCGGTTGTATAAGTCTTTGAAACCGATACGACCATAGTTTACTTGCATTAAGAATAGGCCGCTTAGTAGTGGGCTTAACCCACCAACCAATAATAGTAGTACTGTTGGATAGCTCCATACATGCTCCCCGGATATGACGATTGGGATCCAAAAGAGGTAGGCCCAACCAAGATAGAGTAATGGAAAGCTCCAGGGATTTAAAGAACGAAGTAAAACACTGGCTCTATCCAATAAACCCATGTATATCCCATTAGAATCAGTTATAAATAAACTAAAAACCTTTCCACATCTAAATAAGGTGAGATATTTCGGTCTTTTTCTGGTGTTTTTAGTTTGGTAGAACCGTTTTTTATGTTGTTGTTTGGGGGGGAGTGGTTTTGTGTTTGTTGGCTGTGTTGTGGTTTATTGAGGTTTTTTTAGATGGTTAGGATTGTTTTGGTGATTATGTAGGTTATTATGGTTGCTGATAGTAGGGCTAGTGTCCATACGATTATTGTTTTTCCTAGTTTTTGTTTGCTTATTTTTTCTGCTCCTCCTATGAGGCCGGAGCCGATGATTGAGAAGATTATTATTTCGTTGAATGATACTGGGATTCCTAGGAAGGTTCCTGTGTGTGCTATTATGCTTGCTGATAGTAGGGCTGCTGTGGCGTTTTTGTAGGTTAGTAGGCTGTATTCTCTGGATACTGCTTGTATTATTCTTGGTGATCCGGTCCATGCTCCTATTGTCATTCCTAGTCCGCTGAACATTAGTAGGAGGGTGGTGTTTATGTCGATTGCGTTTAGCATTGGGCCGACTACTAGTCCGGATTGGTTGGCTCCTGCTGTGAAGGCTGTGTAGGTTGCTAGGAATAGTAGTAGGTTGTTTATGTGTCTTTTTTTGTCTTCCATTTCGTGGTTGTTCATGTACCATGCTACTGGATAGCTTATTGCGATTGATATGAATGGTATGATTAGCCAGAATAGTAGGATGTTTAGTGCTTCGGTGGTTTGGAGGGTTCCGCCTGCTGCTATTCCGACGCCTATTGTGCTTCCGAATAGTGTGAATGCGGTTGGCATTGGGTATCGGAATATGATTCCGCTGAGGATTAGTGCGCTTGCTGTTATTAGGATTATGCTTGCTAGTAGGGGTGTGAATTCTACGCCTGTTACTAGTTGGTTTCCCATTGTGTCTGCGACTGCTCCGCCTTGGAGTGTTGCGCCGGTGAATGCTGCTATTCCGACGATTAGGCTGCTTTTGAATATACCTATTACTCCGGCTGATGTTATTGGTCCAAAACTAGGTGAGGCGCTGTTTGCGCCTATTATCCAGGCGGTGAACAACCCGCCTGAAAATACAGCTAGGAGTAATAGGAGTTCCTGCATTAACTAATCGTGGATTTGGTTGGTGTTTATCCTGCTGCGTTTTTGCCTTCGTCTATTTTGTTCATTACTTTTTCTTTAACTTCTGTGTCGTTCACGTTTATCTCCATCACGTATTCTTCCCGTTTTTTCCCTTTGATTTTGTCTTTTAATCGGTTTTTCTTTTTTATGTTAGCTGAGATTGGTTCACTGTCGAAGAACTGGGGGTTGGTTTTACTGATAACATTTTTAAAAACAAATTTCTCGAAGTTACGAACCATCTTTCTGGCAACTGTGTCCGCTGATAAATAGAACTTCTTAACTCCTTCTTTTAGTTCTTCGTTGCCTTCAGGGCTTTCGTCTTCAATAGCCTTCTTAACCTTCTTCAATCCATCACGAGCTTCTTCACCAGGTTTTTTATCCGCTTTCTCCAAAGAATTCTCTGAAGTACAACAAACCTGAGCGGTTTTATCAACTAGATCCCGGCTATAATCCTCTTCTTCCCGAGGACGCCAATAATTCCAGTCATCAAGCTCTTCATCAAAACCATTCTCTTCAAGCACCTTTGAAACTTCCCTACTCGTTTCAACAACGTCATTCCATTCACCTTCAACCTTCATTCCAGACAAGGTTGTACTTACCATTCTAAATTTCACCAAATATCTAACTGTGAGTGTTATATAGAGTACAGCCTTCCTTATAAAACTTACGACCAAAAACCCAAAAAACATAGAAAAAACAACCCAAACCAAAAAAATAGAAATAATTTAAGTGGGTACAACCCATCTAAAAACATAGATTCCAACATACAAAAACAAACACAAAAACAAAACAAAAAACCAAAAAAATTGAGATAAAAACAGAATAAAGGTTGGTTGTTTGGTTGTGTTTTTCAGTATTGTTATTTATGAGTGGTTGTCGGCATGTCTAATGTTGAAAAAACAAGGAACTTTGAATGGCTGGTCTGTAGGACCTGGCGGTATATAGAGCTGGTGAAACCAAAAGAAACATTCCTATTAATATTTGCAGCACTAGCAACCGGTGTAATAGCCGCACAAGGCACACCACCCCTAGACACCTTTATATGGGTAACCATCGCCGTCACAATGGGAGTATCCGGAACAATCACCCTAACCAACTACCTAGACCGAGACATAGACCGCCAGATGCAGAGAACACAAGACAGACCAATACCATCAAACAAAGTAAAACCAAAAAACGCCCTCTACTTCGCAACAACCCTAGTCCTAGTCAGCCTAGCCATAGGCCTTTACCTACATCCACTAGCCTTCTTCTTCGGAGCAACCGGCGTACTAACCTCAATAATACTAAGAAAAAAATCCATATCCCACATCCTAGGAGGATACTCAAGCGTAGCACCCCTCTTGTTTGCATGGGTCGCGCTCGCAGAACTAAACCTCAAAATCCTATTAATATCAATATTAGTCTTCGTATGGGTACCCGTCCACGTATGGAGCGTCATGGTAGCATACAAACACGACTACCGAGAAGCAGGCGTCACCATGTTCCCAGTAAACCAAGACGGAGACCTACCATTCAAACTCTTCATACTATTCTCAATACTACTATTCATCACATCAATAATACTATACCTAGAAAGCACATTCGGAACACTCTACCTAACAACCGCAACCATACTCGGCCTCGCAATGATAATCGGATCAACCAACCTCTACCTAAACAGAGAAGAAAAAAACGCATGGCTACTATACAAAGTAAGCTCATTCCCATACCTAGGAATAATCTTCCTAACCATGATGCTAGAATACTGGATCTAAAAACAAAATCTAACTAGATCCAACCCAACAAAACACAACAAAACAAAACCAAAAAAAAGAAATACTAATTCTCCTTGAATAAAGTGTTGTTGGTTTGTGTAGGTGTGGTTATTTTTTTTGTATACAACAAATATCAAATAAGTTATAAAATTATTTTATTTATTGGAGTTTTTTGATTTGTATTTGTTAGGTGGTTTGTTTGTTAGCTTCTAAGACGATTGGTGAGGCGAAGGAGACTTTGCGGAGGATTGTTAGTTATTCTTTGGAGACGGGTGAGCCTGCGCCACCTACGTTTTTGTGGGGTGGGCCTGGTATTGGTAAGTCTGCGATAATTCAGCAGATTGTTGATGAATTGGGTATGAGTGTTGAGGATAATTTTATTGACCTCCGGTTGACTCAATTGGATCCGGTGGATTTGCGGGGTTTGCCGAGGTTGGATTCTGATGAGTTTGTTAGGTGGTCGACACCCCATTTCTTGCCTCAGGGTGGTGAGGGTGTTTTGTTTTTAGATGAACTTAATTTGGCTCCTGGAGCGGTTCAGAACGCAGCCTACCAACTTATCTTGGATAGGGAGTTGGGTAGTTATAAATTACCTGAGAGATGGGTGATAATTAGCGCTGGTAACCGGCCGGAGGATCGGGCGGGAGTAAACCCAATGAAATCACCTTTATCGAACCGGTTTATTCATTGGGAGGTTGAGACCGATATAGAGGATTGGAAAGACTGGGCCTACAAAAACAACATAGATAAACAGGTCATCGGGTTCTTAAACTTTAAGCCCGAAATGTTATACCAATTTAATCCGGGGGAGAGTGAACACGCCTTCCCAACCCCCAGAACATGGGAACGCGTCTCAGAACTATTAGAAATAGGGTTCACAGAAACCAACGATATTGCAAGTGCAATAGGGCTGGAAGCAGCAAGAGAGTTCCAATCTTATATTAGCATGCGAAATGAACTACCAGACCCACAAGAAATACTCGAAGGCAAAGACATAGTACCAGAACGACCAGACATACTACACGTAATAGTAACCACACTAATAGAAAAAGCAAGACATCAACAAGGATACGAAGAACGCCTCATAGAATACGCAGAAAAACTACCAACAGAATTCACAATCCTACTAATAAAAGACGCATTAAGAGCCGGAATACCACTACAAAAAACACAAAAATTCACAGAATTCACACAAAAACACAAAGAAACCATAATCGACACACAACCATAAACAAACACAAAACCACCAAGAAGAACTCTTGATAATAAAAAAAATAGTTTAAATAAAAACCTTGGATGTTTTCTATGAGTGTTATTGTTTCCGCTCCCGCACGCCTCCACCTCGGCTTCATCAATCTAAGCGATGAATACCCACTTCGGTATGGTGGTGTAGGTTTAGCAATACAGGAACCAAGAAACAAATTCAAGATAAAAAAATCTAACCAAACCACAATAAAAACCAACCAAAATATACCTGAAAGCCATATAGAGAGTATTCGGGAGAGAACTGAGAAAATAGTTAGGTATTTGGGGGTTGGGGGTGTTGAGGTGGAGGTTGAGAGTGTTATTCCTATGCATAAGGGTTTTGGAAGTGGAACCCAGACAACCCTCTCAATACTAACTGCAATAAAACACCTCTACGATACTGAGGTTGATGTTGAACTGGTTGCAGAAGACCTAGGGCGGTTCAAATACTCTAGGGTTGGATTAAATACTTTTAGAGATGGTGGTTTTGTTGTTGAGGCTGGAGAAACAGGACAGATATACAGAACAAACTTCCCAAAAGAATGGAAGATTTTGATAGCAGTTCCACCCGGCACTGGAGTAAGCGGAAAAAAAGAACAAAAAGCACTCCAAAAACTACTGCCAACCACCCCCAGATACACAGAAAAAGTATCAGCAGAAATCCTATGTAGAATGATACCATCAATAAACAAAGACCTCCAAGAATTCAACAAAGCAATACACAACATCCAACAACAGATGGGACAAACATTCAAACCAATACAAAACGGCCAGTACGCAACAAAAAAAGGACAAAAACTCACAAAAAAACTACAAAAAATATCAAAGGGGGTTGGACAGAGCTCATGGGGACCAACAATCTACCAAATAACAAACAAACAAAACATAAAAAAATCACGAAAACAAGCCAAAAAAATAATCAAAAATGTATTCATAACAAACCCAGATAACCAAGGAGCAACCATAAAAAAAAATGATGGTTAAGGGATTTTATTGTATTTAAATGGGGTTTGGTTTGGGGGTTATTTTTTTGGTTTGAATTGTGTGTAGGTTTCTGGTATTTTTTCGACTTTTGGGTGGTATAGATAATCTAGGCAGTGTCCTTTTGCTTTTGGTATTTTCATGTGGTTGATTAGGTTTTTGTTTTTTCCTTTGTTGAGGCCGTCTGCTACCATTGCGTATCCTTGTGCGGTTTCTTTTGTTTTTGTGGCGTTTTTTAGTGTTTTCATGTTTCTGATTGGGTGGGTGTGGAGTTTTTGTTTGATTGTTTGTTTTATTTTTGGTATGTTTTTTAGTCGGCCGGATAGTAGTATTGGGGTTGTTTTTTGTGTTCTTAGTGATTTGATTCCTTTTTCGATTGCTTCGATCATTGCGTTGAATGCGAGTTTTGATTTTGGTTTGTGTTGTGTTTCGATTAGTTGTTGTGGTGTTTTTACGTCTGCGATTGTTTGCGCTCCTCCCTGGAATACGTCTTGTTTGTCCCAGACCTTACCTAACTGAACAACCTCAAGGTCGAGAGTGGAGGCGGTTAGGAATCCAGGGCCCGGCATCGTTGTCCCCCCTAAGCCATCTACAATCTCTCCGTTCTCTACCTTTATTATTGAGTTGTAGCCAAAACCCATCTCAAGAACCAACAAATCAACCTCCCCATATCCTATCTCTTGGTTTTTATGGAGGTCGTGGATTCCGAGTGCGGTTACGGCTAGTTTGTCTGCGGTCCCCATATCGATTTTATTGATTTTTCTGTGTTCTGGGACTGTTTGGAGGTTTATTACGCCTGGAATAAACTGTACCTTTGTTTTTAGTTTTTGCATTTGTTTTATGGATTCGGTCATTGCGTGGTAGAGTTCGGCTCCGAAAACATTGTTCTTTCTAGCCCGATCGATATACATTTTCTCAGTTAACAAAATGTAATTATAGTACCAGTTTTCGAGTTTGTTTTTGGGTATGTTTTTGAGTTTTGTTGGTTCTACTCCATAGCCGGATGGAGCTGCAACTATATCTGGCTGTGCTTCTTTGATGGGGTTTAGTATGGTTGCTGGGTTTTCTGCGGCCTTTTTTGTGTCGATTGATTTTTCGTAGTATACCTCTCCGTTCTGGAGGCCGCAGATGTCCATGCTTTTGGTTCCGGGGTCGATGCCTAAAGCCTTCATAATAAAATAAATAGGGTTTGGGGTGGTTAGAATTTTTCTAGATATCTATCGATTTCCCAATCACTTACTTGGCCTTTGTATTCATCCCACTCCCGGGTTTTAGCCTCAATAAACTTACTGGTAACAAGCTCTCCCAACACGTCTTGTATTACTTTGTCTTGTTTGAGGGCGTCTATTGCTTGTTTTAGGTTTCCTGGTAATGTCTCGATTCCATATTCCTTTCTCTTTTCTTTGGTTAGTTGGTAGATGTTTTCGCTTACTGGGTCTGGAGCTTCTAACTCTCTTTCGATTCCGTCTAGTCCTGCGCCTAGTATTGCGGCGAGTGCTAGGTAGGGGTTGCATGATGGGTCTGGTGACCTTAGTTCGATTCGGGTGCTTTCGGGTGCTCTTGCTGCTGGCTTTCTGATTAATGCGGATCTGTTGAGGTTGCTCCAAGCTATGTAGATGGGGGCTTCGTATCCTGGTACCAATCGTTTGTATGAGTTAACGATAGGGTTTGTGATTGCGGTGATAGCTGGTGCATGCTCCAACACTCCAGCGAGGAAGTGATACCCGGTTTTTGAAAGGTTGTATTCATCACCTGGGTCATGGAAAGCATTTTCACCATCTTGGAATAGTGAGAGGTGTACGTGCATTCCACTACCATTTATACCGGTTATTGGCTTCGGCATAAAGGTTGCATGCAAATCATTTAGTTCGGCTACTGCTCTTACTGCTGACCTGAAGGTGGCTATGTTGTCTGCTGTTGTTATTCCATCTGCGTATTTGAAGTCGATTTCGTGTTGTCCCTCGGCTACTTCGTGATGGCTGGCCTCAATCTCGAACCCAATCTCTTCTAATGTTAGTATTATATCTCTCCTTAGGTTCGACGCCAAGTCTTTTGGTGCTTGGTCGAAATACCCACCAGCATCATGTGCCTTCAAAGTTGCCTGCCCATCTTCTTTTTCAAACACAAAGAACTCAGGTTCTGGTCCGGCAAAGAAATCAAAACCCATGTCCTGTGCTTTTTGTATTGTGGTTTTTAGTACATTTCTAGGGTCTGCTTCAAACGCGTCTCCGTTAGTTGTTTTCACGTCACATATTAGTCTGGCGGTGTTGTTTGACCCGTCCTCGGTACCTCTCCATGGTAAGACTGCGTAGGTATCGGGGTCAGGCTCTAACCGCATATCGCTCTCTTGTATTCTAACGAAACCTTCGATTGATGACCCATCAAACCAAATACCCTCGTCAAAGGCTTTCTCCAACTGAGTTATCGGGATCGCCACATTCTTAACTATACCCAATATATCTGTAAACTGTAATCGGACAAACTTAACATCCGCTTCCCTGGCTCTATCTAAAACACTCTCTTTATCTAAATCACTCATATTATCATTCACCATTTTATTTAATTATTCCAACCATATTTTGAATTTAAATGTTATATAAACCTTTTCAGATGAACAAATCAACAATAAAACCCAAAAAATATGAAGAAAACTTCAATACAACACAACTAATACATACATTGTATGAGTATTGATGAAACCGACATACAAATACTAAAAGAACTCCAGAAAGACGCAAGAAAACCCTACCGAGAAATAGCCAAAAACATAGGCAAATCGGAAGGAACAGTATACAACCGAATACAAAAAATGCAAAAAAACGGAGTAATAAAAGGTTTTGTACCAGACATAGACTACCAAAAACTCGGATACGACCTAATCACAATAATCGGAATCTCGGGAGAAGGAAGCCAAATAGAAGACCTAGAAAAAGAAATAGCACAAAACCCCCACATAACAGCAGTATATGATGTAACAGGAGAATACGACGCAATAACAATAGCCAAATTCCAAAACCGAGAACAACTAAACCAATTCATAAAACAAATATTATCAAGAAAAGACGTAAAAAAAACATACACAATGCTAACACTAAACACAATAAAAGAACAACACCAAATACAACTATAAAATCTAACGTATTAAAGCCTTTTAGACCCAATAACACCACATGAATTCTGATATTTCCCATCATATCCTCCAGTCTCACCAATAACTTCAAAGAAAATAATCTGAGCAATACCCTCCCCTTCCTCTATCTCTACAGGCTCACCAGCATTAAAAAGACACAAAGTAATATCACCCTTATAACCAGGATCAATATACCCCCCACTCAAAAAAACACCCTCACGACCAAAGGTAGAACGCATACGAATCAAACCAGCAACATCCATAGGTAAGCCAACAGTCTCCAAACTACTAACAAGACAATGCCCCTCCAACACATAATCTTGGTCAACCCGCAGGTCATAAGAAGCAGGCTGCAAACAATCACTAGAAAAAGGCTTGATCAACAACTCATCATTATTAATTTTCTCCAAAACCTTTGCTTCAGAAAGTACAGACATAATATCACTAATCAGAAGAAATATTAGGCTCAACAATAAAAACCCTATGCATTTCTGGGCCCGTAGCCTAGTCCGGACAAGGCGACAGCCTTCGGAGCTGTAGATCAGGGGTTCAAATCCCCTCGGGTCCGCTCGCCACAGCGAACGAATAAAAAAAATTACGGATTCTCAAAGCATAAAAACCAATATAACATATTTATATATATTTATAACAATATTGATATCCCGAAAACCCCTAATTTCTTTCTAAAAGTATTTAGAGACAGTCTAATTTTTCCCAAAAAACCCAAGAAAACACAGACCAAAAACACAACAAAACCAACCCAAACCCACCACCATAAAAACCCAAACAACCCAAAAAAACCACAAAAAACCCAAAAAACCACCAAAAAAACCAGAAAACCCCAAGAAATCGAAAAGTATACCTACCTAACCCAAAAAACCACAAACAAACCACAAAAACAAAGGTAACCAAAATGACACAGAAAAACAAACCAAAACAAAAACCAGAAAACAAAAACCAACAAAACCAGCGAGAGAAAAAACAGTTCGGCAAATTCAAACAAGGCCAACAACCACTCCGACAGTTCGAAAAAAACCTCAAAATCAAAGCCAGAAAAGGAACAGACGCATGGAAAAGCAAATACAAAACAATACAAAGATTCCTCAACCACTACGCAAGACAAACAAAAAGCATGAAAACAAGAAAAGTATACCTCCGCACAATCAGCAGATACACCAAACACCTAGACATAGAGCCAGACCAACTCACCCAACAAACAAAAGAAGCGATTGAGCAACAGCTAGAAGACTATCGAGACCAACTCCTCATAGAAGAAAAAAGCAGAAGATACATAAACAGCGAAATAAAACGAATCGAATCCTTCTACAGAACCAACAACAAAGACATAGAAATCGACAAACTACACATACCAACAAGATACAGAAAAAAACAAGAATACATCCCAACCAAACACGAAGTCCATCAAATCGCCGACGCAGCCAACAGCAACCGAGACCGAACAATAATACTCTCCCTATGGAGCAGCGGCCTCCGAATAAACACCCTACTAGCACTAAACATAAAAGACATACAACAAGAACTCAAACAAGACCACGAAGTCATCAAACTACCCGTATACCCCGAAATGAAACAAAGATTAGAAGGAGCATGCAAAGGAAAAATACCATACTACAGCTTCATCTGCAAACAAGCAACCAAAGCACTCAAAACATACCTCAACGAAAGAAAAACAAAATACGGCGAACTAAAACCAGAACACCCATTATTCCACTCAGAATGGAACCAATACGAAAACCGAAACCAAGAACGAGTAACCAGATCATCAATATCCCGCAAAATCAAAAAAGCAGCCAAACACGCAGAAATAGACAAACACCAACACATATCACCCCACACACTCCGAAAAGCATTCAAATCCCAACTAAGAACAGAAACAGAAACCGGAGAAATCCTAGACCGAGGCACACAAGAATTCTTCATGGGCCACGTACTACCAGGCAGCGAAGACCCATACTACGACAAAACCAAAACCAAATACCACAGAAAACAATACAAAAAAATCGACTTCACAACCACACCACCAACAGAAGAAAAAGACAAAATCATAGAACCAAAAAAACTACAAAAACACCTAAACAAAGGATGGAAATACATCGAAAAAATCAATGAAAACCAAATAATCATAAGAAAAAAACAATAATAAACACATCTTAACCAATACACTTTCTTTAAAATACATCTTATCCAATACACTTTCTTTATAAAAAAGAAAGGCACAAGTACTTAGATGGTAAATGGTTGGTTGAGTATTGAAAGTCAGAGAGTTTAAAGAACCCCAGTTTTCTCTGCAAGACTACAAAGTTTGAGTTTGAGTAGGAATGAAGTGGAGAGTTGTTTTAGTCTCGGTTCTCTTGATATCGATTCCAAGTTCTTAATGTAGGGTATGCCGGTCACCGACAAACCGATTTTATGGACCGACAGCAATACCAAAACAAGATGAATAGCCTGATAGAAGACCTCAGAGACAGGCAGTGAACATATTGGCAATGAAATAACGGTTAAAGGAAATATAGTGAACACCGAGCCAACAACAATATCCATCAAAACCACAAACCACCACCAAAACCTAACCCTTACAAATATAGGTAGCGACCTAGCTATAGGAGACACAGTATATGTAACAGGAGTATTAGAGGCCGATAACACCCTTCAGGTCGATAAACTATTCATCGAGATAGAGATTATATCAAGCGATAACAAAACCACCTACATGTGGCTGGCCTCATTCATCGGATTAACCCTAACCCTCCTCCTCTTCCTAACCTACTGGAAACCGGGCTACAAAAAATATGTCTTCAGGAGACGGTTATAATGGCCGACCTCCTAACCCACGTACTCATCATCTACATAATACTCAAAATAATGTCAATGAAAACCAACTACATAAAGAAAGAACACATACCCATAGGAATGATCGGAGCAATCCTACCAGACCTCTCAAGAATCCAACACATCATCCCACCAGAACACATACAACAATTACTTGGAACCCCCTACTCATGGTGGGGACTGCACACCCTAATCGGAACAACCATCACAGCCCTACTCATAACATATCTCTTCGACAAAAAACATAGAAAAAAAATATTCACCCTCCTAATCATAGGAGCAATCTCACACCTAATACTCGATTACTACCTACTCAAACCAACACCCAGCCAGTACTGGGGATTCTACCCCCTAATCATAGATAGACCAACAAACATGCTCTACCTATCAACCGACATAACACCAGCAATAATAACAACCACAACAGCAATCACAATCAAAATAATAGAAACAATAAACAAAAAACCAAACCCCAAACCCAAACCAACCCTAAACACAACAAAAAAATAGAACATAAAAATACCGAAAACACAGACCCAATGACTTAAAAACACCACCTAAAAACCAAAAAAACCAACCCTATCTAATTGAAATTAAACACCTATCTAACTTAACCCAAACAAGTTCCCGACATATATTTTTAAGTGAAATATCTGTAGTTATATGGTTTATATTATGTATTTTTTAACTGAAAAAACTATTTTTGAATTTAAAAGCTATCCGATAGGTCTATATTGAGCAATAAATGATTTTTAGGCCATACAAACCATCTCGACAATGTTATCTGGAGATATGATGGGATAAGTGGTTGAGGATGTTTAAATTAAAATCAATTTGGATAAACACAGGATTCAAGGAAAAGGTAGTTAATAAAAAAAGGGAGGGTTGTGTGGTTGGGGGTTAATCCAACCAACAATATATTTCAGCGTTTTTACATGTGTTTTTTAGAGCCCTACTACGTCTAGTCCTGTGAGTGTGTTTGGTACAACAAGTGTTGCGTAAGCTTCTGAACCATCACCTGGTGTTATAACTATGTCAGCACTTTCACCTGTTTGCAGGCCATCTGTCAGTCCATAGGAATCAATCCATATCTGAGCAACATCCTGGCTACTAGTCATGACCTTATCCGAGTCAATCGAACCATCCTGATCATATATAGGATCTACAACAAACTCACCATCACCTTCGATAGCACCAAGGTCACCGTTGTTACCGCCATAAGTCAACGTAGTAGCAACACTATCATCGACGTAATCAATAGTCACCACAGACAAGTCGAGGTTAGAGCTACCAGGCTTCAACTCAACATTCATACTAACCTGAGTAACCGCACGATCAATATCCTCTTCAACAACCACTATAGTATCATCCTCTGAATCTGTAGTATCATCTGAATCTCCATCGACATCTATTTTGACATCAAACGGGCTGTCTTCGACCTCAACTTCTTCATCAGCGTCAGGCATCCAAGCACCCACTAAAGTAACCTCATCGTCTTCACTGCTAAGAGTGACTTCGGTTTCTTCTGCTACTTCTACTTCATAATCATTAGTATCGTCGAATACTGAAAGAGTGGCGGCAACATCATTTATTTCTTCTCCATTACCGGTTATGGTTACTTCGAAGTGAACTTTTCTATCATCAACAATCTCAACAGTAGTATCATCTTCATCAACGCTCCAATCCGTGCCACTAAGGTCCATTATATGTTGTTCGTTAATAGTCTCGATTTTTAGTATGTTGTTTTGTATTTCTCCTGTTATTGTTCCTACTTCTAGTCCGTCTGATACTGCGGCTGTGCTTTCTTCTCCTGTTCTGGTTGCTTGTTCTTGTAGGTATCCGGCTGTGTTGATTAGTACTGCGGCGGCTATTGCTGCTACTAGGACCATGGCTATGAAGACGATCAGTGTTCCGATTCCGACCTGACCTTCTTCTGCTTCAAAAAAACTCTGTATTTTATTCATTTTGTTTTACACTCCATTTTTTATAGTTGTACTACGTCTAGTCCTGTGAGTGTGTTTGGTACAACAAGTGTTGCATAGGCTTCTGAACCTTGACCAGGATTGATAACTAGGTCGGCAGTATCACCAGCTTCAAGACCATTAACATCATCCGTACTGGTATCTATTGTTATTTGGGCTACATCGCTGCTGTCGGCCATTACATTATCATCAGTAATTGAACTATCTTCATCGTAAATAGGTTGTACAGTAAATTGTGCTTCATCTGCGGTTTCTCCATGTGTTAGTGTTTTTGCTACAGTTCCGTCGTTATAGTCTATTGTCATTGCTGTTAAATCGATTTGTGAGCTACCTGGTTTAAGCTTTAGATTCATATTAACTTCAGTAACAACATCTTCTGAACCATCACCATCTATATCTACTTCTTCTATTTCTCCTGTTATCAGTCCTACATCTACTCCGTCTGATACTGCGGCTGTGCTTTCTTCTCCTGTTCTGGTTGCTTGTTCTTGTAGGTATCCGGCTGTGTTGATTAGTACTGCGGCGGCTATTGCTGCTACTAGGACCATGGCTATGAAGACGATTAGGGTTCCGATTCCGACCTGACCTTCTTCTGCCTGGAAGAAATTCTGTATCTTGTTCATGTCTCTATACACCTACTACAAAAGAAGTTTATTTTGGTATATAAACCCGTTTAGCGTTTATCAAAAATGAAAAAACCAAGGATACACGCTTTAATTAATATTTATAATTTTTAAAAACATTAAAAACCGTAAATATATTTTATTATCCTTTATATCGATTTAGGTTGTTTTAGATTGCTTTATATCTAAATACCTGGATATTTTCCTGAAAAATAACTTTAATTTATGGTATTGGGATAGGAGGTAATGGAATTAGAAAGGTAGTGATTTAAAAACTTTATTCTTGGAGGATTGAAATACCGTATACTATTAATAAATCACAGAATAAATCACAGGTTTTTTGTCTTTTTTTCTGTTTATACAGTTTTTTAGGTGGTTTTTTATCTGGCTCGCTAGTTTTTTTAGTAGTCAGTTTTTTGGGTAAATCTAAAGTTATATGGTGTTCCATTCTTTATTAGGGTTTTTATGGTTGGGTTCTTCGGTGGTGAGAGGGGTGTTAGCCCCGTGATCGGTGTTATTTTGATGGTAGGGATAGTTGTAGTTTTAGCTGGAATGGTCTCTACTTTTGTTTTCGTTGAATTATCATTGGAGCGTGAACCTCTTGCCGAAATCTCAATTGAAGAACCAAACGTCCAAGTTAATGAGGATGGAGAGGTAGAGTTGGTTAGTGTATCTCTTTTTCATCGGATGGGTAGCCCAATCGATAGTGAGGACGTTCATACCTCGGTTACAGTTTATGATAGTGAGCAGAATAGTTATGCGGAGCAGTTCGATCTATCTGAATGGCTGGATGGAGAGGAAAGTTGGACTGCAGGCCAGGAAATAAATAAAATATTTGACCTTGATGACCTGGAACAGTATTTTGGGGAGATTCAGGGAGATATAGTTGAAGTAGAGGTCTGGATAATACATACTCCTACAGGTAATACGATCCAAGCTCTAAATTCAGATGTATCTGAAGAGGTGGTTTATGATCAACCAGATTTCGAAGTTGAGATAACATCTTTTAGTGAAGATCCACTAACTGCTGGTGATAGCTTGGATGTAACGGTTACAGTGTATGACGAAGATGGTGATCGGGTGGCGGACCAAGACCTAACAGATTTTAAAATAATTTCCGGAACCCAGGATGAAGAAGTTTATACTGAAAATATAGTTCAATTAAATGAAGATGGAGAATACACTGCAGAAATTGATGAAGACATTATTACTTTAGCAGATGATGAACATACAATTACAGCTGATGCAGATGAAGTAACCCAAGCAAGTGATTCTCTAACTGTTGAACCAGCAGATGTAGCAGAGATAGAAACACCTGATCTTGTTTTGGAACCTGAAACAACTGGAGATATAACGGTTACAGTAACTGATGAATTTGGTAACCTCGTTGATGATGAAACCGTAACAGTTGACTCTGTAGAAGAAGGTCTTGAAGGTATAAGTGAAACAGACGAACTGGATACTGAAGATGGTGCAGCCACATTTGAAGATATCTACAGTGACGATGAAGGTGAATATACAATAGAATTCAGTGCAGAAGACCCAGACATACAAAATACATCAACAATAACTGTTGAACCAGCAAATGTTGATTCAATAGAAGCGGATGACGTTACAATTACAGCCGGTGAAAACGGAGAAATAACAGTTACAGCATATTACGAAGGTGAGCCTATTGAAGGCATAGAGATAAGTGTTGAAGAAGATGACGGACTCAATGGCATAGAAACTGGAGATACTGAGACAACTGATACAGAGGGTATAGCAACATTCACATTCAACGAAGAAACTGCAGATGAATATACAATAGAATTCAGTGCAGAAGATGCAGATGGTAATGAAATAACTGATACATCAACAGTAACTGTTGAAGAGGCAGAGGAAGACCCATATGATATAATAATCAAAGAAGATGATGAGGATGGCGATGAAATTGAAGAAACAGATAGAGTAGAAAAAATATGGGCTAATACAAACAACGTAACATTAAATTTAGAATATACAGGCGATCAAGACCCTGACTATGACATAGAAAGTAATGAAAACACTGTGATAACAATAGATCCCAGTATGGATATTACTGAAATCAATAGGGACGATGGAAAAGTAACGATAGAAATAGAAAGAGACCATCAAAATAAATCCTATAACGGAGAAATAGTGTTTGGTCAACCAAATTGATATTTAATCATATACCGTTCTTGAATTATTTTTAGATTTAAAGTATCTATATCCCTCTTTAAATCTAAAAACCATTAAATAAAGCCTAAATCACTTAAAATATAGATTAAATCAAAATTAAAGAAATCTAATTTATAGAATAAATCTTAAATTATTAGATATGTAAAAAAGGGTTTGGAAGTAAGAGATAAGGATTAAAAAAATATCCGCATTTAAAAAAATATCCGCATTTATTTAGACCTCTATCCAATTTTTTAAATGGATTTGGGTTTTTCTCAGATGATTGTTATCTTGATGGTTATAATTCCTTATTGTACCCTTGGAATGTAGTATCCATCGCATTAACCTCCACCTGTTCAGGTTCTCCTGTTAATCATATTGGTCGAAATTACCGTTTTAATCTTTATTTGATTTGGTTTTTATGTCAGTATGAGTGCTTTGTCTTTTTTGTAGATTCTTCCAATTAACGTCTTTTTATACACTTAATACCTATATCTAAGTTTTAAATTCATCAGGTATTTTAACTGTAGATATAGTTTTATCTAGTGTTTAAGTACGCTACAGGCTGATTAAAACAAGCAAAATAAGATTCATCATATTCATCATTTGTTTTGTGGCTGAATTGTCTATTGCTTTAATACTGCTTGTTTTAGGTCTGGCATTAGTTTTTACTCTAAATACGTATCTAGACCACAATGATAACTGGTTTAACTGTGGTAATGGCACTTTATATGAAGTTAATTACTGGCTTGACTATATGATTTTTTTTAACTAGCGTATTTTTAGTTTTTATTGGTTTTATCTCTATATTTATTATTTATTAAGTTGATTATCGGGTTTTTTATATGTCGGCTCTTAGTTTTTTCTAAATCTTTTTTAGGCTCTATAAACCCAATACCATAAATCATTAAAAAACTTCGCAATCTCCAAAGACTCGATTCCTACTATACTAATAATAAAATAATAAAAATAATAATCTATATAAAAACCTAATAAACCATCCAAAATACATAAAACCCGAAAAAAAAGAAATCAATCACAAACCTCAAAGAACAAAAAAAAAGATTCAAAAAAATAGATAAAAAAGAGGGAAAAACCCCCTCAATAAACGATTCTAACAAACCAAACAGGCAACCAACCCATCAACCGTCATAATCAGTTTATTAATCCTCTGTTGTGTCTATTATGTTGGTGGTTGTCATCACACTGATCGTACCTTCAGAAGGTACATCAATCAACCGCACCTCAACCTGATTAGGCCCGTCATCATCTAAATCCCAATCATCGTCTTCTATCGATAGAGTTATTCTTTCACCTGTTGACCAAGAATCGCCTGCATTAAACTCATCTTCTAAATCTGATAGTAGGCGTTCAGCAGTAAATGGAGAGTCCTCTTCATCATTCCAGGCTGTTACTATTACTTTTGTGTCGTCAGCTGCTAGTGATGCTCCAGATTGATGTAGTAAAGTCAACTCTAAAGTATCACCATCCCATGTTGCGTCGTCGATTGTGGTTGCTGCTTGTGGTGTTGGTTCTGGTATTGTGACTACTCCGAATACGAATGCGGCGACGATTGCGGCTAGTAGGACGACGATGGCGACCATTAGTATGACGCCTATGACGGGGGATACACCGTCTTCTTTTTTTATTTTCTGTTTTAATGTCTGTTTCATTTTTACACATTCAATGTTTCTCTTTGTTACTTTTTATAAGGATTGGGGTGTTTTTGGGTTTTTTATGGTTTTTGTGGTTTGTACCAGTTTTTGTTGTTTTTTAGCCATTTTTTGTATTTTTTTAGTCCTTGTTGTAGGGTGGTTGTTGGTTGGTAGTTTATTTTTTGTTTGGCTTTTGTTATGTCTGCGTAGGTGTGTCGGGCGTCTCCTTTTTTCTTGTTTGTGTATTTGGGTTTTCCTTGGTATCCGGTTATGTCTATTATTTTTTGTGCGAGTTGTTCTATTGTTATGTTTTGGTTGGAGCCTATGTTGATGGGTTCTCCGTATCCTTTTTTGTTGTCGAGTAGTTTTAGGTTGGCTTTTACGACGTCGTCGATGTAGGTGAAGTCTCTGGTTTGTTGGCCGTCTCCGTATATTTGGGGTGGTTTTTGGTTTAGGCAGTTTTTTGTGAAGTTTGAGATAGCCATGTCTGGCCGCATCCTTGGTCCATAGACGGTGAAGTATCGGAGGGAGATTGTGTTGATGTCGTAGAGTTCGTGGTATACCCTGGTGTATTGTTCGCTGGCCAGTTTGCTGACACCGTAGGGACTTCGGGGTGTTTTAGGGTGTTTTTCATCGAACGGCAGGTACTCGGTTTCACCATATACAGAGGAAGAAGAAGCGTTTATGAAGCGACCCACACCATAGTCAACAGATGCTTCCAGTAGGTTGAGGGTTCCCTCCACATTCACTCTATCCGGCTCCAAAGGATTCTCAACCGAATATCGGACACCAGCTTGAGCAGCCTCATGAAAAACAACATCAAAACCAAACCTACCAAAAACCCCCTCAACCAAATCCCGATTTCTGACATCTCCCTCTATAAACTCTAGTCCACCATCGGTTTCATTTGCCCTATCTCTACATAACTCAAGATTCTTTTCCTTGATTTCTGGAGAGTAATAATCATTTAAGTTATCGAGAACAACTACATCCAACCCCTTATCCAATAAACCCATAGTTAAGTGAGAGCCAATGAATCCAGCACCACCAGTAACAAGAACATCCATATAAAAATCACCAAACAAACAAAATAATACCTATAAAAAAACTTAACTCTATTCCTACCTAACATACCCTACCCAATACCTGGATTTAGGTAACTAATAAACTAAAACAGAGATAGATTAAAAAGAATTAATTGGGAGACAGGGGTATGTAGAGTCGATAGCTGGCCGTATCAATAATTTTTTTGTTCAAGGGTTTTTCAAAGACTCAAAGAGCTATTGGGCCTGGATTTATCGTATCTAAAACCTTATAAATGGTTATAGAGGGGTTATTTTTTGTTTTGGTTGTTTTATGTGTATTCATGGCCTTGTTTTGTAACTTCTATGCCGTATGATTCAGTGTTGTCTGGCAGCCCGACGTTGTGGAACTCTATAGTTTCTGTTGATTGGCTGTCGATTGATAGTTCCTTTACTACGGTGTCTATGGGGTCATCGTTTTCATCATAAAAATAGAGAGTGACTTCAATGGTGCCTGAAACATTTGCTTGGTTTACTACTTCTGCTTCAAAATCCGGGCCATAACGGGATTCATCTGGTTGGTGATCAGCTACATAAGCATCTGTTTTCTCCAGATCACCATTATCCGGTAACTCGTTATCACTATTTGTTTCATTATCTCCATTTGTCTGTATACAGCCACAGAGGAATGCAGTTGACAGAAAAACAACAACTAGAATAACAATAATTTTCTTTTTACCAGCAATCTTCATCCATTTCACACCCTATAAAATAAAACAAATTATTATATTTAAAATTAAAGAGAAAGGACTCCATTGAGGTTTGGTGTGGATGTAGTCTAATCAATCTTGGAGTTAGCATGGGAGTGGTGAGTTCCATTCACCGTTCTTCAATGTAGATCTCTTTTTTTGTGTTTTGTTGTGTTAGGTTTTGGTTAGGTAAAGGTATAAACTTACATGTAAACGGCCTCGGGCGCGTTGAACAGACCCGAAGCATGGTCCGGCAGATATTGTTCGGCAGTTCAAGTCGTAATCGGGGAAGCATTTGCTGGAGCGGTCTCCTGAGATTCGGGAGTCGTATTTTTGGGAGGTGGTTTCTGGAAGGTTGGGTACTACGTGGGAACGACGGGTGTGGTGTCGGAGGAAGTTGTTGAACGATTTATCGTGGAGACGGAACATTAGGCCGAGTGTCGGGCTTCACCCCTGACTCCGGTTGGTCGGGGAGCTCGCCCTCGCAGGTTTTAGATTCTGTTATATGGTTTTTATATCTATTGAGGGGGGTACGTTTCATCTCCAGAAGGAAGATGGTTTGGTTTTCATAGTTGATGTTGGTTTGGTTGTGTGGTTTGTGATTTATAGCTGGCTTTGTCTTATTTTTGGGGGTTTGTGGGGTTTTCTATGGTTTTTTGATGTTTTATTTCAACTGAGGATTAAGGCCTTCCCTCTTTTACGGGGGATGTCATTAGGTATTTAGTGTCTTTGGTGGTTGGGTGGAATCGAAGGGTTTTAGTTGATTTAATATTTAAATTTATTTAAGGAGGTGGGTTTTTTATGAGTTTTGCTGGAGTACCGTTTGAGGAGGAGGCTATTGAACTTATTATATTGCTTGCTGAAACCGGTGCGCTTGAAGAACTGCCGGAAGCAGCTCAAGCTGCCCTTGAAGATGCAGCTGGAGAACTGCCTGACGCCGCGATAGAAGCACTAGAAAATGCGGAACCAGGTAACTAAAAACCTTAGGTATAGGTCAAAACCTCTTCTTTAAACTAGAAGTGAACTTCTTTATCCCAACAACTAAAAAGAGGGTTATGGGTTGAGTTTATAGAGGCTATATAGAATAAAAGAAGCGGTGGGTCTGCAGTTCCTAAACGATTTTTAGGCTCCTCAAATGGAATAGAGGCTATCAAGGATTAAGGGGAGGGCTCCTCTTCCTTGAAGTTATTGATCTGGGTTTTTCTGTTTCGCGTTGGTTGGGTTGTTTTGTAGATTTTTAGTTATGTCAGGATTGAGTATTTGGGGAAGGGGTTCTCCTTTTTCTCTATTTTTTTTATGTTTCTTGGTGGATTCGTTTTTTATCTTGTATATCGGTTTGTGGTTAGAATTCTCTGTTTTCTAAGTCTATTTTTTTGGTTTTTTGTTGAGGATATTTTGGGTGGTTGAGAGGTGGTTGGTTTGTTTATTTAAGTTTTTTCTTTATTTTATCGGTTTTTTTCTTTATTGATTTGTTTTTGTTTTTTATTTGGATTTTTTCAACACCATTTTTTTCGAGGTAGTTCACTACTTCATTACATGCTTTTTCGTGTTTTTTTTGGAGTTCTTGGGGTGTACCATAATTTTTATCTACAATTATATTTCCTCTTTTTCTCTGTCTTTCGATGCAGAGGTCAGTTGGCGCGTTTATGTAGATTATTTTATCTGGTGTTGGAGCAACTTCAAAATATTTTTTTAAGGAAAACCTTCTTTTGTTTTCTCTCCACAATATAGAGACACTTCCTTGGCTAAACCCTTCGTCTAGAACTAGAGTTTCGTTTGGAAGTTTAGTTGATATGCCGAGCTGATATTTTTCAGCATTATGTTTTAGGTAGTTTATTATTTTTTTCTTTTCAACAGCTACTGATTCTAGACCATCTTTAATAATTTCTAGATAACCTGGTTTTTCTGAGATGAAATTAGTGAAACATATATCTCCAATGTAATATTGAAGTATTTTGTCATCAAAAAATGACTTAAATGATGATGGGCAAAACCTATATATGCGTTTGAATTTATGGTTGGCTTTTAATTCTATTTTATCGTTTAAAAAAGCTCTCTCTAACCCATCTTCGTTAAATCCTCCATAAAAATCAGTTTTTTTTATTAGCTCTTGATGTATTTTTGATTTCCCTGTTCCTGGTGGACCGATGAATTCGATATAGCTCATATAGTAAACTCTCTCTTTTGTGATTTTTAATTTTAATTAATATGTTTATTATTTTTTTGATTTCGTTTTCTTTATGGTACCTTGGAAGTTTCCCGTTTTGAATTATAGGTTATTTGGGTTTGGCTCAGTTTTTAGCCTCTTTTTTGGTTTTTTATGTAAAAATAGGGGTTATACTTTAGCCTTAATTTCCATTTAGCCGGGCCTTAATATAACTACTTGATCACTAATTTTTTAGTTGAGATAGGAAACGGAGTGGTAATGGATTTAGGGAAAATATACCCTTTCGGTAACCACTCCGTCTCCGTAGTAGTTATTTTTTTTAAACAATAACTTAAATGATTAGGCATTTAAACAAGTCATTATTTTTTTTTGTATGTCTCAATTTACATTAAATATGAAGTTTACTTATTGTTTTTGTTTTTTGTTGTTTTTTTGTTAGATCCATGTCTTTGAGGTAGTTGGTGTTTTTAGGGTTATTTCTCCGTTTTCCTGTAGTTTCCTTGTTTTTTCTGGTTTTTTCTTTAATTTGTTTTGGGGTTTTTGAGCTTGTTTTTAATATTCGGTTATAAAGGCCTACAGTAAGTTTAGCTCTACATATCCAGTTTTTAGTTGATAACAAACATATGAGATCATTGTTAGCAAACGAAATCTAAATACAAGGAGTTTAGGGGGGGTTTATCTTTGTTTTTGGATTTTTAATGGGTTTTTTTGTGTTTTGCTTTTCCATTGGGATCTGTTGATTTATTACAGTTAATCTCTTCAATATAGTTCACTCATTCGTTAAATTGAAAACGGTGTAGCGACATTCTAGGCGACATGAAAAATAAAATAAGTATATATTGAAATTGAATTATTCAGAGATATAAAAATATTTAAAAGATAAAAAACCCAGTAAGAAAGTTAATAGAAAAATTAAATCTTTTTATTTTAATCTCTATTAGTTAGGGGAAATAAATATAAATTCGATTTTGTTAGAGTTGGTGGATTCAGGTTCCAGTAAAGGGTTTTTGGTAGTGTTTTCCAGAAACTATTTAAATGTTTGTTTAGATTTTTGTTTTGGGGTTTTTGGTTATGAGTTTTAGTTTTGAGGATCTTAGTGGCATCGTTATTATTGTTTTGGTGTTGGTTGGTTTAGGGCTTTACGCTGCTGGCATCGAGAGTATAGCTGGTTTTGATGTGATTTCAGCAGGGGATTATAGTTTTGGGTTTTTGTCAGCTGGTTTATTTTCGGCTGGTGTATTTGCTGCAGGAATATTCTCAGTAGGGATATTCGCCATCGGCATTTTCTCGGTAGGTATATTTTCGATCGGGATCTATGCGATAGGGATTTACGCAGCACAAAGATACATGAAATCAATCAAACAAAAAGAAGAATAAAGACCAAGTGTTCTGTTGTTCTATGTTATTTGAAAGCCCGACCCCATTTCTTATTCATATAGCTTGATTTGTAGGTAGGGAATGAATCCTTTTTTTCCTTTTTTTAATAGGTTTTTTATTTTGGTGTTTCTTGGTTGTTGGGTTAGTTTGTTTCATTTCTTTGGGGGTTGGTTTTTTGGGTAAAGTTTTTATTTTTCTTTTGTATACCATATGTTTAGTTTTTGTAGTGTTTTTTGGTTTGGTGGTTAAATGTCTCAGGATCTTGTTTCCCTGTATAATGAGCTGTGTAGGGAGGTAGCTGTTGAGGAAGAGAGGATCGGTGAGATGTTGGATTCGGATGTTTATGGTGTCAGCGGGCTTCTTGAAAGACCTGGTCGGACCTGGAGTTCAGGTATGAAGTCTCTTCGGTCAGAGGTGGTGGTGCCTGTATATGAATGCTATCTGGGTTGTGAACTCCCTAGAGAGGTATATAGATCTCTTGTCGGTTTTGATGCATATATAAATTCACTTGACGACATAATAGACACTAGGGATCTGGATAAGCAACTAAAAGTTGAGTTAACTGCTAACATCGCTTTTTCAGGAATGATGGCTTTCATAGAGCTAGATGAAATGAACTCCCAGATACGAAAAATGACCATCAAATATCTATCCGAATTATTCCAGATACCAATGGTTGAAAGAAAAACTATAGAACAAATACAGAGAACACAGGACACACAGAAAATCATCGAACAATCAACCAAACTATATCGATATAGAGCAAGAGACATAGACTGGTTCTCGAAACTACCAGCCCAAAAACTAGACATAAAAAACCAAAACAAAATAATAAAAGACCTAAGAAACTACAGAGCAGCTGAACTAACAATTAAAGACATAAAAGACATCCCAAGAGACCTAAAAGACCAAACAACAACACCAATAATAGAAATAACAAAAAAACACCCCCAACCAGAAAAAACAATACAAAAAATCCATAAAAACCTAAAAAACTACAGCAACTCCAAATACAAAAAAATACTCAAAAACAAAACACCAACCCAAAAAATACCACAACTACTACAAAAAAACAAAAAACACCTAAAAAACCACAATAACTAAAAAATAAAACAAACCCCAGAAAAACAAAAAACACCTAAAAAATCACCCAAAACAAATCGATTATTAACCAATAAAAAGTTTAAAAAAAAACTATTTAAAATCAATTTTTTTCGGATTTATTTTTTTTAGGGAGTTATATTTAGATTTAAATTCTATTTGAATCAATCTGATGGATTTTCCAGCTATAATAATTAAAAATACAATAAAAAAAATACAAAAAACAGCTCCTAAGAAATAATATAGAGATTAACACTGCTCCTCCTTCAACAGATAGTCTGTGATCAATAAGGCCTACAGCCACATCTTATATTCAAGGGGTTTTAAAAGTATTTTTTTTTGTTTTTAGGGTTTTTATCATAATAAAAATATAAACTAAGCTAGTTTACTTTCAAAACAAAAATATAAACTAACCTAGTTTATAGGGTAGGCGGGGATTCTTCTCCACATGAACAGGAGGGGAGTTGTGGAAAAAGTCTTCCTCAGACCTACTTTTTTCTCCGGTGGTGTTGACACAACACCACTACACCATTTTAAATCCCAAAAATCTTTATAAAATATATTTAGGTCTTTTTTTTTCAGAGCTGTTGTGGGGCCATTGTTTATTGGGTGGCGGGGGATGTCTGTTGCTATATCAAATGGTCTCTCGATTTATTTTATGTCTATTGAGGTTTGTGGGCCGTCTCTAAAGAGGAGTGGTCTTTGCTTGGATACAAGAAAAAAATGGGGTGTTCTGTCTTTATGTAGGGTGGTTATTTTGGTTTTTATTTGTTTTTTTGGTCTGTGGTTTGTTAAGGTGGTTCATTGTTGTTCTAAGGTTTTTGTTATCGTTTGTTCTGTCTGTTGTTTTACTTTTTTTTCGAGATTTGTTATTCCATACTCCTTTGTTTAACTCCCTGGTTTGAGTGTTAGTTCTTTGGTTGTTATTTGTTGAGGGGGTATTGGGGTTTTTGCGACTGTTAGTACTAGTTAGACTGTTGGTACCAGTTGCTTACTTGCCCGCTATCACTGTTTATTGTTGTGTTATCGCTGCCTCTTCTCACTGTTGTTTTGTTGTCTTCGTATACTGTTGGTCTGGATGTCGAAAATCCAGTAACTGATCTCACTAGTCTCTCTGTACAACAAAACTGTTGTTATAACGCGGCTGTTTTCTTGGGTAGTTGACGACTGTTGTTTCTGTTGTTCTGTCTGTTGGTGTTTGTTGGTGTTTGTTGGTGTTTGTTGGTGTTGGGTTTGTCTGTTCTGGCTTTCTTTTACGGCTAGGGCTGTGGGGTTCTCTTGGGCTGGGTCTATGGTTATTGGAGAAGGTTTGGGGGGGTTTGTTGTTGTGGTGGGTGCTGACCTGTGTTTTGGGTCGTGCCAGTGTGGCCTTTGCTTTGGACAGTGGGTTTTGAGTACTTGCTTTAAGCTTTTTTACCGTATACTGCACCGTTTTTGTCCGCGTTGTCGTTCAACCCAAATATAGGGTGCTTGAAGTATTTTTGTGTTTTTTGGACGCCTTCACATGTAATTGGTTGTATGTCTTTGAGGTGTCTTATTTCTTTGATCAATTGTATGTGTCGATACCTGTGTTGTGTGCTTTCGCCTCGTTATCGCTGTAACTGTTGTTTTGAACTCTGTTTGTTTTAACTGGTTTTCTGGAGTTATTGTTATTGGTATGTTTGAAATTTTTTTTAGCTTGGGTTATGTGTTTGGATGGGGGGGGGTACTTCGAATCATTAAGATATGGATTTTGGGTTGGTTACAGAAGCAGGTTTAAGCAATTAAGTTTTTTAAAGGTGAATTGATGGGTTTTCAGTAAGTTCTGATAATGATGCGGAGGGGGTGGAGAGGTGTTTCTAAGTGTGTGTTGCTTTGGTAAAGAGTATGTAGGCGGTGGTTTTGACGTATTATGTGGTTTTTTGTGGCTTTATAACCGTCTTTAGGGATTAGAGGTGAGTTGGTGTTGTAGAAATATATTTTATGGGTTTTGGTGTTTTAGTTTTGTCTTTAGGTCTTTTTTGTAAGGTTTTTTTGGTATTTATTTGGTTGTTTTTTGGGGGAAAAAATAAGTTTGTGTCTGGGTATTTTTTGTTTGTTTTTGGTGTTTTGTTATGGTTGATAAGGCTGTTGTTTTGGCTGCTGGTAGGGGAACTCGTTTGAGGCCGATTACGAATGCAATTCCTAAGGAGATGATTCGTGTTGGTAGGAAACCGACTATCGAGCATGTTTTGAGGGTGTTGAAGGAGGGTGGTATTGATGAGGTTTTGATTGTTGTTGGCCGTAAGAAGAATGCGATAATTGATTATGTTGGCTCCGGCGACATCCTGGATATGAATGTGTATTATAGGGTGCAGGAAGAACCTCGGGGAACTGCAGACGCAGCATACCTAGCAAAAGACTTCATAGAAGACGACTTCGCACTCGTATACGGAGATAATTATATCACCCCATACAACTCAATGCAAGAAATAGTAGATTACCACCACGACAATGATTCTAGCGGGACGCTTGTTTTACATCCGGTCGATGACCCAACCAGGTTCGGAATCGTAGACCTAAACCAAGATAACAAAGTGTTGGGTATGGTTGAGAAGCCTTCTATGGAGGAAGCTATGCCATACAAGAGAGATGGCCACTGGCTCAACATAGCAGGCTTAATGATACTGGATCAAGAGATATTCCGGTATATTGAGGAGATAGAGCCCGGTAAAGATAACGAGCTCTGGTTGACAGATGCAATAGAACAGATGAGGAAAGACAACAACACGGTGAAGGGATATGAGTTCAATGGAACAAGATTCGACATAGGTACATTCAAATCACTTAGACAAGCTGACAAAAAAGAACAAGAAAGAACAAACAACAAATAAAACTATATAGTGAATTAGGGACAATCTGGAAAAAAGACTAGGGGAAACAACCTAATTAAAAAAATATAATTAGTAGTTTTTATGGGTGATTTAGAAATTGGAAGATCATGATTTATTAGGGATTTTATTTTTTGTAGCCTTTTTATTGTTAATTGGGGCTGTGAATTCGTTTGTTGATGTTTATAGGTTGGAGGCTTTTTTAACTGTTTTAACTGTTTTTTTCTTTGTTTTTATTCCTGGTTATCTTGTTGTTAGTGTTTTTTATCTTGGGAAAAATGATTTACCTGTTTCTGACCGGATTGCGTTGTCTGTCGGTTTTTCAATTTTGGTTGTACCGCTAATAGGTTCAATTTTATATTTATCTCCGTTTGTGATTGGGACAACTAATTTGGTTGTTTCGGTGTCATTGTTTACTTTGTTGTTTTGTTTGTTTGTGTACTACAGGAGACGGGAGTATGAAGATCCGTTTGTAGGTATGGATGAACCATATCGAATAAAGATAGATATAGAAAATATCTCTATATCAAACCCTTTTAGAGGTAGGAAACAACAAACTATACCATTAATCGTAATAATAGCCTTGATAATAGCTTCTGCAGGCCTTCTTGTTTCTATGCCGATACCTCAGGATGAACCGATTACAGAGTTTTATGTTCTTGGTCCGGAAGGAGATGCAGATAACTATCCACAGAACCTAACAACAGGAGAAACAGCAAAAATAATCCTTGGAGGACAAAACTTGGAGCAGAGGCCGATGGAGTATGAATTAGTTGTGTATCCATATCAGGGGGAAAGTGGATATATGGAGGGAGACCCCTATAACGAAACGGATAAGGAAATAGATTGGATGGAGCAACCAATCAAGCTTGAGATGGAGCCAAACACCACCTATGGAGGAGAAATACAACTAGAACATGGAGAGAAGCTTGGAGAAGAACTCCTGGAGAACACTACTGGAAAAGACCTAAATATATCGTTTGATGAAGAGGGTGAATATAAACTGCAGTTCTTGTTGATAAAAGACTCAACGGTATATAGTGATGTACATCTATGGATAAATGTCGTTGAATGAGATCTAGAGTTTAGAATTTATTGTTTGGAGTGTATAGAATGAATGTTGCTGTTGTTATTCCGGCTTATGAGGAGGAACTGACTATAGGTACGTTGGTTTCTTTGGTTAAGGGGAGAGTTGATGATGTAGTTGTGGTTGATGATGGAAGTGTTGACAGGACATCGGAGGTTGCTAGGAAGTCTGGAGCAGAAGTAATAAAGCATGAAGCGAATAGGGGGAAGGGCCAAGCGATTTCGACTGGATTAAAATATAGTTTGGAAAATGGCTACGATGCGGTTTTGCTTATGGATGGGGATGGACAACATCCTCCTGAGTATATTGAAGACCTATTGAAACCTATCATAGATGGAGAGGCTGATATGGTGATTGGTTCAAGGTTTTTAGAGGATGGTAAGAAGGATATACCTTTATATCGTCGGTTTGGGTTGTTTATACTAGATTTTTTCACAAACTTCACCTCGAAAGAGAAGGTTACGGACTCACAATCCGGATTTCGAGCCCTTAACAAAAAAGCAATCGAAGCAGTTAATTTGGATAGTAGTAAGGGTTTTCATGTTGAGAATGATATGATATCCCAGATTTCGGAGAAAGACCTAGAAATCATGGAGAAACCAGTTGAAGTGCGATACGATGTCCCTAACAGCCATAGCAAAGGACCATTTGAACACGGACTCGATGTACTCGGCCGGATAGTTACATTGATAGGATATAAAAAGCCGCTCCTGTTGTTTGGAACCGCCTCCCTAATCACCTTTATCTTTGCAGGGATATTCGGATATCTCGGACTAACTTTCTATTATACCACAGGCAATCCATACACCCTAGACCTCGCCATATCAGGGTTCCTAGGAATAATAGGCGTACAACTCGCAGTAGCAGGATTAACATTAAACGTACTCTCCGAATTCACAAAAAACACAGAATAAAAACCTAAACAAAAACAAGGAAATAAACACAGAACCCAGTTTTATATCTACATATATTTTTTGTATTTAACTGTTGTATATATGGTATTTAACTTAAAATTTATAAGCATCGATTAAGTATTTAAACGTTGTTAATAGATATGATGTAAGAGATACCTGGTTTTTTTAGCTGGGAAAGTTGTTGTTTGAAGAAAGCTTTATATTGTTTGTTGGTGGTTTTTTTGGAAGCTGTTGTTCTGGCGGCTGGTGAAGGCAGTAGGATGAGGCCTTTTACGTATAATAGGCCGAAGGTGATGTTGCCTGTGGGGAATAAACCCATTCTTGAGTATGTGGTTGAGTCACTTTCAAATGCCGGTATTGATAAGGTTGTTTTGGTTGTTGGGTATAGGAAGGAAAGGCTTCAGTCTTATTTTGGTGATGGAAAGGATTGGGATGTAGATATAGTTTATAGGGAGCAGAGTAGGCAGTTAGGAACTGCTCACGCCCTAAGTCAAGTTCGGCAGGAGGTAGGTTCTGAGTTCCTAGTGGTGAATGGTGATAGCATAATCGATGAAAAACCAATCAAATCATTAAAAGAGAAGGGAAATTCTATCGTATTTTCATTTCTCAAGGATACAGATGACTATGGAGTTATAACCACTGAGAATGGTAGGGTTGACCGTGTTTTTGAGAAACCTGGTAATGGTGTTTCGAATAAAGTAGTTACCGGTCTCTATAAATTTACAGATGAAGTGTTTAGGGCAATCGATAGGATTGAGATTTCGGAGAGAGGGGAATACGAGTTGGGTTCTGCGGTTCAAAAAATGATAGAGGATGGAGAGAGAGTTGAAGCAATAGAGCTGGATGGATTTTGGATGGATGGAGTATATCCATGGGACCTACTCAAAATGAACTCTAAAATAATTTCAGAACAACAGACTGAACATAAAGACATGATTGAAGATAACGTCTTCCTTGATGAAGGCGTTAAGGTTGGTGAGAACTCTAGGGTCAGGTCAGGTTCATATATCATGGGTCCAGCCAAAATAGGTCAGGACTGTGAGATCGGGCCGAACACAGTGATACTACCATCCACAACAATCGGAGATAACTGCACGATAAAACCTAACACCACGATAGAGAACTCAATAGTTATGGATGACTCTACAATTGGAGCCAACTCCTCAATTTCAAACTCAATAATAGGATATAACTTAACTTCAGGCAGCCACCTATCCTGCCATTCAGACCAAACCGAAGTTAAAATAAACAAAGAAATCTACGAAGTTAACCACCTTGGAGCCTTAATTGGAGATGGATGTAAACTTGGAACCAATGTAACCGTAATGCCAGGAACTATAGTCGGTGTGGATTGTGAGGTTGGTTCCGCTGTGAAAGTTGATGGAAACACCCCTAATAATGTTTGCTTGAGGTAAAACCAGATGTGCGGGATAATAGCCTACATAGGAGAGAGAAACGCAACCCCCATCCTAATAAATAGCCTTGAAAAACTCACCTATAGAGGATACGACTCCACCGGAATAGCAATTAAAAACACAACCCAATTAAATGTATTTAAAAAGAAAGGCAAGATCAAAAACATCAAGTTCCCAGACTATAAGGGAGAACTTGGTTTAGGACATAACAGGTGGGCAACCCATGGAGAACCATCAGACAGAAACGCACACCCGCACACAAGCTGCAACAACGAGATAGCAGTTGTTCACAACGGAATAATCGAAAACTACCAAGAACTAAAAAAAGAACTAGATAGTCATATTTTTGATTCAGACACTGATACCGAAGTCATACCCCACCTAATAGAAGAAAACCTCCACAAAGGATTTATAGAGGCATTTCAAGAAACGGTGAGTAGGTTAGAGGGCGCCTACGCAATAGTCGCAATAAAAAAAGATGAAGACCAGGTGTTGGTTGCTCGTAAACAATCTCCCTTGATTATCGGGGTTGGAGAAAATGAGACATTTGTAGCCAGCGACATACCAGCCTTCCTGGAACACACAGACAAAGTAATCATACTCGAAGATGATGAAACTGCATCAATAACCAAAAACCAACTAAAAATCATGGATAAAAATGGAAACGAGATAGAGAAAGAGGTTCGTGAGGTGGGGTGGGATGCTGAAGAAGCTGAGAAAAGCGGATACAAACACTACATGCTCAAAGAGATACATGAACAACCCCGATCAATAAGAAAATGCATATCAGGAAGAATAGACGAAGTAAAAGGAAAAATCGAACTCAACCACGAAAAAACCCTAAAAAACAACTTCAATGGAATCCAGGTCATAGGATGCGGAACCTCATACCACGCCGGCCTATACGCCAAATACCTATTCGAAGAACTAGCCTCAATACCAACAGAAGTAATCCACAGCAGCGAATACCGATACAAAAACATAGCCAGAAACAACTACCTAGCCCTAACAATCACCCAGAGCGGAGAAACAGCCGACACACTATCCGCATTAAAAAAAGCCAAACAACACGGACTAAAAACACTAGCCCTAACAAACGTACTCGGAAGCACAGCAAGCAGAGAAGCAGACTACACAACCTACATAAAAGCAGGACCAGAAATAGGAGTAGCAGCAAGCAAAACCTTCACCAGTCAACTAACAGCCCTAACATTACTTGCAACCCACCTAGCCCGACAAAACAACAATATCTCAATACAAACATCAAAATCACTACTAACAGAACTCCGGAAACTACCAACAAAAATCCAGACAGTACTCGACAACTCCCAAAAAATAGAAAAACTAGCAGAAAAACACCTAAATAGCCAAGCCCACTTCTTCATCGGAAGAAACATAAACTACCCAGTAGCCCTAGAAGCAGCATTAAAACTAAAAGAAATCTCATACAAACACGCAGAAGGATTCCCAGCCGGAGAACTCAAACACGGCCCCCTCGCCCTAGTACAACAAAACACACCAGTAATAGCAATAGCAACAAAAGACAAAACATACGAAAAAACACTAAGCAACATAAAAGAAGTAGAAGCCAGAAACGCACCAACCATAGCAATAGCAAACCAAAACGACACAGAAATCAACAAATACGTCACACAAACAATCAAAATACCCCAAACAAACCCAATCCTATCACCAATCCTAACAACAGTAGCACTCCAACTCTACTCATACCACATCGCCAACAAACTAAACAGAGACATAGACCAACCCAGAAACCTAGCAAAATCCGTAACAGTAGAATAAAAAACCCAACCTAAAAAAATAGAGAAAACCTTGTATTTCATAACCCTGTACCGCAGATTAGTGCTGTTACCGATGGAAATGTTGGTAAAGCCTCGACGTTTGATATTGTTGATGGTTCTCCTTTACTCTGTGAATTACGGTTAAGGCCTTGGGTTATTGGTGTAGGGGAGTTCTGGATTTTTTCACCGATTATTCTGGACTTATCGGTTGTCACTGATTATCCTGGGCCTACAGTTTTGTTGATTGGGTTTTATTTTTTATAGGGTCTTGGTGGGTTTGAGTCTGGCTTTGAATATTTGGACAGAAACCTATTCACAGGGTTTGACGTGAACTACCGTTATGTAAAAGTTGATGTGAAATTAAATAAAAACCAATTAAAATAACTTTCAAGACTGTATCTCCTTCTAAAGAGGGGGAGCGGTTTTTAATTTAATAGGGGGATAGAATGAAAGCAGTAATATTAAGTGCAGGAAAAGGAACACGGATGAGACCGCTCACAGACACAAGGTCAAAAGTAGTACTACCGGTAGCGGGCAAACCACTTATCCAACATACAATAGAGAAACTCAAAAAACATGGAATCAAGGAGATCATACTGATAGTAAACTACAAAAAAGAAACCATAAAGAAAGAGCTAGGTGATGGAGAAGAACTGGGAGTGGATATATCCTATGTTGAACAGGATAAGCCCAGAGGAACAGCAGATGCAATAAAAGCGGTTGAAGATAAGGTAAACCAGGATTTTTTGGTCTTAAATGGCGATCTCCATCTCACCGCAGACCTATATCCAATAATAAAAAATGATTTTGAGAATGTTATAGCAGTGAAAAAGGTAGAAGATATCAGTAGATATGGAGAAATAAAACAAAAAAATGGAATCATAAGAGAGATTAATGAGAAACCGGATGAAAAAAGAAAAGGCCATGCAAACACCGGAATATACAGGTTTACACCAGAAATCTTCAAGGCAATCGATAAAACACAGGAATCCAGTAGAGGAGAATACGAGATCACAGACTCAATAGAAATCTTAATGGAAAAAGAAAATGTGGGTTGTGCAGAGATAGAGGGGGAGTGGATTGATGTAGGACGTCCCTGGGACCTTCTAAAAGCAAACAAAACAAAATCAAAAGAAATAGAGAGGAAGATAAATGGAGTTGTTGAAGAGGGTGCAACAATAAAAGGCAAAGTTAAAATTGAGGAAGGAACCACCATAAAAAGCGGGGCATACATCGAAGGCCCCACACACATAGGAAAAAACTGTGAAATCGGACCCAACTGCTACATACGACCCCACACAACAATACAACCTCAAGTAAAAATCGGAAACGCCGTAGAAATCAAAAACTCAATAATACTACCAAAAACAGATATAGGCCACCTATCATATGTAGGAGACAGCATCATAGGAGCCAGATGTAACCTTGGAGCAGGAACCATAACAGCAAACCTAAGACACGACGAAAAAAACATAAAAATGAACGTTAAAGGAGAAAAAAAAGACACCGGAAGACGAAAACTAGGGGTAATAATTGGAGACAAAGCTAAAACAGGAATACACACATCAATAAACTGCGGCACAAAAATAAACACCAAACAAACCACAAAACCCAACCAAACAATAAAAAAAGACAAATAAAAACCAAACCCCCCAATCAAACCCCTAACTATTCTAAAACCTACCTGTTTTTATGAAAAAATTGAGGCACACCTATACTTGGGATAGAATTCAGTCTTACCTAGGATGTAGGTTTAGAAAGTTGGGTTAGAAAAAAGTTAGGGATTTATCCCTCTTTTGAGGGATTTTTACAGGAAGGATATTGCTTGATATAGAACTACTGCGAAGAAAGCGAAGACCAATGGAATTAATGTTGAGTTCATCATGTTTTTGACGTCGTTTGTTTCTATAGATGTTGCTGATAGCACTTCTTTTGATGAAACTAAAGCTATTAAGAATGCTGCGACCAAGACTCCCATTCCTGCTGCTATTGCTGTAGAGCTTGTTGTGGTGGTCGTGATTATACTGAGTATCATAGTTACCTAATAATTCACCGCTTTTCATTTATAAAGCTTTTCCTTACAAATTAGATTATGATGTTTGCGGCTAGTACCGAGAATAAGAAGAAGTTCAGGAATCCGTGTATAATCGTTACAAACGCCACACTCCTTGTTTTATGAAATAGATATCCCAGAAACATACCAATAAGAAACACGAAAAAAACGTATTCCATTGAGGAGTATCCTGAGTGTAAGATACCGAAAAAGATAGACGCCGTTACTATCCCTGCCCAGTCTCCAAAGTTGTTTTGCAACCTGGTCTGAAGTATCGACCGGAAAACAACCTCCTCAACAAACCCGACAAACAACACCATCACCAACAACAAAGACAGTAGATATAGGGGGGTTAGCTCTGGAACCATCATATCCGGCCTTAAAACCAAGTATTCTGAAACGGCTAATGGAATGCTGATAAGGATGCCGAGAGGAAGATAATACCAACTCCACTCAACCCCCAACTCATCAAACCTACTAACAAAAGAACTCTTAACTCTACCCTTCAAGGAGTCTATTCGTTTTCTATAGACTTCATCTTTTTTTAGTGTTATGTAGGCTGCAGGAATTAAAGGCCCATAGATTAAGGGAAGCCAGTAAAGGGTTAAACTAAAAAATTCAGGCATACCAACATTAAGCATCCGCAAAACCGATAGAAGCGAGAAAGCCGGTAATAAATATGGCCGGATAGGCAAAAAAACAGGTAACAAAATACAGAGTAAGAGGTTGACTCCATGAATAGCGAAAGTCGGAATAGGCTGCTCCAGATAAAAAAACACCTCAGCAATAACTATAATAGCTGCAGGCACCACCGCTATCCTATTATCCGATAACCTCTCATTCATCTTTAAGAAAACCTCTAATTATCTATTATTGAGAACGCTTTCAATGAAATAATAGAGAGATAAATATAATTTTTCTGCATATAAATAAAAACGAATATACCTAAGGTGGATATTTCTATTAAATAGGTGAGTTTTTTCTTTTTAGTTATGATTTCAAAGAATATAAATAAAGTATTAAAAAACTGATTGATGACAAAGTATGTTGACAGGGAAATAATATTTTTGATTAAGAGATGTTGATTGGCTGAATATAACTGGACTAATGATACTGGATTCAAGGATATTCAAGTATATTGAGAAGGTTAAGTCAGGGAAGGATTATGAACTCTGGTGTACAGATGTGATAAAACTAATGAGGAAAAACAACAATGCAAAGGGAATGTGGGTCAAAGGAACAAGATTCGACATAGGGACACTCCAATTATTTAGATAGATAGAAAAGAACAGGAAATAATTAACTGAAAGAAGTGATTAACAATATGAGAAGTATTTTTAGATTATTTTATTTCGAGTTTCCGGAGAGTTATATCGGTATTGGTGGTGGATGGAATGACGTTTAAATTTTTGTCATACTTATATAATAGGTTTTTATCTGTTTACAATAGTCAGGGAGTTAAGGCTCTATACTTTAAATATAGGAAATTCCTTAAAGATGGTTTATTGGGTAGATTTTTTGGTAAATTAAAGTATTATAATGATAAAAATCGGTCTTTACCCAATCCTAATAGATTGGTTTGGGTTGATTCTAATAAAGTAGGTGAAAAACTATCTGTGAATCCTGCTGTTTTTTGGAATATTACATTATCTAAAGATTATTGTTATGTTTTTGATGGAGATTGGGATAAAGAAACGGAACATATATTGGATTCAGTAACCACGAAGTCTCTTAAAATGTATTTTGAGGAGGATATTCCTTGGGAAGAAACACCTCTCTATAAATTAAAAATCAATAGAATTGAAAGGAAAGGACCGAGGCCTGGAGTTAGATATGGGACTGAAGAAAACTTAATGAAGAAACTTGAGGATTATGAAGAACTTTATAAAAAAATAAAATCTGAAGGATATAAAACTCAAAAAGAGCTGATAGAAGAAGGAAAGAAAGGTAACCACCTAAATCCAGTTTCAAAGGAGGTCACAATTTCTATCGGTAGAGGTGGTAATCTAATACATAGAGGTGAAGGAAATCATAGATTAAGAATAGCTAGAATCTTGAATTTAGATAGAATACCTGTAAATGTTTATGTCCGAGATAAAAAATGGCAGGAACTCCGGGAAAGATATAAAGATATGGATTTTAACGAACGGAAACAAATAATTAAACATTCCGATATGAATGACATTAAGAAAGACTAAGGAAATGGATAAAAAATAAAAATAAACACAATCAATATTTGTTGTTTAAATGAATATGGATGAAATCAAGAAACGGAATAAGAGAAAAATAAAGAGATTAAAAGAAATAAATCAACAAAAAGGATTTATTGAAGCCTCAAGATCCCTATATAGATACATACTCAGATTTAGGAAGTATCCTCGGTCGCTAAAAAATTACTATTACAATTGGCTTAAATACAAAAAATCAAATTCTTATACAGATCCATATAAAATCATATATATAAACCCAGAAAAAATCAAATATATTCTATATCCTAGATTCGGAACTCATTACCTAGATAGATACTCCTACATCATACCCGGTCAATGGGATGTGAATGAAACTAAAGCCTCTTCGCTTCAAGTTAAAAAGACAGCTTCAAAAGACAACAGAAAATTAGCTCCAATTCAAAAACATGTAGTATACCAATCATTTAAAGAACACTTTATTGATGGAAAATCTTGGGAGAAAACCAAGTATTATAAAATATGGATTGAAAAAGTGAAGAATACTCCAAAATCACATTCTAATTATGGAACTAAAGAGAAGTTCCTCAACAGGTTTGAAGAATATGATCGGCTTTTCCATGAAATAAAAACAAAAGGGTATAAGACGCAGGAAGAACTTAGAACTGGAAATTCAGATAATAACTATCCTTTAACTGATTTTAATGTTGCCCCCCAAACTGGGGAGATTTTAGTTAATATTGGGCGAGATGGCAAATTCATCCTTGATGATGGCCGGCATCGTTTATTTATAGTTAAATTGTTGGGGCTTGAAGAAGTTCCTGTACGTATTTTTGTACGGCATAAAAAATGGCAGGAACTCCGGGAAAGATATAAAGATATGGATTTTAACGAACGGAAACAAATAATTAAACATCCTGATATGAATGACATTAAGAAAGACTTTGAAAATGGATAGAAAAAACTAGCGTAAAAATAAAGAAAATTATAAAAATAAAATCCCTATACAACTCTTTAAAAATAAAAGAATAAATATACAAAGTATCATCTATAACTTAACGAATTAATAACTTTTTATAACGATGAACATTTTTTAAATATGTTTTGAAAAATTTTAAAAATACGATATAATGCCTTTTTAGCATAATGTTATTTATAGCTTTTTTATTAATTTTACAGTTATGAATACATTTATTGAGGTTTATATGTTTGATGTATATTTAAATATTTTAACTGTTTTTTGCTTTTTTTAATCTTTTTTTTTGGTTATTTTTTTGTATGGTTTTTTTGGTATATGTTGTCTTTGTTTTTTAAAGAGGTTTTTAGTTGATTTAGATTTAATTAAACTGGAAACAGAATGATTGTGGTTGGTCTGTACATGTTTGATGTTTGTTCGATCGTGATGGGTAGGTTTTGTTTGTTGGGTTAAGGTGGTTTATAGTGAGTATTTCTAAGTCTTCTATTGGGGTTTTTTTAGCTAAAATAGGTGTGGCGGTAATTGGTTTTTTAGGTGTTACTTATGCCGCTAGAGTTGCTGGTGCTGAGGCTTTAGGTATTTATTATTTGTTTACTGCTGTTGTTTCTTTTTTAACTTTATTTACTACTTTTGGGATTGGTAGTGCTGTTACTAAGAGGGTTAGTGAGGATAGAGAGCAAGGGGAGTTTTTAGCTGCAGGTTTCTCTATAAATCTTGTTTTATACATTTTTTTATGCGTTATTTTGGTTGCGTTTAGAAATCAATTTATCTCTTATATTGGTAGTGAAATTCTTTATTATCTTATATTTCCAGCCACTCTTTTTATAGTTCTTAAAAAACCAATTAAACATGGATTAAAAGGTGAGAGAAGAGTAGCTACAGGTTATTCTCTTGGTCTGGTTCAGTCGGCTGTTAGAGTTTTTGTTTGGGTTGTTTTGCTTGGTTTGGGTTTAGGTGCTGTAGGCCTTGGTTTGGGTTATTTGTTTGGTTATTTAGCCGGTTTGGTTGTTGGAGCAATATTGTTGTCTATAAAGCTTAAAAAGCCTTCTAGACGCCATTATAAGGGTATATACGATTTTGCTAAATATAGTTGGCTTGGGTCGGTTAAAACAAGGGTATATTCCAAGACTGATGTTTTGGTTTTAGGTTTGTTTGTATCGCCCATGTATATTGGGATATATGAAATTGCTTGGATGATTGCAAGCGTGTTTTTCTATGTTTCAAGAGCTATTTCTTCAGTTTTATTCCCAAACATTAGTTATTTAGCTTCAAATGGAGAAATAAGTAGAATAGAAAGCTTGATAACGGAATCATTAATTTATATACCTATATTTGCGTTTCCAGGTATTTTTGGAGCAATTTTAATTGGAGAAGGTGTTTTAAAGATTTTTGGCGAAGAATTTGTAATAGGATATATAATATTAACAATTTTAATAGTTGGAAAATTACTGGGTAGTTTCAACGCAGTTATGACAAAGGTGATCAACGGATTAGATAGACCTGACCTATCTTTCAACGTATACGCTGTATTTATATTTTTAAATGTATCAGCAAACTTCATACTTATATATATGATCGGATGGGTCGGAGCTGCAATAGCAACTGTATTATCACTAGGTATAGCATTAACCATGTCCTACCGATATCTATCAAACCTAATCAATATAAAAATCCCCACAAAAGAAATTACAAAAGAATTTACTTCAGCAATAATAATGGCTATCACTATATACATACCACTACAATATACAGAACCACTAACAATCACACAAACTATCGCATACATAATCTTAGGAACAATCATCTACCTATCCACATTGCTAACAATAAGCCCGAAAATCAGAAGAAAACTATTAAAAATCACAAAAAAAGTCTTACAGATTTAAAACAACTAATGTGTTAAACTTTAAACTTAGTGTGGCTCTCAAGTTAGAATCGACTAAGATAGTTGATTTATGAAATAATACAATAGTTATGGGTTAAAATTATGAAAGATAAGGTTGAACCTCTTTCAAAGCATACTACTCTGAAGATAGGTGGGAGTCGTGCAGATATCCTAATTCAAAAAAAGAGCATAATTAGTAGAATTACTAATAGAATTTAATCAGAAGAATTATGATTATAGAATTTTAGGGAATGGTTCAAATCTTTTAATATCTGATAAAGGTCTAGATGAGATTGTTATTAAGAATATTGAAGACTGAAATGAAATAGAGATAAATGGACGAAAGGTTGTTGTAGGTTCTTCTGTTTTATTATCTGATTTTTAGAGATTTTGTTGGAAATGGTTTAGGTGGATATAAATATCTGTATTCGGTGGTGCTATATTTATGAATGTCGATAGGGGAGAAGCATGGAAAAATCATCTCTCAATTTTACTCGGATATTTCTATGGATAGAAAGCAATCTTACTCATCAACGCAAGGTCGGCCTCAATCTGACTCGGATGACTAGATATGTCGTCATTATATAATTCCTTAAATTTAGTTTCTTTCAATGCTTTTTAGTGTAGTTCATTGCGGTGATGCTCGCTAGCGTTTTTAGCCTTTTGCTTGACCTTGGTGTCGTTTTCTTCTGAAATATCTATCAATTATCTGATTAGGCTCAGTTTGTCTATCGTATATTTCTATTTCACAATTGGGGTTATTCTTTAAGGCTGTTCTCGCTCAATCCGTTTCTTTTTTCCCCGAACAATAACGTGAAAACCATTTACTTAGAGAATAAATTTAGTGTAGCTGTTTAATTTCTTTATTATTTCCTGGGCTTCCTTGATCACCTCTCCGTCCGGAACCACATTGTCAAGGTCAACTTATACATAATACCCTAAACTATTTAACATATATTCAATGCCCGAAACATCATATTCTTTAAAGGTTTCTATGGCTTTCTTGAAATCCTCTCCATGTATATAGGTCATATGCTTTCGTTGTTTCCCATGTCTTGGGGTTGTAGGTATATTTTTTCTCTCCATACTAAACCAAAACACCCAGTGGGGCTGTTCTTTTAGTCCGCTGAGGAGTTTTTGGGTTAAAGCCTGAATTATTTACTCGAAACTCCTTTAGTGGAGTAGTTATTGACTTTCAAACGGGTGCTACGAAACTTTAGTATAAATCTATACCCCAAGGAGCAGGCTAAGCTTGGAGAAAATAGGGAGGTTGTCGTTGTTGAGGATTCAGATTTTAAGGATTTTAATCCTTTGCGGAAACTTTTTTCAAGGTTTTTTTGACTGCTGGCCTTGATTTAACTAAAAACCAAAAAGAGGGGGGGAGGGTAGATATATAAATTTTGTAAATCTCGGGTTTTTAGTTTAAAGGTTTTTTTATATCTTCCATGTCAGGGTGGTCCAAGTGCTTTAAGGCCTTCTCACTTAGGTCCTCAATTTCTGTTGCTTTAGAAACTTCTTTTCTGAGTTTTTGCCATTTTTTATGCCGTAGAAATACTCTAACTGGGATTTCGAGGTTTAAAGTTTTGGCTATACAGAATCTATGTCTACCTTCATCAAAAATAAACTCTCCATCTCTGCCAATATTCACTGTTACTTCTGCAATTTCAGGTTTTTTCTTACCAGTAGGTTCAAATATTCCAGAATCGTTTTTTAATAGTTCTCTTTGAGTTTTATACCCATTATTTTTGATGTCATTATAAAGGTCATCCAGACTTTTAAGTTGAGAGTTAATACTTTTTAAAGATTTATAACGGTTACTTATTGGCATATTTTTTACAGCATGGTTGTAGAACTCTGTTTCTTCCCAGGGTATATTTTTCTTAAAATGATTTTTATAGAAGTGTAAAAAACAAAATTCTTAAAATTGATTAAATTAAATCCCTTAAAATTTTCTGGGCTTTTTTTATGATTAGCGATATAGTAAAATTTCTTATTAGAATAGTTTTTATCCCACTCCCCCCCTAATATTTTGTAACCGTCTAACAGGTACTTACTACTGGCATTTGGTACAAGCAGATATTTTGCTTCAGAAGTTGGGATTTTTATTAGTTTTAAAGGGTCTGGCGAAGCCCTACCATACTGGTAATTATATTTTTTTTGTCTATAAAAAATTTTAAATCTATTAAGTGAATATCTAAAAACTAAATCTAATAAAGGAATAACTCCATCTTGTTTATACTTAAGCAAAGCTTTTTGATATAATCTCCTAATCTTCAATAAAGAACCAACCATTATATTTTGTAATTCTTTATGTTATTTAGAAGTATATAATTTTATAAAATTACGAATAAAAATACGATTTAACTATTTTTTGGCTATTATTTTGTTATCTGGGTTTGGTGTTATTGTGTTTTCTATGCTTGTTTCTTTTTTTATTCTTCCTTTTTTTGAACAATTAAAGATATTTAGGAAACGTTTTTTAGTTCTTTACCTTTTTCTATGAGTTTATTTTTTGTTTTGTGTTTTGTTTGTTAAATAGTTGTAGATTGGTTGTTACATCTCAGATACCCATCCCTATACCAGGTTAACAAGGAAGTTTATTTTATAGGTGTTGTTTTTTTGAGTTTATTTTTAAGGTCGTTTTCTTTGAAACTAAATATTATTGGTGGCTCGAGAACCTTTTTCCCTCTCTTGGACACCATTTTTTTTTAAAATTTTTTGTATAGTCATCTTTAACGCTAATTTTGTCAAAATCAGGTAGATGTTTTATATAATTTAATTTGTTCATTTATTAGTTTTCTGAAGTCTCTTAAACTTTTTGGAGATTCAAAACTTACTTTCAGACAATTTATTGGGTTTTAATGTATGAATTCTACTTATTTTACGAGATAAAGTTTTTTTATCGATTATTACTACCGTATTCTCCGGAAAATTGTCTTCAAGAATTTTCTGTAAACAATATGCTTGTAAAATAGAGCTTCTATTGTAATTATTATGGCTCTATTATAATTATAAAGATAAGTTAATGTTCCAACCTTAGAAATCCTACCATATTCCTTAAATAACCTTCTCCCATTTTTTGATTATTTTTTCTTTTTTAAAGTCTTCAACCCTTTCTCTACCGTTAGAGTACTTTTCAATTAATTTTTCGTCGTTTTGAAGTTTTTTCATTGTTTCAGCAAATATCTCTTCCTCTCTAGAAAGAGGTTCTTCTTTTAAACTCTTGAAAAACATCTCTTCTTGAAAGGTTGGAACTAAAACTCCATATTCACCATAATAGGGATACTCTAATTTTTTTCCGATAGGCGTGTTAGGACAGAGTATCTCTCTTGGACCAGCAATACAATCTGTAGATATAACAGGTAGGTTTTGGGAAAGTGCTTCAGTCAAAACGTTCCCAAAACCCTCGTAATAGGAGGAGAATACAAAACAGTCACTTTCTCTTAGGTATGGAAAGACATTCTCTACTTTACCCAACAAGAATACACTATCTTCCAAATCCAATTTATTTATTAGAGTATTTAATTTGTTTTTTAATCTGCCGTCACTTAAAATTATCAGCTTTGAATCGGTTTTTTCCTCTGATATTTTTTTAAAACTCCTTAATAAGTGCCACTGCCCTTTTACAGGATGTAAACGCCCTATATGTATATAGTTAAAACCATTTAACAGCAACTTCTGATGTTTTTTTGGTAGTTGTTTTCTGGATTTTTCTATAAATTTTTGAGGATTCTGAATGTTATATATGGTTGTTGTATTGTTTAATGAGAACCTCGTATTTAGAATTTCTTCAACTTGCCTACTTAACGCCACAACTTTATCCGAACTTGGATAAAGCAACCTTTTCTCCAACTGATATCCTCTTAAGGGGTTGCTTCTAACCGATAATATAACTTTGCTTGGATTTCTGAATAATTTTTTACTTAAAACCGATACAATATTAGGCCAAGTTAAAAAAGATATGGATGTATCAATATTTTCTTCCTTACATATCTTTGAAACCTTTCTAGCTAATTTAAGGCTGTTATAAATATTTCTAACTTTAGAATCGCCTTTAGTAAAGTTTAAACATATAGTATCAGCGTTATATTTATACTCCAAATCCCTATCTCTAAATGTTAGGAAGGTTACTTCATAATCAAGGGAGTTCAGGCTGGAACCTAGTTCTGCTGCAACCCGCTCAGCACCACCACTTAACCCTAAACTATTAATGATTATTAATATCTTTTTGATCTTACCACCCTTTTACAAGTTTCTCCCTATAAACCTAGCCATTTTTAAAAAAAATTAATCTATTTTTACCAACAGTTTTTATTTTTTAAATAATTGACTACCGTTGTTTGAATATATCTTATTAAATTCAGATGCATTATGCATATTTAAATAGATTGGTTCAAAATCAGCGTAATCAAAAAACCCTCCAACTCTATATTCGTTTTGTTCCACATTAACATGTCTTAAGTAGATATATCCATCAATCTCCTCGAAGTCCTCAAAACTATAATCATAGAACCATGTCCAACTTTTATCCCAATCGTAAACGTAGCCACTGTCATAGAATGTAGCGATAACTCTTTCCAATCCTCTATGGTCAGTATAGACGTTCTTTAAATCGTCTATATTTTCAGATGTCCATTTTCCTGAATGTATCTCTGAGTCATAGATTTCGTAATGCATACCCCTAACTTCATCAATATTATTTAAGACACTCCCTTTAAAGTCTTCTATGTCCCTGTGTTCTTCGCCAATTTTGTCATATGCATAGTAGGTGCATCCTGTAAGACTTAGAAAGAAGATGGCGAGCAATATTATTATGGTTAGTTGTTTTTTTCTGGTTTTTTTGAGAAGTAGGTTTGCACCGATTATGAATAGTATTGGGAAGAATAAAGATAAAAGTCCCCATGTTCTACTGATTCCCATACCTGGATCGGGTCCTGGCATTAAAAGAATTGCTCCAACAAAAAACCCTCCAACAGCCAGTGCAAAATATTCAGAATCAAAATACTGGTTTAATTCCAAGTCTTTTGGTGTTTTCAGTAAATTTCTTTTTGGATACAGATTTTTCAACAATATATAGATGGCTCCAACAGCGATGAAGATGATAATTAACCACTGAAGCACAAACTCTATCTGAACCGTTAATGGGTATTCTAATAGGTGTGCCTCGGCTCCATGACCTGTTAATGTATCTCTGTATGTATGTTCTTCCTCTATACCATAGAAAAATCCAAGTAAACTTCTTTCTATTACTCTTACGGCGCTTTCAAATGGAGCAGATATATAGCTGTTCCAGATAAATGTAAAGCCTAATAAAGTGAGCAAAAGACTAGTCAGAGTATTATATGGTAAAGATATATCGGAGATTTCCATTTTTTTAAATAAAACCCCTGAATTCTTGTTGAACACAGTCCATAGATAACCAAAAAACAAAATAAAAATAAATGCATAGGTTGTCGCATAATGTGAGAATATAATAAATACCAATGCAGAAACAGACAGCAAATATTTCTTCCAATGCACCTTTATAGACCCGGATAAAAGATAGATTAACAAGGCAACAAAAAGAAAAGCCATCTGAGTCCTAAGACCACTCCCCGCTGTCACATACCACATATTAGCTAAATAGAAAAACGCACCGATAAAAGACCAGAAAGGACTGATAAAACTCCTCAAAACCAAATAAAGTATAACCGGTATTAAACCAAGAACAAGCGTTATAAGCAAATTAAAAACCAAAAGCATATCAAGCCCTGAAAAACTCTCCAAAACAGGAGGTAAAAGCGTAATACTCAAGGAACTCGTTAATCCACCGTCATATAAAATACTCCAGTAACCAGCATAAGAAATACTATTTGCCAAGTAATAAGAAGAATAAACATCATGTCCATAGAAATAACTCGATTTGAATACCAATAGAATGGTAATCGAAAGAGAAAACGAAAGTATTGCTAATGGATACATACCCTCATTTATTTTGTCTTTAACAATCCATATAGCGACCAATCCTACAGCTATCGATAGATAAGTAATAAAAGAATAAAAAACAACGTCATAGGCCCTCATAAAATTAGCTGAAAAAACACTCAAGGCAAAAATAAATACAGACAATGAAACTATGAAAATTTCCAAATGATTTAAACTAAAAATTGATCCATCCAAAACAAAACCACTATTTCTCCCGAAGTGAACCGCCAATATACTAAAAATTAGTAGTATTGCAGAAACGCCAAGATAAAGATAATTCAAGGGATTTTTAACTCCTAAATACAATAATGTATTGTTCAAAATAAATCCGGATACCATCAAAAACCCTATACTAAAAGCTAATGAGAAAGAAAAAACCCCCCAGTTTCTAAGAGAATCTAAATCAAAAATCTTCAATATTAAAAAGCCAGGTAGAAACAAAAATACAGGAAGCACAACCCACTCTCTAAAAGGAAGCTCAAAATAAATATATCCAGCACTCCCTAAAACCAACCCAAAATATAGGAACAATTCTTTTCTATCCAACATCAAAAAGACCTTGACAATCTTAACATACCTAATTCTACTTATTTGTTACTGAAATCTAAAGATAATTAATAAATCTAAATAAAAAAATTAATTGTAAAATAATAATCTAAACTTTATTTTAGAATAATTATTTCATACTATAGAAATTGTTTTCAAATTTCAAGAAAACTATGAATGGATTTAGTACTACTTTTAATTTCTTCGTTTTAAATTATTTATTGAATTACTATATTTAAATTCAGACATCCTAAACTATCTATTAAATAAATCAACAGTAAACATATACATTTATTTAAATAAAATGTAATATAGAATAGAAATAAAGTATAATACACTTATTTATTAAAAAAATTATAGCTTTTTATAATAGAATCCTTTCTTTATGGCTTTTTCTTTATTATATTTACCTCTAACGTCAATTAAAACTGGGTTCTCTTTCATACTATCTTTCAAATTTTCTAGGGTAATTTTTTCAAATTCTTTGTGTGTTACACTTACAATTGTGCAATCCGGATTGCAATCCTCTATGTCTTTTACTTCCTGTATCTCGAATTCTTTTTCAATTTCCTTGACGTAGGGGTCTAGTCCGTAGACTTCTGCATCTCTTTTTTTAAGTTTTTCTGCTATTTTTTTGGCTGGTGAGTTTCTGGTGTCAGCTACGTTTTCTTTGTAAGTTAATCCTAAAATCAGTATCTTTGAATCGCTGATTTTTTTATTAACTTTCTCTAGATTTTTTTGGACTAAATCTACTATGTGTTCTGGCATTTCGTTATTAATTTCTCTTCCTGCGGTGATTATTTTTGGATCGTATCCTGCTTTTTTTGATTTATGTAGGAGGTAGTATGGGTCTACGGGTATGCAATGTCCACCTACTAATCCAGGTTCATAGGGATGGAAGTTCCATTTAGTAGCGGCAGCCTCCAGAACATTATCTGTGTCCAAATCCAGCCTATCAAATATCAAGGATAGTTCATTCATCAAAGCTATGTTCAAGTCTCTCTGTATGTTCTCTATACCTTTAGCAGCCTCTGCTGTACGTATATCCTCAGCAATATAGACCTCATCACAAACCTTCCCATATAATTTGGATAGTAACTCCGTGGTTTCTTCGTCATATCCTGCTATATTCTTGGTGATTGTTTTTAATGTGTGTTCATCGTCGCCTGGGTTTATTCTTTCTGGTGAGTATCCTATCGAGAAATCTCTACCACAAACAAGACCAGATTTCTCTAGAACCGGTTTAACAACCTCTTCAGTCGCTCCAGGATATACAGTTGATTCAACTACCACAACGCTATTTTTAGTTAAATTTTCACTGACAGTACTTGCAGCATCCTTCAAAATACTGAGATCCGGCTCTCCATCTTTTATAGGAGTAGGTACAGCAATCAAAATGAAATCAGCCTCAGAAATCCGATTTTGGTTTGTAGTGTATTCAAGGTTATTTTTATCATTTCTTTCGTTTAAACGATTTATTTTATCTTGATTGATATCGAGACCGATAACATCTATTTTTTTGGAAAACTCCTCTATAAGAGCTTCCCCAACGTAACCAACACCCATAACACAGACTGTAGCTTCATTCTCTAAAAGTTTATCTATAAGCTTCATTATACCACTCAACAGTTTGTTCCAATCCTTCATAAAAGCCAACATCAGGAGCGTATCCCAAATTTTCTTCTATTTTAGTTATATCCGCTAAACTATGTCTGACATCTCCTTCACGAGGCTCAGTATACACAGGATCTATATCTTTACTCATTATCTCCGCTAGGCTCCTTGCAAGCTCATCGATTGAAAATCTTTCTCCACAACCAACATTAAAAACACCGAGCTCATCCTTTTTAGCGGCCAGTATATTTGCCCTAACCACATTATCTATATATGTGAAGTCTCTGGTTTGCTGACCATCCCCATAGATTACGGGTGGCTGGTCGTTTGATAGGCGCTTTATGAATTTTGGAATCACTGCTGCATACTCCGAGCCAGGATCTTGTTTAGGGCCGAAAACATTGAAATACCTTAAAGAGACCGTATCCAAACCATATACTTCATGAAAGGCCTCACAATATTTCTCTCCACTTAATTTTGATGCAGCATAAGGAGACAACGTTCTAGCTCTCATATTTTCTTTTTTAGGTAGGTCTTCACCGCCACCATATACCGATGAAGAAGATGCAAAAACAACTTTATTGACACCTAGGTCTCTTGCTGCAGTTAAAACATTCAAGGTACCATCAATGTTAGCTTGGTTTGTTTTTTCAGGATTTTTTACGCTCCTTGGTACGGAAGCCAGAGCTGCTTGATGAAAAACCCAATCAACACCACTTAAACTCTCTTTAACCAAGTTTAAATCCGTGATACTTCCTTCGATAAACTCAACATTATTTTTATTCAATAATTCTGAGATGTTTTCGATTTTACCTGTAGAGAGATTATCTAAAATCTTTACATCATGATTTTTAGATAGTTCCTCTGCTAAATTACTGCCAATGAATCCAGCGCCACCAGTAACCAATACATTCATATAAAACCCTTTCTGTGATAATTTCCGTGTTAGATAATAAATTTCGTGTTCAATAAAACCAATTATAAGATATAAAAGTTTATTTTCTTGTTTTTTTATTTGAATGTATGTTTAAGGGTTTGTTTGTAGTTTTCCTTTACTTTTTTAGAGGTATGGTGTTTTTTTACTGTTTTATAAGCTTTTCTAGCAATTTCTTCTTTTTTTGATTCTTCAAGTTCATCTATTTCTTTTATTTTTTCTGCGATACCTTCGGGTGTGTTTTCTTTTAATATAAATCCATTTTCTCCATCTTCTATTATATCTGGAATTGAACCTACTGGTGAAGCTAGTACAGGGGTTCCACATGCCATTGCTTCCAACATAATGTTAGGCAATCCCTCCGAATGAGATGGAAGTGCTAAAACCTTTAATTCATTCAAATATCCTGGGAGGTGATTGTGTTCAATCCAACCCTCATAATGAATATATTCTTCAAGTTTTTCATTTTCGATGTACTTCATAGCTTCCTTTTTTTGGCTTCCATCACCACCTAAAAAAACATTTTTAACTGACTCTGTTGAATTTAAGAGTAAAGGAATGGATTTTAAAAAACCTATAACGTTTTTAACCTCTTCAAACCTGCCAATATAACCAATATCATATTCTCTTTCAGAATAAGATTTATCTAAGTTGAAAGTACTGAAATCAACTATATGTTCATAAGCAAACTCGGTTTTATTTTTATATTTTTCAAGCCCCCATTCCTTCAACAAGTTCTCTGAGTAGAGTATGATTCCATCGGATAACCAAAAACTAAATTTAATTAGAATATTGTGTCGACCTGAATCCTTATTGTAGCTAGTAGGCTTAGCCATAAGAGCTATTACAGTGTTTTTACCCATTAGTTTCGCTACTATTAGAGGTAGTAGTAGGTATCCTGACCAGAAGAACAAGTAGTTATCTACTTTTTTTTCTTTCAATATACCATATGACATCCTAATCTGGCTAAAGAGATATCTTAAAGTCCTTGTAAAGATATTATTTCCGCTCTTATGGTTAACCCGATGTGTATTAATTTTGTTTGAATCAGGTGTCTGTTCAAAACCTTGATTTCCAGATACCACATAGACTTCATCAGAAAAGGAACTACATATAGAAACTAAGTTACTTAATGGCTTAGAACCAGCCGAACTAGCAGGAAAACGAACAATCCCGATTGAATCGAACTCAGTCAAGATAACAACTCCATATAAATCTCCTCCATCTGCCTAGCAACATTACTCCAAGAATGCCTTCTAGCATACTCAACAGACTTCTCCTCCAACATCCTTTTATCTTCATCCTGCATCTCGAAAAACTCAATTATTTTGTCAGCAAAGTCCCTTGGGTTATCAACTTCTGCATGTAAACCAACTTCCCCTTTTTTAATAACGCTCATTAATGGTCCGATATCGCTTACTAAACATGGTGTTCCCGCAGCCATTGATTCAAGAAGAACTCTACCAAAGGTCTCTGCTTTCGATGGAAACACAAATAAATCGGAACACGAGTATAATTTAGCCAATTTATCCTGGCTCGATACATATCCAGTTAAGATTACCTTATTTGAATAACCTTTTTTATCAGCCCTTTTTTCAACAAATTCCTTTAAAGGACCGCTTCCAACTATTATAAGACAAGTAGATGGATATTTATCTATGACACTTTCAAATGCAGCCATTAAGGTTTTAATACCTTTCCTCTCAACTAGATCTCCAACAAATAACAATTTCTGATTAAACTCTTTTAGCTCCTGATAATAAGGAATATCCTTAATTAAACTGGCCTCTTTCTTTGAAAAAGCTGCAAAATCTACACCATTATTCACCACTCTAATTTCGTCTTCATATCCCTTCAAGATAGAAGCTTCTGATATAAATCCTTCAGTTGGAACAACAACCATATCACTTTTATGTAACAATAAAGGCATAACAGTATTTAAATACGTTTCCATCCCTATTCTTCTTTTTAAACCACCCCAATTAGCGTTAAGTGACCCTCTTATAGAGAGCACTAACGGGACACCGTTTTTATACTTATAGTAAAGGGCAGGTAGGCCAGCCCCTGGGTATCCTAAATGACAATGAATTAAGTCAAATTGTTTATTTGAGGGTCCGAATACAAATTGTGGGGTTGGTATTAGTTTATATGGGCTACCATAATTTGAGAAAAATGGCTCCAAAGTAGGATATCTAAATAGTCTAGTATTTTGATTTATTTTTTCTTTTTGTACATGGTTTTTTGAGCCGACTGAAATAATTGTGCATTTGAATTTATCTTTATCGATATTCAATACTGTGTCTCTTAGGGAATAGCCTGCACCACCTGAGCAATTTGTTTCAGTTTTGTTGAATGGGGGAGAGGAGGGGAATTCTGTATTAAAAAACCCTATCTTCTTACTCATTTTTGTAAAAACCCTTATTTTTTATTTATTTTTATTTATATACCGTTCTAGTGTTCTTCTGCGGTTTTTCTATAGGTTTAGCAGGTAATAATTCGTTTAAATTGTTTTAAAATTTTTTATTTATTTTAGTATTCATAAGTAGGATTTTTATTAAAATTATGAATAAGTGACTTGTCTCTTCTCTTTCTCTATCGTATTTGGGTTTTTTTGGTTTTTTATTTATAAACCCCATCCATTTTGATTGAATTACCTCCTCTTTTTGAGCTTTAGCTGAAAGTTTTTTTATTTTATCTTTAATTTTGGACGCTTCTTCTATATCAATTGAAATACTGTTATTGTTACATTGCGTATAAGGTATTATTTCAAAATTTAAATTCTCTTTAGTTATATGTAGTAAAACCGAGTAACCTTCAAACCAGTAATGGGGATAACTTTTTTCTGAGTGAAGGGGTGGATAGAAAGTTTCCTAAACTATCAAAGAGAGGGGTCTCCTTATGTGATTCATATCCTTCAATACAGTGAGTGTGATGTTCCGCTACTATATCCGATCCATTTTCAGCAATAAACCTATATCGCTTCATGGTTTTTGGGCTTGGATGATGATAGCCTCCCTGACCACCCTGTATGTTAACTATATTATAACTATTATCTTGTCAGATACTTATCTCATTCATAATTTCACGTCATATATCAGGTTTCGCTAATTTCGGATTTTACCATCCGGATTTTCCCTGAAGAATCTTTTCTAATCTCATCAACTTCGTGAACTCTTACATCTACATTCTTCCCGCATATTTCTTTAACTTTATTTCGAATATTAGAATTTGTTTTTTTAGAATAGTTTTCATTCCCAATAATTTTCACTATTATTAGATCTTTCTTCTTTTGAATTATTTTAGCTTCTTCAATACCTTTTGTGTGTTTAACTGCTAGATGGAATGGTATTGGTGATAACTGCTTTCCATTTTTTAATTTTATAAAATCTCCTTTCCTTCCTAGCACTTTATCCATCAAAGGTAAACCTCTTCCGCATTTGCAGGCTTCATCACTTGGTACGCCTCTATCTCCTACATCATATCTTATTAAAGGCATACCGTAATTGAAAAGGGTAGTATATATGATATCCCCCCATTCCCCTGGGCTAACTTCCTTATTATTCTTTGTAAATTCTATTGCAACAGAATCAATATCCATGTGATATCCCATATGTTCTTCACATTCCCATGCTGTTCTGTTCACCTCGATACAGCCGAACAGGTCTATAACGTCACTACCAAAATTTTTACTTATTTTTGATCTACTTATATTGTCCAACAGTTCTGCTGTAGTGAACACTGTTTCTATATTCAATTCATCATTGTTATCATTAAGATATTCAGCTATCAACTCTATTTGAGAGGGATATCCTGTAAAAACATCCGGTTGGATTTTCTTTAAATCTTGAACTTGTTTTTCTACATCATCAAAAAGATTTATATATTGAATCCTGAATATCCCAAATTTCTGAAAAAATGTTTGGGGTGGAACAGTTCGAGCATCTCCCATAATCGCCCATTTTTTGTAAAAATTTAAACCATTCTCTATATGGGATCTTAAATTAACAGCTTTACTAAAATCATCGCCCCTTTGGTCATAAACTACTTTTAATGGGGTTCCTGTTGACCCACTAGTGGGTACAACCCTAGCTTCTGATAAATCAAGCTCTGGGTTTACTATATCTTCAAAATTTTCTTTAATCTCTTTTTTGGTCAAAATCGGTAGCTTTTTTAAATCCCGTTTACTTTTGATATCTTGAGGTTTTACTCCTACTTCTCTAAATCTGTCGTGATAAAATGGGATGTTCTCATATGCAAACTTAATAATCTTTCTAAGTTTTTTGTTTTGCAGCTCCCTCAATTCTTCTAAACCTTTCCATTGATTTCTCTGTAATCTTTTTAAATAATAAAATTTCCTTATAGGTGAGATAAGATTCAAATCAACCACCAAACTAATTAATCCTTTGATAAAACCCTAAAGTTTTTTATAAAGTATCACTTCGAAATATATTTTTAATTCCCTTTCCACCTTCTTCACGATATTTCTTCACTATCCTATTTTTTTCAAAATTTTGTTTTCTAATTACTAAATTTCTTAAGACCTTTTTGTGTAATAATATATTCCAAACGTTAAGCATATCCTTTAGAATCTGGATAGTAGTTGGCTAAAATACTGTTTATTTAAAAAATTATCTCTATAGAATGGTATAATGTTATAATATGTTTAATTATTTTTCTCAAATCCCTCTTTTTTTGCTTTTTTAATCTTTTGTAACCTTTTTTTCTGTTTTATTTAGTTTTCGGAGATTTTAGTTATATTTAAAGATATTTCAAAGCTTAATTTGTAATTTTAATTATTTATTTAGTTTGAGTATATCATTGATTAGAGTTGATTAGATTTTTATATACGAGGTTGGTTTTTCTTACTGTGTCGCTCCAGCTGTAGTGTTTTTTTATTTTTTTGCGGCCGTTTTCTTTAAATTTATTTCTTTTAGTTTCATTGTTTAGGAGTTTGGAGGTTTTTTCTGCCAGTTGGTGGGGATTTTTTTTATGTACCATGTAGCCGCATCCGTTGACTATTTGTTTGAGTTGGGGTAGGTTGGTTGTTATGACGGGTGTTCCGCATGATAGTGATTCTAGCACTGTTCTGGGTACGCCTTCGGTAAGGCTTGGTAGGATAAAGGCTTTTGATTCGTTGTATAGTTGAGGCATTTCTTTATTTGGAGTGAAGTCTTTGAATATTATTGATTGGTCTAAGCCGTGTTTTTTGGTTTTTTTGATTATTTCTTTTTTTAATGGTCCTTCTCCAACCATCTTTAATTTTAAATTTTTATATCCTTTGTTTTTGAGTTGTTTGAATGCTTTTATTAGGTGTTTAACTCCTTTTCCAGGTTGGAAGCGACCTACCCATAAGATCTGGTTTTTTTCTTCAACTTGATTGAGTGGTTTGAAGGTATCTGTGTTTATTCCGTTATGTATGGTTTCTATTTTGTTTTTAATTCCTAATTCTCTTATTTTTTGTTTTTCTTCTTTTGAATAGGTTATTATTGCGTCTGCTTGTCTGAATGTCCATCTCCCAAGAGTTTTGTTATAGAGATTACTGAACCATAATGGAGCGGTTTGAGACTCAAGACCATGATTCGTAATAACCAAAGGTGTCTCCCTAAATTTACTTAAAAATGCAGTCAGATTGGTGGTGAAAAAAAGATGAGAATGAGCATGAACAACATCAAAATCACCAACACAACTCCTCAATCTATTAAATACATTCAGAGATATAGGGTTCCCAAACAACTCTATATCCGGATCATATCTATAAAGTTCATATCCATCTCTAAACTCCCTATTAGGTTTTTCTCCAGTTTTTTTAGAAAGAACAGTCACATCATGACCCATCTCCGACTGCATCTTCGACATCTCATGAACATGCAGACCAACACCACCAACAACCTCAGGATAAATATCCCCAGCAACCCGCAGAATCTTCAAAATACCACCATAAAAACCTAAAATAAACAACCGATTAACACAGCTAGTTTAATTGAACTTCCATCTAATAATTATAACCCAAAAAAACAATAAACCACTTCTACTTAATTATCTAATTCAAAAGTTGTTTATATAGATATATTTGGTTAAGAGTTTATGATTTAATTATTATTAATAGGAAAATTCCTATAGCTATTATTAAACCTATTATGAACGCACCTATATAGTAGATGCTAGGTATCAATATCTCTATAAAACTTTGACCACCCCATAAATCAAAGTAGTAAGTTAAATATGTAATAAAACCAAGGACTACTCCACCTATACCTAGGTATATCCCTTTTTTTCTGCTTTTACCTCTACCGAAATAAGCCATGAAAACTCCAGCTAGCAAAATAAAAAAGCTTGTTGTTAGCAAAACCACTGTTAAAAAACCATATAACCCTAAAAACATTTTATGCCTCCACTTTATACCAAGTCTCTTTGTTCCCCATGGTTTTTAATTCCATTGATGAATCAAATTTACCTACGTCATTCCAATTTAAGTATAAAAAGTTTTGGTAAATCATTTTAATCTTTAATCACAAATTTGCTTTTTTGTTTTCTTGAGATAAACCAATTATCTCCTTACCAAAAGGAACACTATAACACTATATTATTTTTAAAGACCTCCTACTTTCTATATACAGTATTATATAGAGTATAAACTTTATATTGAATACTATACCGTTGTTAATTTAATTAATTCTGTCGCCGATTGAATGGCTTCCAATTGATAATTTTGTCAAAAACCAATCGATATATTAAATAAAACAATTAAATAAAGGTTAAAGTTTAAAAATCTACTTAAATCAAATATATTTTACTGAATTTAAGCTTTTATGCTTATTTTTTTACAAATCTACATACCTTGGAGTATCATCGAATAGTTTCTATACAGCTATAGCTACTTATAGGTTAAATTTAATTCTATTTAAGATTAATGAGATAATTATGGTCTTAAAGAAGCTTTTAAAGGAAAAAAAATAATTCAATCGGAAAGTTTAGTTTAAATTGTATCGAATTAATTAAGACAGTTCTCGTTATTATAATATCTTAATTGACTGGAGTTGGTGATTAATGGAGCATGAAGAAATTATTAGTTTTATTGAGAATTTCCTAAATCATTCGAATTTCAAAATAGTTAATCATTCTCATTCAGGTAAAACACAGCTATACGTTTTTTTAGATAATGATAAAAAACAAAAGTATTTGCTGAAGAATTATCCATAACATGGAGAAGGTCATTTAGGAACGTCTAACGAATATTATTACCAAAAAATTTTCCATCAAACCCTTGAAAATAATCCAGAACAAAAAAATATTAACTGTCCTAAAGTAAGGAAAGTTGATTTAGATAGAGATATCTTAGTAATGGACTATATTGAAGGAAATGATTTAAGAAAACTTCTTCTTAGAAGAAAACCAGTAGATTCTGATTATTTATCAATGATTCTTAAGTCGGTTGGTAATGGATTAGCAAAATTCCACAAGACTTTTATTAAACCGGATTGGAAATCTAAGAAAAATTTAGAGAACTATTGCAGTTATTGGAGAATAAGGGGAGAAACAAAGATTTCTTTAAGACGATTGAAAAAAAGTAGATTAAATTATGTATCAAGCACATTTGGAGATATAAGCCCTGATAATATATTAGTTAAGAATGACAAAGCATATCTAATCGATTTTCCCAGTCCATCGAAAAAAGGATGTATAGGTCCACCTCACATAGATTTAGCAAGGTTCAAATACTCTCTATACAGACTAAATTTGTATCCTCATTTTAATTTTTTACCACTTGACTGGTGGTCACCAGAAAAACTGTTTGAACAATTTGCAGAAGGCTATCAAAACGAAATAGATTCAAAAATAAATAATATAGACAAAAAAATCATAAAAAATCTATTAAAAGAATACGTTATAACAGAAAGAAATAAAATAAAAAATACTAAAAACCAAAGCATCAAAGGCAAACTTACAAACATATATCATCTTTATATGCTACATAAAATCAAAAAAGAAACAAAATAACCTATAAATATCTTAATTCTGCCTTAAATGGAGTTAATTTAATTTTTTTGATGGCGTTTAGGAATATACCAATTGGGTTTTGTTTTTTGAAGTCAAAAATATGTCTAAAATCATTATTAAGCGATTCTTTAGCAGATTTTATCCATTCATACCTATGTAAAAGACTTCCTAGATTTCTTTGTTCAACTAAATTGTTCCATTGCTTTTTATCCACCATAGATATAGAATTATAGCTTTTGACTTCTATATTAACCAGATAAACCCTCCTAATTATAAGTATCTAATTAGCTCTGCATTGTTGACGTAGGTTGTGTCTTCAATCTCTGATAGTTTTTTGAGTATTCTTTCCAGTTTTTGCCAGTTGTTTCTTTTGTCTATACTCCAGGAATGCCCCCGTAGATGGAACATTCCTCCTTTTTCCCTGAGGATTTCTATTGACCTTTCTGCTATGTCAAACCAACCGCCAAATGCTCTTTTCTTTAAAATTAATTTTATCGGTAAACCCAAATCTTCCATCGATCTGATTTTCTTTAAATAGCCTATATAATGTCCTCGATGGATCGATCCAACTTGTACGGTTGTTCCTAGTTCAAAGGGTTTTTGTTGGTTTGTGTATCAGATTGGTTTTGTTGTCCTGGATAGTTTGAATCCTGCTTTTTCAACTATTTCGGGATGGTTTTTGTTATATTTTCCTCCTGGATAGCAGAATTAATTGATTTCTTGGTATGCTTCTTTTTTAGATAGTTCTTTCTTTTATGGTGGTATGTATGCCCTCCAATTTCAAACTCCTTAGATATATCCTTAATCTGTTTAGAGTCCATGTTTTTCCTTTCGATATTGTCTATTGGTATGTAGAATGTTCTCGGTATATCGTATTTCGTTAATAGTTTAGCCAGTTTTAAGTCAAGAGGATGACCGCCATCCCAACTTGTTGTCACAACAAACTTATCTACAAACAAAACTCCTGAACAAAAGTGAAAACCACTTATTAAGAAAGGAAACAGATAGTTAGAAAACTATTTTTTCAGCTAATGTTCATTATTTTGGTTGAAGTGATTTAACTATTTACCTAAAAATCTTGGGTATTTTTATTTACTGTCTTTTGTTTTTTCGGGTTTTTTCAATCAGTATTATGGTTGTTGCTGCTGTTCCTGTTAGTATTGCTGGTATTTTATCTGTGGATAGATATATCCCGATTGTTGGTGGTTCCCAAGCAAGAGGATATAGTATTGCGTATTGTTCTGGAGAGGGTGATATTAGAAAGAAGTCTAGGGTTAAGTGGGATATTACTCCAAAAACCAATAGGATTAGGACTTTAGTTCTATGTTGCTTTTCAAAAAACAAAGTTAGTATGATTGAGGTTATTGTGGCTCCTACAAGAGTGTGTAGGCCGAACCATGTGTAGTGAATGCCGAGTTGTTCTATTATTGGGCTTGGTATTATAATTTCGAGTCTTGATAGGTCTGGTATTATAGCTCCTATCATCCCAACTGGTATTAGTTTATCTTCTATAAACTCTGTTTTCCAGGAAAGTAATTTCAGGATAATAAAAACAGTTGCTATGTGGGTGAATAGGTCTGCCATCACTCTCTCCTCCTAAACACCAGTTTGTTGAAGTCGGGTTTCCAGTACCGGAAAAACAACCCCAACGTAATTAATAAACCGAATATAGAAACTAGATACATATAGAGGTAATCGGTTTGGCTTTGAACTACCATGTCTTTTACTTCAAGGGTTTCATCTGGCTCCAGAACACCATAAACCGATAAAATCTCACCTTCCTCAACATCCCGATCAACCCCAACCAACTCCAACCTAAACTCACTATCCAAACCATACTCAATAGAAATAACAAGGGGAGAAACACTTACCACTTCACCAGAACCACTAAACTCACCACCAACATACTCACCATAACCCTCAGCAAGCTCCTCCGCCAAAATCTCGTTCTCTACTTGATACTCAGCATACCCAACATTAAGAAAAAACAACCCAACCAATAAAACCAAAACAAACAACAAACGCTTACCCATCCTAATTTTATCCATCTTATTAAATATAATAAATGAAGATATATTAAACTTTTAAATAAAAATTTAATAAGAATTCTTTTTTTTGTTAAATGCAAGTAAAATTATTTAATTTTTGAAGATTAAGGTAGATTCAATGATTGAGAATGATAATTTTGATCCGTCTGAAAGCCGAAGAAAGAAAAGTCCGACAAAGCTTCGTAGGAAAATTATTAAGCATTATAATATAAAACGCCTAAGAGACTTTTCAAAAATTATTCCGTCCGGAAGATATATGTTGTCCATTGGTTCAGGTTATTCTGAACTCGAATCAAAAATTCTTTCAAATGAATTTGAAGAAGTTTTTACCTTAGAAATCAACCAAAAAAAAGCTAGAATTGCAAAAGATAAAGGTCTAAATAGTATTGAGGTCAAGCACCCCCTCTCCCATTTAAATCAAACTTGTTTGATGTTGTAATAGGAGCTGGAGTCGTGGAACATATTCCAGAAGATAAGAGAATTAATTTTTTTACTGAAGTTGATAGGTGTCTGAATAACGATGGAGCTTTATATCTGACTGCTCCGGTTGAAGTTGGTTTTTCTGGGTTAATACGTTTTTTAGCCAAGAATTTTGTATATCCAAATAGGGGAGGTACACCTAATGGAGTCTCTCGTTATTTTGATTATTCCTTGGAGGAATTTCTAAAGACCGTTCCCAGAAATAAGCATGGAACAGGACATCGATATTACAATTACACATATACAATTAATGAATTGAAATCCATATTTGATAACGTATCTATATATGGTTGGCCCGTTAAAAAATTAAAACAATTAAACCCTCTTCTTTTTATTCAAGCAAAAAATAACAAATAAAATCTTGAATTTCAGAGCGATATATAAGGTTTATGCATTTTTTATACATTCAACAAAGATAATGTTTCTGAAAGGTGGAAACAACTTTGTGATAGTATAATAAATGGTCTTTACTATACGGGTAGTGCTTCCTTCATTTTTTGGATTAGATAATATGTTTGGTTGTAAAAACTTTTTTGATTTAATTTTAAAGTCGGAATCTTTTAATATTGAAATTAGCTCTTTTCTTGTGTATAGATGAAGATGACCATGGCCATGAACCCAATCTTTCTTAAATTGGTTATCTGGATGAGGTAATGGATTTCTACCCAATAAAAGTTTCACTCTTCGATGTAAACTGGCAATATTAGGAACACTTATAATCAATTTACCATTGTTTTTTAGTATTCTATTTATCTCATTTAATACTTTACTAGGTGGTGCAAAAATATGTTCTAATACCTCCGTAAAAATAACTATATCAAATTGATTATCTTCAAATGGAATTGAAACTTTATCAAGATTACAAGACTTAAATTCGATATCTTTCTCCTTACACCGATTTTCCATTAAATCAGTCCGATCTAAAGTTGAAATCTCATAGTCTGGATATTTTTCTTTAAGAAAAAGAGTAAAAGGAGTTGTCCCTATATCAAGTAAATTCAATTCTTTTGAGGATTCAGGTAATCTATCTAATATTTTTTCAAATCTATATTTATGTGCTTTCATATACTTGATTTCGTCTTTTTTTATCTAATTCCAAATAATCGGAAAATTCTGACTTTTTTAATTTACTAATGTAATCTTCAATATCCATCTTTATAATCCCCTAAGACTTAATTTGCTCAAGAACCTTAAGTCTTCTTTTTTTGAATTAAAGGCTATATTTTGTATATTTTTAGGCAAATTTAATCAAAAGATAATGTCAAAAGGCTAAGAAACCCCCCTCCTGATGGTTTAATCTATTTCAATATCTGATATCAATTAGGAAAACGAAATCAATGAAATCAAAACCAGTAGTAATCTATTACTTATTTCTGATAGGAGAGTTTTATTGAAACTTAAATAACGTTTTATTATTTGAATGTATTATTTGAAAAAGGGAACAATCATTTGAATTAGTTTTAATTTTTGCTAATCCATTCAGAAGTTGGCCAAGAATCTGGTTTTAATAGAGTAAAAATAGTTTACCAAATTCTAATTTAATTTGACCGCCATCACTCCAGTTTTACTATAAAGCTCTTGTTTATTTAATATCTGTATAAGAAATCTAAGTTAACTCTATTTTTTTTAAAAACTAATTTTTTCTTCAACATATCTCTATCAATAACTGGTTTTTTATGGTTTTAGGGTTTTTGATGTGGTTATATCACGATTTTTAAATGTGTTTTCCAAAGTTTTATATGGTTTTACGTCCATTTTATCATTGATAATTATGTTATCGAATCGATTTGGTTTGTTTTTTGGTAACCAACTACATAGCAACCGTAATAACGGATATACGGTCGCTATAGCGATTTTATCCCCTCGGGTCCGTACCTACAAAAATTTTTAAACTGATATGATGGTAAATTAGAGATAGCAATAAAAAGCTTAAAAACCATATTTTTTGTTTGATGATGCTGTTGGCTCGGCTTATTACAGTTATATCGAAAAGACCATTTTGATGAATCTTAATGAAACAAGATTTTGTTTAAGTATTTTAACGAGGAAATTAAAAGGCAAATACTGTTGCTAAAATTATATTAGAAGGCAAGGGAGTTAAACTGTATAATGCAATGATCGGTGGTGAGATAGAGGGATATACCTAAGTAGAATTGGAAGAATTTTTTATAAAATGAGAACCATTGATTGTAAACAATATACGATTAATTATAGTTCAAATAGTTATGTTATTTTCTCCATAAATCACCTAGTTTGTAATCATATTTTAAGGGCCTAATTTTTGCTGCACCTGATTCTGGGCACACGGTTAATTCCCCAAAAACGATTCGTTCATTGTTTAGACTATATAAATCAACTCGTATGAAATTAAAATCTGCACTTAGTTTTTCTGCTATTTCAATCATTTCTTCTAAATTACTTGGTTTTTGAATTTTAGGTCCTTTTGGATATTTTATTTTAAAGTTCTGAGCAATCCAATTTTTATCAAATATTGTCCTTCTATGGTTATCATATCTATCAAAATCAACCTGGATATACTCTACTTTATTATGAAAAGCAAAAAATTTAAAGTCCAAGGGCACATAAGAGTCCTCAGTTTTGAGTCTTTCTTCTACGATTATACGTGGTTTTATTTGTTCGTACCAGTACTCTTTGTTTTTTTTCCCATGATTTATTTTTAGCCAATCACTACACTTATCTTTTATTTCTTTTTCTTCAAGGTCAGTATCTTTATCCAGTATGATTACTGGTCCACTCAAGTGTGTTGGCTTTATAACGTATTCATCAGGAAGTTCTTGGAAAGGTATAGTTTCTGGATCTTCTGTGACATGATATAGGTCTGGTAGAATATCATTTTCTAGTTTTCTATTAACATAGCTCCTAGCGTTAAATTTATCCTCAACAATGGAAAAAAGCTTGTTATTTGTATACAATTTACGATGTAACAGTTTCTCATTAAAGGTCTCGGGGGTTTTTATATTAGGCCAGTAACCCAAGTTGAAATAATTATAAAACTCATGGTTTGTCTTCTCACCTAATATTGTTTTCAAAAACGAAGAGATAGGGCTTTCTAATAAAGTATATTTGCAAATTTCTTGGCCAAAATTTTTCAATCCTTGTTGTTTAATAATTTTTAATGATTTTTTTATTTTAGACATATTTTCATATTTAATGGATTTATGTATTATTTTATGGCTAAAATATATGATAAAAACTATAAATTTTGTATTACTTCATTTAGTTTATATTTATTTTCTTCTATTTCTCCTTCGTTTTGAATATTAATAATTTGAACTTCTTTCTCTTTTTTCAGGTATTTAATTACTTTTTCACAAGCTTTTTGATGTTTGATTTGAAGATTTAACATTTCACCCCAATTTTGTTCAACGATAACGTTACTTCGATTTTTTTGTCTTTTAATACATAATTTGGGCGGACAATTAACATAGATAAGGGTTTTTGGAATTGGGACAGCATTAAAATACTTTTGAATGGTTTTAAAATAATTTTGAAAAGAAAAATCCTTCGTTTTACTTAACCATAAGATAATAGCAGCACCCATTGCAAATCCTTCATCTAAAAGTAACTTTTCATTCTCTCTAATAGTTGAAATACCTAACTGATAGTTTTCACTTTTTTTCAATATGATTTGTAAAACCCTTTCTTTTTTATAATATTCTTTTTTCAAGATATCTTTTAGAACTTCCAAGAACTCTTGGTGTTCTAACATAAAATCAGTTAAAACAAAGGGTGATAAATAATTTCTAAGAACTTTTTTTGAAAAGATTTTCTTTAATGGGGTTGGAAAAAACTGATATAAAATCTGATAGTGTTTAGGTATGTTAGTGTCAAATATTGAATTATCTAAAAACGCCCTTTCAGAAGCTTTTTCAGGAGTCCCACCGTATATATTGCTTTTTTTGGTTATTTTTTTGTGCAAACTCGATTTACCCGCTCCTGGTGGACCTATAAACTCAATGTATGTCATTTTATTACTTCTTTTTCTTATAAACTTTATAATTTTTTTCAATAAAACTTTCAATTAAATTTAATAGGTTGATTTTATAGTAAATATTATTTAACGTTTTATTCTTTTTTAGGTTTTATTTTCTATTATAAATAGTAATTACCTAACTTGATTTCTAATGTAACTTTTGACGTAAAAACTATTTACATAGATATAATATAGGATGGCTGTATGCGTATAAAAGACCGGATTGTAAAAATATATCAAGTAGAGGGCTTTTTTGGGGTTATTTCTGCGGTTTATAGATATAGTAAAGTCAAAATAAAAAACCCTAGGAGCATTCGATCTTTCATTAATTATTTTTATTGTAAATCAAAATATAGGAGCCAATTTCCGAGTCGATGTAAGATAATTAAGGTTAATCCCATTGATATAAAATATAAAATACACCCAAGATTTTCTTCCAGATATTTGAAAAGATTTAGTTATATTTTTTCTGGTAACTGGGATATTAATAGGTGTGGAGCTGAACAAAAATCAGCAAAAAATAATCGATGTTTAGTACCGTTTAAAAATTCTACTAGATATGAATCTTACAAAAGACATTTTAAAAATGGGGTTCCATGGGAAGAAACCGAATTTTATGAAAATAAAAAGGAAAAAATAAAAAATCATTCAAAATCCCATCCGAGGTATGGGTCAATTAAAAAGTTTAAGAAAAATTATCTTAAAGAAATTGACAGATTATACCACAGCATTAAGAAGGGAGGCTTTAAAACACAAGATGAATTAAAAAAAGAGGGAGAAACTCCTTCAATTCATAATCATAAATTATCTTTCAAAGAGGAAATATTAATTAATATTGGTAGAGACGGTAAATTAATATTTGATGACGGTAGAAATAGAGTATGTATAGCTAAAATACTTGGAATAAAAGAAATTCCGGTAAGGGTTTTTGTACGTCACAAAAAATGGCAAAAATTACGAAATGAAATTATTAATTCTGGAAGTATTAAAGAACTTAGTAAAAGAGCTAAAAACCATTTAAACCACCCAGATATAAATGAATTAATGAAAAACTCTTAACGAAAATTAAAATTATTTTTTTAACTGATGGACGTTTTCATCATAAGTATATAAAGAATTTGCCACACTTTTCTTTTTATTTAGAAAGTTTTATAAGGTGTGTTTAAAGCTTTTTTCTGATGTTAGTTTTTTGTTATATTCGATTTTAACTAAAATACTTGATTTCTAACATTTTGTTTAAACCACTTCATATAAAATATGATTTTACTGTGAAATAAATCATATTGGATTATTTTCCCTATTTTTAGGTATGTAGTTTTTCCAAATTTTTATTTCATTTTTGTATAAGATTTGAGAGGAAATATAATCGTATATATATCCTATTTTACCTCTAATTCCTTTTCTCTTTTTATAATCTTTATATGCTGTTTTTGGGTTTATTCTCCATGGTTTTATAGCTGTATAGTGGTAAAATTTAGCGTCACTTGAATTGATATAACGCCAAAGACCTTTGTTATGGTGTTTTAAAGTTATTATTGCATTCCACTCGAAACCTAATAATTTTAGAGAATTAGGGTAATTTTTGTATATGAATTCGTTGATTATGCGTTGGTCACTATATTGTAAGTATTTTTTATCTGTATTTCTATTTTTTGTCATAAAGTTTTTTGTGAATGTTTTTATTTCATTGAAGACTTCTTCATCTGGGCGAAATACAAATAGGCCAGCATTAAACATAGGTTGATTTTTTATAGATTTAGGAGGAAGTTTTCCAATGTTAGGAACGGCATAAAAGCCTTTTTCACAGGACCAGCCTGCTTCAATCTCTTTCAAATATTTAATATCGCTTAAACAAAGCATATCTGCATCTAAATAACAAATAGGTTCATCGAAAGGAAGGTTAAATATAAGTAATTTATTAATGTTTAGAGATTTAGATTTATCATTAAATAAGGATGAATTAAAAGCTATTTCTCCAAGTCCTTTAGAATCAAAATAACTAAGTTCAACTTCGACATTAGAATCTAAAGCCATTGAATTAATTTTCTTTTTATTAATAGAAGAAATACCTTCTCCAATTTCAACTATAGTATAATCTATCGTATCTAACCCGGAATTTTGAATAAGAGAATTAAGCAATGCAATAAACCCATCCACAAAACCATCATTCAATATCGATACAAACTTCATATTTCCACATCAAGAATGCTTTTTTAAAGATTTCTCGATCTAAATAAAAAATCAAGTTCTCTAGTATTACTAATATTTCTTCTAGTGTTACTATATTAAAAATCTATTTAAATTCCTTTGAATTTAGCTGTTTTTTATTAATCGTTTTTATTAAAAATTCTGTTTGATAAGATATCTTTAAATCCTTATAGCTTAAAGAACAGAGGAAAAACCACAAAATTACTTTTTGAAATTATTTTTAGGTTTAATATTTTGTTTTCACTTTTGTTTTTTTTCTTGTAGTTCAATAAATAGGGAATCCCCTTTATCCTAAGATTTTTCAGGTTAATTAAGGCTCCAAATTGTTCTTTTTATCTTCTCGGTTATTTTTTTCATATTCTTCGAACTTTCCTATATTATTTTTTGTTCGAGTTTCGATTATTGGTCAATTTTGCCTTAAATTAATATATATCTGATTATTTTCATTATCTTTGATAATTAGAGAGTTTATACTTTTTTTACTTAAAATGTTTCATTTGAACGCAATAAATTGAGTTTTATTTTTTTAAAGACTGGATAGTATTTTTGAAATTTAATTAGCTATTTGTTTTTATAATAAATAAGGAAAAATATATTTGGTTTTATATTTGGTTTATTTATCACATTTAACGTTTAGAATTTAAAGTAAAAATGATGATTATTTTAGAATATTAAAATTAATATGTATACTTCAGGGTAAAATTATAAAGACGTTAAAAGATTTTTTTGTTTTTATAAAGTAAATAAGTTCGAATGCATGTCATGTAGAAAATAATTCATATTTCATTTTCTTTTACTGTGAATAGCTTGTCGTATTGTTTTATTATATTTTTCCAGTTGTATTTTCCGTTTAATAGTTTCTTTAGTTTTTTGAAATCATGTTCTGTGTATTCTGTTTTTTGTAATTTATTTTTATAGTTTTTTTGATTTACAAATATGAAGTATTTTGATAAGTCAGTTTTATTTATATTTGAGTAGTTTCGGATTATTGGTATGCATTTATGTTTTAGGCTTTCCATTAGTGTTATTGGTAACCCTTCCCATTTTGATGGTTGGATTAGGTATTTGCTTTCTTCTAGCCATTTTTGTTTTTCTTCTTCGGTTAGGTATCCGTGTGTTAGTTTGTCTATTTTGTTCCATTTTTGATTGAGTGAGTATTTGTTTGGCTTTCCGCCTATATGTACTTGGTATCCTTGTTGTGTTAGGTATTTGGCTATTTTGGTTACAAGTTTTAGGTCTTTTTGTGGATGGTGTCTTCCAAGGAATACTGCTTTTTTCTCTTTTTCTGTGTCTTTGAAGCCAGTGAAATTTACTCCATTTGGTATGTGGTGTGGATTTATGTATTTGGATAGTTTTTCTTTTGAGTAAGGGGATACGACTGTTACTTGTGAGTTGCATAGAAATTTGAAATATATGTATTCTGCTATTTTATTTCGGTAGTGTTTCCACCATATATCTGTTTTCCTAGGAATTAATCCAAATAACCCATGTACGGTTAGAAAATCGTTTTTCGTCATTTTTTTATTTAGGTCGATTCCAAGTCTTGTTGAATGAACCCATAACATTTCGTCATCTGAAGCAATCTCTCTTGCTTTTTTCCGATAAGTACTATCATATTCTGGTGAAAGGAATGTGACATTATCGGGGCTTTCTCCAGATCCTACTGTATAGACATGGGCATTTCTTTCTCCATGTTTCAAATAGTTTTCAACAAGTATGCCATCTCCACCTAGATGGGGAGGGAATGATTTACAAAATATCTTCATTTACGATCAACCATATTTGCTTATATAGAAAATGTTTTTTCAATAGATTCTGATGTAGATTTTGAACTTTTTGTTATTTATTTAAAATCTGATTTGTTGAATTTAGATAGAAGTTAATTTAATAGATTGAATTCTGTTAGTGTTGATGAGGTTTTTATAGTTTTTTTGTTTTTTTATTTTGCTATGAAGTGTTTTTTGAATGTTTTTTTGATTTGTTTTTGTATTTTTGTGGGTAGGAATGTGTATAGGTATATCATTATTGGGTATATGTAGTTGTGTGGTTTTAGTTTTAGTTTTTTGACGGCTTTTATTTTGATTTTTGAGTCTGTTCTTAGGTTTTTTTTGCGGTTTAGTTGGTTTGCGAAATGTTGTTGTTCGTGGAATCTTTGTTTTGCGAGTACTTTGGGTATATTTGCTAGTTTATGGTTTTTGGCTATTTTTATGTATAAATCTAGGTCTAAGCAGTTTCTTAGATTCTCGTTGTATGGTTTTTTGTTTAAGATTTTTTTTCTTATTAGTATGGAGCTATGTAGGAATGGACTGTATCTTGGAAACGCTTTTCTTATTTTTTCGTCTTTGGTCGGTGGTTTTATAACTTCTTTTTCTTTTTCAGGGTTGTCAGGGTATTCTCTCCCCCAATAGCTTCCTACTAAACCATATTCAGGATGTTTTTCAAGAAATTTTACTTGTTTTTCAAGTCTTTTTGGTTTAGAAGGGTCGTCGTCATCAATAATTGCAATATAACGTCCTTTAGATAAATTAATTGTTTTATTAAGACTTATTGCCCGTCCTTTATTTGACTGATGATGTATCCGAATTTTACTATTGTTATGGTATTCTGACAAAATATCTTTAGTACTATCGGTAGACCCATCATCAATAATAATAAACTCATAATTGCTATACGTTTGACTCAATATACTCTCAATTACCTCTCTAAGAAATCTTTCCCCATTATACGTTGTCAAACAAACACTAACAAGAGGCTTCATAATACTAATAAATATTACAATAAATAGAATCTTATAAACTTATTTTCTTATTTTTTCAGTAGTTTATGTTGTGTAGTCCGAATTCTTTGTGTAGTTGTGTGAGTGCTTTTTTTGTTTGGTTGTTTTTGATTACGAATGATATGTTGAATTCGGATGATCCTTGGCTTATCATTATTATGTTTATTTTTTTTCGACCTATTGCTGTGAAGACTCTTCCGGCGATGCCTGGTGTTCCGGCCATTCCGCTTCCAACTACTGTTATTACTGAGACTTCGGGGTCGCTGGTTATTTCTTCGATTGTGTTGTCTGAGAACTCGGTTTTTAGTGCTTTGGTTGCTCTTGATAGGTCTTTTTCGTCTACGAGTAGGGATATTGTTGGTTCTGAGGAACCTGTACTTATCATTATTATGTTTATGTCCGCGTTTGCTAGGGCTCCAAATGCGTCTGCTGCGATGCCTGGTGTCCCAATTATATCCATTCCAGTTATGTTTACGAGGGCGACATCCCGTTCAGCAGAAACTCCCTTAACCACTCCCTCGACCTTCTCTTCATCTTTAACTATTAATGTGCCTTTGAAACTGGGTTTATATGTGTTTTTAACTCTTACCGGTATGTTTTTTTCTATTGCCGGCTCAATACTCTTTGGATGTAGGACTTCTGCTCCGAAAAAGGATAGTTCCATGGCTTCTCGATATGAAATACGTTTTAAGGTTTTAGCATCTGGAACAACAGATGGATCTGTGGTTAATAGACCGTCTACATCTGTCCAGATCCAGATTTCATCTGCATCAATCGCCCTACCAATGGTTGAAGCAGAGTAATCACTCCCACCCCGACCGAGAGTTGTTATATCTCCATTCTTAGAACAACCAATAAAACCCGTAATAACAGGCACAGACTCATTTAATAGGGGGAGGACGCTTTCTTTTATTCTTTTGTTGCTTTCTGAGAGCGGTATAGCACTTCCATAACACTGATTAGTTATTACACCCGCTTCACGCCCAGTTAGATGTGTTGAAGGAACCCCTATATCCTGGATAGCTGCACTTACAATAGGAGCTGACAACCTCTCACCAAAAGACATCAAATAATCAAAAGAACGATCAATAAAGTTATCCATCTCATCAGCCAACAACCTAAGTTCACCAAAAACCTCACCTACCTCACCCAACACCTCACCCAACAATTTTTTATCGGATATAACTTGATTGATGGTGTTTTTATGTCTGGTTTCAATTTCGTCGATTAGTTGGTTTGCTTTTTGTTTTTTTCCTTTTTTGAGGTTTTCACCAATTTCAAGTAGTTGATCGGTGGTTCCGGACATAGCCGACACTACAACAACAACCTCAACACCCCCACTATATTTTTCGTGGGTTATTGAGGCTACTTTCTTTATCATTTCGGCATCCTTTACACTTGTACCGCCAAACTTCATAACAACTCTATCCAGACTAGACATCTCCGCAACATATAGACGAGGAATTATTATAAAACTTAACCACCAAAACCAACATAAATAGATATCCTAGAGAAAAAACAAAAAAATAGGTAAGGGAAATAAAATGACGGAGCTACAGAAAAAACTAACAAAAACCGCCAATCAACTGATTCAGGAAGCGGAGACACAGTTGCCAGGTTGGGCTGAAAAAAAACTACAGAAAACCTACCAGAAAGAAGAAGGCGTTTCAAAGAAACAAATACAAAACATCCTCGATAACTTAGAAATAGCAAAATTAAAAAACAAACCAATCTGCCAGGACACAGGACTAATCACATTCTACATCGAAGTAGGAAGAGACCTACAAATAGATTTTCAAATACAAAAGGCATTAGAGCAAGCTGTTAGAGACGCTACAAAAGAACTACCGATGCGTCCAAGCATCGTAGACCCAATAACCAGAAAAAACACGGACGACAACACTGGTAGGGGAGTTCCACATATAGAATACGAACCGGTTAAGGGTGATGAAATTAAGTTGGGTGTTTTGGTTAAGGGTGGGGGGTCGGAGAATGTTGCTAGACAAAAAATGTTCCTACCGGACGAAGCAAGCAAAATCCCAGAGTGGGTAGTTGAGGTGGTTGGTGAGGCTGGAGCTAAACCCTGCCCACCTATCTACATTGGACTGGGAATTGGTGGAGGCCTGGATATTTCAGCAAAACTAGCCAAAAAAGCTTTAATGGAACAACCAAACACAAGCAAAGGAGAGATAGGGGAGATGGAAAACCAGATTTTAGAAAAAGTTAATGAGTTGGGGGTTGGGCCGATGGGGCTTGGTGGAGATACAACTGCCCTTGGAGTCTCTATAGAGACTGCATCTTGCCATACAGCCTCCTTACCTGTTGCATTAAATGTTCAGTGTTGGGCAACCAGAACCGCCACCACCACTATAGAGGCCTAAAAAATGACAAAAACCAATACCAATATAATAACACCAATCTCCAAAAACGAGATAATGAAATTAAGGGCTGGAGATGAGGTCCAGTTATCTGGAGTTATATATACGGCCCGAGACTCTGCTCACAAACGAATCTTAGAAAATGATATAGAGTTGGATTTGGATGGAGCAGTGATATATCATTGTGGGCCTTTAATGGAGAAAAACGATTGGTGGAGAGTAGTGGCTGCAGGCCCAACAACAAGCACTCGGCTCAGCAAATTCATTCCAAAACTACTACAAAAACACAAAATCAGAGCAATGATCGGAAAAGGCGGGCTCGGAAAACAAGCAATCAGAGCAATGGAAAAATATGGTTGTTGTTATCTCGCATATACCGGTGGATGCGCCGCACTAGCATCAGATCAAATCACGGAAGTAATGGATGTAAAGTGGCTAGACCTAGGAATGCCCGAAGCAATATGGAAACTAAAAATCAAAAACCTACCAACAACAGTAGCAATAGACACACAAGGAAACAACCTATACAAAAAATAACCATAGACCAGCTTAATATCCAGTCAATTTCTTTTGTTTCGTTTTGTTAATCTCGATGAATGGGATTGATTTTTTAGGCACTCCTATTTTCTTGAGGTCTTTCCGGCTGTTTATGTGGTTTTTGTTTTGATGTATTTTTCTAGCTGTTTTTGGGCCGATTCCAGGTATCCGCATCAATTGTTTTATGTCTGCTATCTCTATGTTGATTGGTTCTTTTTTTCTCGCTATCTCTAGTTTAGGGTCTCTATCCGGCAACATTCCATCTATTAGAATTTGTTTTATTTCTTTGAGTTTATAGTCATATTTTCTTAGTAGCCAATCTGATTGGTATAGTCTTCCTATTCTTCCTGTTTGTACTGGGTTTTTTGTTTGGAGGGGTGTGTTGTTTAGTGGTTTGAATCCGGAGTAGTATACTCTCTGGGTGTTGTATTTGGAGTATAGTTCGTTTGTTTTGTCGAGTATTTCTTGGTCTTTTTCGTTGAGGACTCCAACTACGAATTGTGTTGAATGGCTAACATCCATTTTATCGATCCACCTCAACCTCCGTTCAATATCGATTTTCATGTCCTTGATTGATGATAGTTCGTTTAGGTAGTTGTTGTTTGGAGCTTCTATATTGATGCTTAATCTATCTGCGACTTCAGCCGTCCTCTTTATATGGTGGCGGCTAACTCCAGGCATCACTTTAAGATGAATATACCCATCGAAACCCCGTTCTCGAGTTAGCTCTGCCGCTCGAACCAAATCACTCATAACAGAATCAACATCACCGTAAACACCGCTTGAAAGGAATAAACCACAAACCCCCTCCTTTTTTAGGTAGTTAGCTAACCTACTAACCTCCACCGGAGTTATTGAGGTCCCATTGTTTGAACATCTATTCTGACAATACAAACAATCAAACTTACATTCATTCGATAACAAAAGCTTCAACATCGAGTGAGACCCATAACTCGACTTAGCATTAAAAACCGGAAGTTTATGATTTGCACCACAAACCACATCATACTGACCTGATTCAGATAAACGCCTAACACGACTCAACAAACCCATCCTAACCAAAAAATACCAAGACAAAAAAGTTAGCATTAGTGAATAGGTAACCGAAACTAACCACAACCAAATAAAACCAAAAACACCAATGATTAAGGGTTTTGTTGGGTTGTTTTGGGGTTAGATGAAGAAGATTGAGAATATTACTGAGAAGACGCCTGTTAGGAATATTCCGTCGAATGTTCCTGCGCCTCCGATGCTTATGGTGTCTGCGCCGACTTTTTTTATTTTATGTAGGTTTAGGAGGTCTGCTCCTATTAGGACTCCTAGTACTCCGGAGGCGAATGATATTTTGGCGAGGTTTGCCTGTCCGGTGCTAAAGATTATTGTGGCTAGTAGTGAGGCGGTTACTGCGGTTATTGGTGGTATTAGCATTGGCATCGCTATCCCAACACCCTTAACAATCCTTGAAAACGCTTTAGAAACAAAAATAACTATTAATAAGGAAGATAAAGTGGCTAATATCTCTATTGGGGTGAGGCCGAAGATTAGGTAGATTGAGATTAAAGTTGGTATTAATGCGCCCCCCAGGTTTATTGCGATGGTTGTGTATTTTTTTTCGTTATATTGTTGGAATGGTGTTTCGAAAAAAGATGGACGTTGATCCATTATTTGTTTTTTTTCGATTTCTGTTATTGGTATGTTAACGATGCTGCCTACTAGGATTGCCATATAGATTAGTAGGGTTGTTAGTGGTGTGAAACCTAATACAGCTCCTACTGTTAGTACGATGTATGCTAGTAGGAAGGGGATGATGAAGAATATGATTAGGAGTGGTAGTGCTAGTGGTAAGAAGAGGCGGCCTCGCATTGTAATACCATATTTATTATTGGAGTTGAAGTGTTATATTTTGTAGTATGGAGTTAGCTTTAATCTCGGATGTTCATGGAAACCTACTAGCTCTAGAACGAGTGTTGGAAGATATTGGGGATGTAGATTTGATTCTATCTGCAGGAGATATAGTTGGATACAACCCTTACCCAAGTGAAGTAATCAAATTATTTAGAGAACATAATGTTAGGTCGGTTATCGGTAACCACGATAGAGCTGTGGTCACTGGAGATGTCTCATGGTTTAACCCATTTGCCGCAGAAGCCGTAGAATGGACCCAAAACCAACTCAATAAAAAAGAAATCGAGTATCTATCTGGTTTAGAGGACCGGTTAACTATTGATGTTGGCGATGTTAGGGTTACAGTTACTCATGGCAGTCCAAGATCGGTTGAAGAGTATGTATGTCCAACAACAATCGACATCAAGTTGAGGGGTATGATCAGTGAGGTTGAATCAAAATATCTGGTCTTAGGACACACCCACCTACCGATGAGGAAGGAGTTTAAGGAGGGGGTGGTGCTTAATCCTGGGAGTGTAGGCCAACCCAGAGACCAGGATGAAAGAGCAGCCTACTGTAAATTCAATCCAACAACAGGAGAATGCAAACTACATAGAATAGAATACGATATCGATAGGGTTGCTGAGAAAATAAGAAAAGAAGGATTGGCCGAAAAACTAGCCAGACGCCTATACCAAGGCCGATAACCCACAAACCCCCCCCAACTCTGAATATAGGTTGGTTGGTGTTTGTTTTAGGGTTTGGTTTTTATGTTTTGACTACTATCATGTCTTTTATTGCTTTTACGTTTTTGAATGGTATGATTATGTAGTCTTCTTGTGTTTGGTATTTTTCTGTGTCGACGTCTCTGTGTGGTTCTATTATTAGGTCTAGTAGTTCGCCTGTTTTTTGGTTCATGGTTACGTTGTGTAGTGAGCCTATTTCGTCTCCGTTTGAGCTTACTATGTCTTTTTTTGATAGTTTGGTTACGGGGATTTCCATTTTATTTTTCTCCTTTTGTTTATTTTTTTATGTGATGGGTATCTATTTGGTTTTTTATGTATGTATTTATATTTAAGGTTTCTTGGTTTATTTGTTTGGTTTTGTTTTTTGTTTTTGGTTTAGCGGTATCCTATTATTGATTCTTTTGTTTTTTTGTCGGGTCTGCTTTTTAGCATTTCTTCGATTTTTTTGTAGTATTCTTTTGTTTCTTCGTCTACTGTTGGGTATACTGTTTCCATTGCTTTTCTGAAGTGTCTTTTGTTTATTTTTTTGGCTTGGATGTTTTGTCTTAGGGCTAGCATTGCTGCTTCTCTGCAGAGTGATTCTATGTCTGAGCCTACGTAGCCTTCTAGTTCGTAGGATAGTTCGTTTAGGTCTATGTTTTTTGATAGGGGCATGTTTTCGGTGTGTATTTCTAGTATTTTTTTTCTGGCTTTTTGGTCGGGTACTGGTATGAATATTCTGCGGTCGAATCTTCCGGGTCTCATTAGGGCGGGGTCGATGATGTCGGGTCGGTTTGATGCTCCGATTATTATTACGTCTTCTAGTGATTCGATTCCATCGATTTCGGTTAGTAGTTGGTTGACGACTCGTTCTGTTACTCGGTTGTTGTCTCCGCTGTCTCTTGTTGGTGCCATTGAGTCGAGTTCGTCGAAAAATACGATTGTGGGTGCTGTCTGGCGTGCTTTTCTGAATACTTCTCTTACGCCTTTTTCTGATTCTCCTACCCATTTGCTGAGTAGTTCGGGTCCTTTGACGGATATGAAGTTTGCGTCGGTTTCGTTTGCTACTGCTCTTGCTATCAAGGTTTTTCCGGTTCCTGGGGGTCCGAATAGTAGTAGGCCTTTTGGTGGTTTTACGCCCATTCTCTGGAATGATTCTGGTTTTTGTAATGGCCATTCGATGCTTTCTTTGACTTCTTGTAGTATGTCTTCTAGGCCGCCTATGTCGTTGTAGTTTACTTTTGGTACTTCTAGTAGGACTTCTCTTAGGGCGGATGGCTCGATTTCTTTCATTGCGTCTTTGAAGTCTTTGTGTTGGACTATGAGTTCGTTTAGTACTTTTTCTGGTATCCGGTTGTTTTCTAGGTCTATGTCTGGTAGGAATCTTCTTAATGCTTTCATTGCTGCTTCTTTACATAGGGCTTCTATGTCGGCTCCTACATAGCCGTGGGTTAGACTTCCATATTCTTCGAGCTGTATATCTTCTGATAATGGCATGCCCCTGGTATGGATCTTAAGAATTTCTTGCCGCTCCTTTATGTTAGGAACCCCAATCTCAATCTCCCTGTCAAACCTGCCTGGCCTTCTTAGGGCGGGGTCGATTCCGGATATTCGGTTTGTTGCTCCTATAACTACTACTTCGCCTCTTTCATTTAGGCCGTCCATTAGTGAGAGTAGTTGGGCAACAACCCTCCTCTCAACCTCACCACCGACCTCCTCTCTTTTTGGGGCGATGGAGTCGAGTTCATCTATGAATATTATTGATGGAGATGATTCTTGGGCTTCTTGGAACAACTCTCTCAATTGTTGTTCGCTCTCTCCGTAGTATTTGCTCATTATCTCCGGACCGTTAATGCTGCGGAAGTTGGCTCTTGACTCATTGGCCACAGCCTTCGCGATCAATGTTTTTCCAGTTCCTGGTGGGCCATGCAATAGGACTCCTTTTGGTGGGTCGATGCCAAGCCGTTTAAACACCTCTGGATGTCTTAAAGGCAGCTCAATCATTTCACGCACATGCTGAACCTCATCCTCCAGACCACCAACATCCTCGTAGGTTATTCGACTAGCCCGGACAGAGTCGTATTCCTTGACCGGCTGGCTCTTAATATCAACTTCAGTATCTTCAGTAACGATCAGGTTTTGATCTTCAGGTTCTGCTGAAACCGCTACCAAAGGCACTAAATTACCTGAGTCCCGGAAAAATGATTTCTGCATAGGCGCCTTCACAGGAATAATATCTCCTTCAGTGAAGACCCGTTTAAGCAACTGACGCCTCAAAAAATTCTTAATATCACGGGTAGTAGGTAACTTCTTATCCTTCTGGGTAGGGGATAAAACAACACGGCTAGCTGGCTCCACCTCAGTCTTACGCACCTCTACAGACTCACCAATACCAACACCAGCATTCTGCCGGGTATAACCATCAATACGAATTATACCCTTACCCCAATCCTCACTATCCGACCTCCAGACCTTCGCCAAAGTACGCTCCTCACCAACAACCTCAATATAATCACCAGGCGAAATCTTAAGCTCAACAAACGTATCAGGGTCAAGGCGAGCAGTACCCTTCCCATTATCACTCGGGTAAGCCTTTTCAACCCGAAGCTGAATCTCTTTCATAACTCAACTAAACCTAGACCAAAAAACCACATTAAACTTTCTACAAAAAAACACCACAAAAACAAAAAAATAACTAATTCTGTATGGTAGGTAGTTTTAGTTAGAGCTAAAACCTACTTTATTGTTGGTTCTGTGGTGTTTTATTTATGGATATTGTTGTTTTTGATCCTAAGATGGGTGCGGCCGGAGACATGATCATTAGTTGTTTGATTGACGCAGGCGCCGACCCCCAAAAAGTATTAGATAACATGGAAACGGTGGCCAACACCTGTGGAGAGATTAATGTCAGGCCTCATGAAGTTAAGAAGAACTCGATAAAGGCCACCAAAATAGATATAGAAATAAAATCCGAAAACCCAGACCTCAGCTATAAAGACATGCAAAAAGCAATCAAAGAAAGCGGATTGGATAGAGAGGTATGTGACCTGTCTCTGGATATTTTATTGAGTTTGAAGAAGGCGGAAAGAAAAGTTCATGGCCCAAACCATAGTTTCCATGAAGTAGGTAAGCTTGACGCACTAGCAGATATCGTAGGAGCAGCCACCGCATACCACAACCTAAAACTAAATGAACATACAGTTTATTCCACCCCATTGATGGTTGGAGATGGATACATTAAGACAAGCCATGGAAACCTACCAATACCTGTACCAGCAGTAACTGAAATACTAACCCAAAACCAAATGACCTGGGCAGGAGGACCTGTAAAAGGAGAACTACTCACCCCAACCGGCGCCGCAATACTATCAAACATAATCGATAAATACACCGAAACCACCCCACCACTCAAAATAAAAAACCGGGGCAGGGGAGCCGGAACTAAAAATTTTGAAACACCAAACATACTAACCATCTATTTAGGCCAAACCAACACACTAATTAATGATTTTATAGGTATTTTAGAAACCAATGTCGATGATGTAGATGGTGAAACAATCGGCTACCTCATCGATAAGTTGATGAACGAAGGAGCGTTAGACGTATTTGTCATATCTGGCTTAATGAAAAAAGGCCGCAAAGGAGAACTATTAAAGGTATTAGTTGAACCAGAGGATATTGATCGTTTAGCAGAGGTTATAGTTAGGGAAACAGGTAGTTTAGGAGTCCGAATAAACAAAAGACAACACCGCTTAATAGCAAACCGCCGTTTCAAAAAAATAGAGGTTCTGGGAGAGTCGATTCAAGTTAAGGTTGGTTTTCTAGAGAATGGTGAGGTTATTGATGTTTCTGCTGAATATGATGACTGTATCGAACTAGCTAAGAAAACAGGTAAACCTCTTAAAGAAATTAAGGAGATGGCTGAATCCAAGGCAAGGAGAGAACTATGAAAATATCAACCGGAAGCAACCAACTCAACCAACTTCTAGATGGAGGCCTAGAACCTGGAGCCATCACCCATATCTATGGTGAGTCAGGATCCGGAAAAACCGGTTTAACTCTCCAAGCTTCAATTGAAACAATAAAAAATGGTGGCACCACAGTCTATATCGCAACACCTAGATTCATGGTTGAAAGATTCAAACAACTATGCTATCCAGAAAGACCTGAAGAAATCGGTTCAAACCTAATAATATTCGAACCAAAAAACATCGATAAACTAAAAGCAGCAATCCAAAACGCAGCACACACAACAAACAAAACAGATGTAAAACTTATCACAATCGACTCCCCCACCTACTATGGATATAGAGACACAGAAAAACAAAAAACCAAAAAACAGGTTACAGAACAACTAAAATACCTCCTAGCAAAAGCCAAAAAACAAAAAACAGCAATACTCATAACAAACCAAATCTACACCGATATAAACAAAGAAAAAAATAAAGCAACACCAATAGGAGGAAAAACACTCCAAGACATATCCAAAACCACAATAAAACTAGAAAAAAAGAAAAAAAACAAAAGAAAAGCCATAAAAACCAAACCAAAACCACAAAAACACACATACCTCACAATAAAACAAACAAAAATAAAATAAAAACACCCCTCGATAATGGAAATGAGTGTTGGTTGATGGCGTTCAGCACTCAAAATCTTCTTCATCGAGCTCTGTCAGGCCAAGGTCATCATCACGCCACCAACCAAAAACCCAGAATTAAGGTCTCTAACCTAGATTTAGGTGGTGTTTGTTAATTGTTTTTTTGTTTTTTGTACATTTGTTTTAGTTCTTGGGTGGTTGTTGAGTCTGTTGGTCCTTTGTCTTGTCTTAGTTTTATGTATCTTGGGAATCTTATTGCTATTCCTTTTTTGTCTTTTTTGTTTCTGGCTGCGGTGTGTACGGGGCTTTTTGTTAGTTCGGCTCCGAGTATCTCGACTACTATGTTGGGTTGTATCCATTGGTCTGGTGTGATGTCCGATTCTACTCTGGCTGGTTTCCTTTTGGTTTTGTGTGGTTGTAGTAGGTTTGGTAGTTGTTCTAGGTCTTGGTCTGTGAAGCCTGTGCCGACTTTGCAGACTGTTTGGTAGATATCTTTTTCTTTGTTGTATGCTGCGCAGAGTAATGTTCCGTATAACCCGGAGCGGCGGCCTTTTCCAGCGAAACCCCCAATTACTGTTAGGTCGACGGTGTCTGACATACTGGTTTGGTAGTCTTTTTTCCATTTAATCCACTGCCAGTCTCTCGCCCCTGCCCTGTAGACTGAGTCCTCTCCACATGATTTAAGCATAATACCCTCTTGACCCCGGTCAACTGCCTGCTGAAAGAAACTTTCAACTTCACTTATTTCTTGGGTGGTAGTTAGTTTGGATAGCTCTAGTTTGTCTTTTGTTTGGATTGTTTGTTGTAGTTTTTTTCTTCTTACAGAGAATGGTTGGTTTAGTAGGCTTTTGTTTTTGTAGAGCATGTCGAATAAGAATAGTTTTACAGGGATTTTCTCAACATACTGCTCTACATCATATTTTCTTTTCCTCTGCATCAATGTCTGGAAATCCTGTAACTCTCCATCTTTGGTTGCAACTGCCTCTCCCTCAATAATAACATCTTCAGAACCAACAGACCTCCGAATAGATCTGACGACATCGGGGTATTGATTGGTGATGTCTTCGAGTCGTCTAGAAAAAATCTGTATATTGTCACCTGATTTATGGATTTGCATTCGTTCTCCATCGTATTTAACTTCGGCTGCAAACCTACCTTCAATCTTATCTTTTATGTCTTCTAGTTTTTCGAGTCGTTGTGCCAACATCATTCGAATTGGCCTACCTACCTCTACATCTATTTGGTTGAGGCCTTTGAGGCCGTTTTTGCTTAGTTTTTCTGCAACCAACCCGATGTCACTGCTGATGTTGTATGCGTGTTCTACTTCAGGCCGGTTTTCATCACTACCGCTATAGGTTTTGGCTAGTGCGTCTAGCAATGTCATCGCTCCAACACCTAGACGTAGCTTACCTAAAGCGATTCTTGTCAAGAAGCGAGCGCCATCCCCGCTGGCCTGGGTTATTAAGCCGGCTAATCTCCGTATCTTTCGGTCGTGGGAACCATCTCCTTCGAAACTACTTATGTCTTTCAGGCCTTGGTAGACCTCTTGAACCAACAGGTCCTTTTCTTCATCTAGAAATTGGTTGAGGTTTTTGGTGGAGCTTGATACTTTTTCAGCAACAGTACCCAAATCCCCTTCTTCTCGATACATCTCTTGTATTTCTTTTTTAGAGCGGGATGAAGCGATGGATAGGGATTCGGCAACCATCTTATCTCCTAAACCAAGCTTAACATCCTTGTAGTCGGCATCAATCTGCCCCAACACCAAATAAGAAACAATCCCTACATCAGAGCTAGGAGTTATTTCATAGAGGTCTACAAGGATATCGGTCATCTCATTTCTGGACCGAGTTTCCTCAAGCCTTAAAAAAACATCAATTAAATCACTGAACAATAGAGAACTCATAATCTTCAAACCTGAAACATATTTTTAATATACATAATAGCCTTACAAGCATCCCTTTGTTTCAAATCAACTTTATTCTCCCGCAAATACTCTCTCAATTCTTGGTGGTTTATTTCTGGGTGTTCTCTTGCGTCCTTAATTACTTTTTGGTAGTTGCGGTTGGGATAGAACCTGGATCTAGATTTTTTTATCAACCAGTTCATTTCTTTTTTTGTGATTATTTTGTTTTCTGTGGCTTTTTTTAGGTTGTATCGGATGTTGATTAGGGGTTCGGATATGGGTTTGTAGGTGGTTGGTGTGAATGTGAGGGCCACTTCGTCGTCAGAATCGATTACCTCGTTTTTGTATCGTTTGTATATTTCTCCGATTCCTTTCATTCCATACCTATCCAGTTCGGATGCCCTGAGGGCTCCCATGCTTGAAGCTCCAACAACTTTTACCTCGTTGTTTAGTGCGTTTAGTATTTCTCGGTGGGATACGGAGCAGTCTTGTGAAAAAACACCATCGATTAAGCAGATTAGGTTATAGCCTTGTTTGTGGGCTTTTTTTATATCTCCTCGTTCTGCAGGCCCACATACCCTGGCATCTATTTTTTGTCGAGTTTTTTTAGGATGGAGGCTGGGCCCCGTGTACACAACTACCTTTTTGTCGGGCATGTTGGCACCTCCTTCCCACGCGCTCCGGATCGATAGCTCTTAACTCAAGTCCTGGAACCAAAACCCGGACAACCGGGACATCAACTTCATCAAGGGTTAGGTTTACAAATATAGCGTGTTGTACACCAACTTCTGTTAGTTTGCGGAGTGTGTAGGCTATGTCGTCAACAAAATCATCGGTTATATATGAAACTTTCTCAAGATCATTGATTTCCTTTGTATTGGAGTTATCGAACCAATGTTTGTTCCGTTTTTTGACAGTTTCATACCCAAGAGACCGCATATCGTCTCCACTCAGTGTGTCTTCTCTAGCTCCATGGATCTGGGTTGCTCTACTTTGAGCAACCTCGGTTATAGCTCTTTTAATTGCAACACCGGCATCCGTATGGGTACCCATACCCATAGTTAATAAAGCAGGATCCTTTAACTCCAAATCTTCAGAAACCGCAGCAAAAGTAGGTAATCCAACATCACTCGTGATATCACGAATCACCAACGAAATATCCTTCTCCCTAAACCGACCAACCAAATCATTTATCCCGGGGTCATCTACCTTGACTTGGGGGCCGGTGTCTCTTGCCGACTCAACCAATGACCAGGCATCTCTCTCAATTACTTCAGTTAGGCCGTGGAATATTGCTTCTTCAAGCACATTCCCTGAAGCAAGTCCGTTCGTGTTGGTCTGGAAAAACCCAACCCCCTTCTTACCGGGAGGTAGGGGATGGAAAACAGCGTTAGCAGGAACATAAACCTCCTCACTCTGAATCATATCATAACCCTTCATCCAAGAAATCCTCGCATTAAGCGGATCTGGAGTCGCTTCAGGCAAAATAAGCTTCCTCGGATCCAAAACATCTGCCTTACCATCCAAATTACGGTATGTATCGAAAAACAACTCCCGATCATGAAGCTCAGCTGAATACCTCTCAACACCCTCCATAATCGCAGAAACCTTCGCCTCCTCCACTGTACTACCCTTACCATTATAAACCGAAATCGCACCCCGCTCAGCAGTCGGCCGAATACTAGAGTAGACAGGAATACCAATACGATCCAAACCAGTAATATCAGCAACCCTCGTAATACCAACCAAATCCTTCACCGGCTCAACCATCTCAAGAGTCTCACTAGGAGAAACAACACGATGCGTCCCATTCATATAATCCTTCTTAGTACTATCAAAACTCATCTTAACCACAACAAAACAAAAACCAAAACAATATTAAACCTAAACCAGATTTTAACTTTCCTACCCAAACCCACCATATTACCTTCAATTTAGGTTAGTTTAGGTTTAGGTTAGGTTAGAGGTTGTTTTTTCTTACGAAGTAGGGTAGTTTGTCTTTGTCGAATTGTTTTATGAATTCGCGGGTTTTTCTGTCGCTTACGTTTCCACTTCCAAAAACATCACCATGTATACTTCTTAGGCGGTCTAAATTGCGTTTTTGATGTATTTTAGCGACGATGGCTGCGGCGCAAACGATATCCCATTTTTCTTCAGCCCGATGGCTGATATTGAATTTTACTTCACGGCTCTGGCCATTCAAACCAGTTAAAAGTCTGTTTTTCAACATCTTGGTCGTGGGATAATAACAATCAATATAAAGATGTGTAGGTGATACCGAGTTCAATAAAGAAACGATAGATTGATCTTGAACTTCTTGTAATGTCTTCCCATCACTTCTGAGGCTCTCAATTTCAGAAGCAGAAATAACAATAGTGCCAGTCTGAGCGATAGAAAAAATCTTATCCCCTAAATCCAAAACAGCGTTCCGATTCAAGTTTTTAGGATCCCGGAAGTCAAGACAACGTAATCTAGCAAGCTCTGACTCACTAGCCATCACGTAACCAACAATGAGAGGGCCGACAGCTTCACCAACACCAACCTCATCGATACCCAGATATAAGTTATCCATCTTCAAATAGATATATGACTTCAAACCTCAAAAACCTTTCAAACACCAAACATCAAAACTACCTTGTTTTTATCGATGTCTGATTACTGTTGTTTCAAACTTTTTGTGTAGCAATCATCGAAATACAATATTTCAGCATGAACAACGTGTTGGTTTGGTTTTTATTTGTTTTGGGTGGGGTTTGTGTGTTTTTTCCGGTTTTTTTATTTTTTTGTCCTTCATATATTGGGTGGAGGGGTCCTTGTTTGAATAGGCTTAAGAAGTTTTTTGTTATTTCGGTGTCGGTTAGTGTTGTTACTTTGGCGTTGATTCTTTTGTTGATGGAGGGTGAGGACCTCTTGATTAGTTTGGGTGCTGTGGATCCTGTTTTTTTGGTGTTGGCTATTGGTGTTCATGTTTTGGGTTGGATGTTTTGGGCTGGTCGGATTGATATTTTTAGTCGTGCTTCGGATATTAAGCTGGGTTTTAAGAAGAGTTTAGGGATAGTTGTTTCTAGTACGTTTTTAGCTAGTATTACGCCTTCTTATGCGGGTGGTGAGCCGTTAAGGGTGTATTTGATTGGTAAGGAGAAGGGGTATGCTGGTCGGGCGAGTGCTATTGTTTTTGCTGAACGGGCGCTTGATTTTGTTTTTATTGTTTTGTTTGCTTTGGTTGGTATGTTTTATTTGAGGGAGCAGTTTGGTGAGATTGCGAATCTTGAGATAGCGTTCACTATGGCTGGAGTGTTAATCGGTTTAGCTGTCTTGGGTATTGTGTTGGGTTTTTTCAAACCACATTTAATTAAGGGTTTTTTTGGTTATTTTGAGAGACCTATAGAGAGTTTTAGAGAGGGGACGATGGAGCAGATATATAGGGAGATTGATTCGTTCCACCGTATTTTGTGGATGTTTTTGAGGGAGAAAAGAATTTATTTAGCGGGCGCTTTTTTGGCAACCGCTTTGCTTTGGAGTTTACATTTCAGTATACCCTATATACTTTTTGTTGGTATGGGTAGTGAAGTTGATTTCCTGACCGTATGGTTCGGTTATTTCCTTGTATTGTTATTCCTGTTTATTCCACTTGCTCCAGGTGGAAGTGGTCTGGCCGAGGTAGGGGGTTTCGTTGTCTACTCAGCTTTAACAGGAGCAGCATCAATAGGCGTTTTAGTGTTATTATGGAGAGTTTCAACCCACTACGTAAACCTAGTCGTTGGTGGCCTATTGATCGGTAAAGTAATCAAAGATGTATCAATTGTTGAAGAAAAAATTGATGAATCAGTTGACAAAGATGTTGAAAAACAAGCGGTTGAAGAAATAAAATGACACCTCCCCTAAGAGGGGTCATAACACTGAATCTCAATCTTTTTTATTTTTTATAGAATTCTCCGAGTTTGACGACTTCTCCTATTACTGTTACGGCGGGTGGTTTGAGGTTTTGTTTTTCTGCGATCTCGGTTATGTTTTCGAGTGTTCCATGTACTACTCGTTCGTTTTTGGAGTATGCGTCTTGGAAGGATGCGACAGGTGTTTCGGGGTCTTTGTTTTTTAATATTTTTTTAACGATTTTTGGTAGGTTTCCGACTCCCATTAGGATTACGATTGTTCCTGCGTGTGAGATGTGGTCCCAATCGATAGCGCTTTCATCTTTGGTTGGGTCTTCGTGGCCTGTTACGATAGCTAGTGATGATGAGACGTTTCGGTGTGTTACGGGAACTCCAAACCTGGCTGGTACTGATATGGCTGTTGTTACTCCGGGTATTATTTCGTATGGTATGTCGGCTTCTCGGAGTGATAACATCTCTTCTCCGCCCCTACCGAAAAGGAATGAATCGCCGCCTTTAACTCTCGCAACATCCTTGTTTTTTTGGGCTCGATCGATCAGTATTTCCTCGATTTCATGTTGTTTTAGTTTATGTTTGTCGGCTTTTTTACCTGCATCTATCATTTCAACGTCTTGTCGCGCGTTATCAAGTATTTGGTCGTCTATTAAACGGTCATGAACTACGACATCTGCAGTATCGATTATTTCCAGACCTCTTTTTGTTATCAAGTCTTTTGAAGGACCTGCCCCTATCAAGTATACTTTACCTGTCATTTATATCACTTTAATATTTTTCTAGCAGCTTTTCTACCTATTTCTTCAGCTTTCTCCGGATTTCCACTTAATTCAACCCGTTTATCCATCTCTATATGTTCTAACTTAAAGTTGAGTTCTCCGTCAACCTCTCCATAGGCCCCTACCGGTATTGTACAACCCATACCAAACTCATTCATCGCCGCCCTCTCAGCAACTACCGCATACCGAGTAGGAGGGTGATCAATTGTTTGGGAGAATTTAATCATTTCTTCATCACCCTTCCGGCTTGTTATGCATAGTGCTCCTTGTGCAGGAGCTGGAAGTGTCTCTGGGATTGGGAACCGATAACTGATTTTATCTTCCAGCCCTAATCGCTGTAAACCCGCTTCAGCCAACATAACCGCATCCAACTCACCCTCCAACGCCTTGTCTACACGGGTATCGATGTTGCCACGTATCGGTTTTAGTTTTAGGTCGGGCCTTAACTTCTTTATTTCAGCCTGCCTCCTAGGACTACCGGTACCAACTATTGCTCCACTATCCAATTCATCTAGATGGCCTCCAACCAAAACGTCGTGTGGAGAACCACGCTTGATATAACTGGAGAGTGTTATTTCTTCCCGCATGTCTGTTGGAACGTCTTTACAGCTATGGATTGCTAGGTCTATCGCGTTGTTTATCAATGCTTCATCCAGCTCCCTGGTGAACACGCCCTCTCCCTCGATATCTTCGATAGATTTCCAGTTCTCCTTATCCCCTAAAGTCTCCAATGTAACTAACTCAATTTCTCGATCGGTTTTTTCTCTAAGTAAATGTACTACCTGTTTGGCTTGAGCCATTGCAAGCCTACTTTTTCTTGTGCCAACCCTTATGGTCATAATACTTTCTCCAACGCCATCGCAATTTTATGAACAGTCTCATCAATCTCTTGGTCTGAGTGGACATAGGATATGAAGCAGATCTCATATTGAGAAGGCGGTAAGTAAACACCCATCCGAGCCAACTCACGATGTAACTCATTATATTTCTCAAAATCACACTCAACTATGTCATCATAATCATTAACCTCTTGTTCCCTGAGAAATATTGAAAACATAGAGGAAAGGCCCTGTATCCGGACTGGATAGCCATCTAATTCACCACGAAGTCTCTCCCGTATTTTATTTCCTTTTTTGTTTGCTTTCTCGATGACATTATCGTTATCTAGTGTTTTTAGGGCTTGTATGCTTGCAGTTGTTGTTACGGGGTTTCCACTGAATGTACCTGCTTGATAGACATCTCCTTCTGGAGATAGATGGCTCATTATCTCACTGTCACCACCGAACATGCCGATTGGAAAACCACCGCCAACAATCTTACCGAGCGTTGTTAAGTCTGGTTTGATATCGAACTTCTCTTGTGCACCACCCATCGAAACCCTGAACCCTGTGATAACTTCATCAAAAATCAATAGAGAATCATTGTCATGGGTTAGGTCTCTCAATAACTCTAAGAAACCGTTTTTTGGTGGTATACAGCCAGCGTTACCGAAAACTGGCTCTGAAATAACACCAGCTATCTCACCTCCAATCTCTTCAAACAACTCTTTAACTGCTTCATGGTCGTTCCAAGGCAAGACGCTCGTCTTCTCAGCCAGATCCTTGGGGACGCCAGGAGAGTCTGGAGCACCATGTGTAGAAGCACCACTACCAGCCTCTACCAAAACAGAGTCATGAGCACCATGAAAACCACCAGTAAACTTAACAACTTGATCCCGACCAGTATAACCACGGGCAAGCCTGATAGCCGACATAGTAGCCTCAGTACCCGTATTCACAGTACGAACCTTATCAATACTATCAAAACAATCAACAACCATCTCAGCCAACTCTACCTCCCCCTCAGTAGAGGTACCGTAAGCCCAACCACGCTCTAATTGCCGTTCAACAGCCTGCTTGATCTTCGGGTGTTTATGACCAAAAATCTGAGGACCAAAAGCAAGAGAGTAATCTATATACTCATTACCATCAACATCATAGATCTTACTGCCCTCAGCATCCTCCATAAAAATCGGAAAAGGACTATAAGAACGCGCAGGACTATTCACACCACCCACAAGCACATCTTTTGAACGATCAAAAAGTTCCCGTGAACGCTTAAACCCATTCATAAATACCACATCCAAAAAACATAGTCACTTCAAAAACATAATATAACTGGAAAAAACACAACCCCATTATATATTTGAATCAAATTAATTTGTTTTTCTCTTGTTTTTTGGGTTTGTTGGAGGTTTAATAATGGATTTTAGTGACTATAGTTCTTATAAAGATTTTTATGTTGAGTTGGTTCAGCTTGAACGTAGGGAAGAGATGGAGAGACATCGCCGTGAAATCAGGGAGATGCATCCACGTGAGAGGCAGTCGAAGGGCCGAGCCCTAATCAACATGAAGGGTAAAGACAAAGGACGGGGTGTAGGCCAGAAATACCAGGTTAAATACTTGGGGTCGCGGGGTGGTGAATTACCCGATAACGAGATATCGGTTGGCGATCTTGTTATGGTCAGTAGGAACGAGCCCCTGAACCCAGATAATCCAACTGGAACTGTGATTGAGAAAACCAACTACTCCATAACAATTGAATATACCAATAAACCCCCAGGCTTCGCATTCGGAAAAGGTGTTAGAGTCGACCTCTATGTAAATGACATCACCTACCAACGAATGCTAGATGCCCTCAAAAAATGGAGTCAACCCAACACATCAAAAACATTAAGAGACATCATCGTTGGAATTAAAGAACCAAGGGAGCCAGAAACAACTAGAATCGATTTGAACAACAAAAACCTAAATAAATCGCAGAAAAAAGCTGTTCAACTTGCATTAAACGCAGAACACCTATTCTTAATACATGGACCGCCAGGCACAGGTAAAACCACAGCCCTGGTTGAAGCTATCGAACAACACATCGATCAGGGAGATCGTGTTCTTGCAACAGCAAGTTCAAACACCGCGGTTGACAACATGGTTGAAATGTTAAACAAGCAAGGAAGGCATGTGGTTCGGGTGGGCCATCCAGCCAGAGTCACAGAAACACTCAAACAACACACACTTGACCACATACTACAGAACGTTGAGGCCTACAAGGAAGGTCAGAGCGCAAGACAAAAAGCCTACCGCCTACTCGATGAACAGGAGAAACATACCTATCCATCCGGTCGGTGGAGACGTGGCCTAAGCAACAAAGCAATACAAGATCTAGCCAAAAAGGGAGAAGGAGCTAGAGGAATACCACCCAAAAAAATAGAGAGCATGGCAAAATGGATAGAACTAAAAAAAGAAATTGACCAGTTAATGGATAAAGCCAAGGAACTCGAGGACCAAGCCATCCGGGAGGTCTTAGAAACAGCTGATGTCGTTTGCACTACAAACTCAACAGCCGGAAGCAACCTACTAACAGAGATGGAGTTTGATACACTATTCATAGATGAAGCCACCCAAGCAACAGAACCATCCTGCCTTATACCAACCACAAAAACCAGAAAAATAGTGATGGCTGGAGACCACAAACAACTCCCACCAACAATCCTGAACCAAAAAGCTAAACAGAAAGGCCTGGAACAAACAATGTTTGAAAGACTCGCACAAAAACACAGTCAAAACATCCACACCTTAAAAAAACAATACAGAATGAACAAAGAAATAATGAAATATCCAAACCAAGAGTTCTACAACAACAAACTACAACCTGCAAACCAAGTCAAAAACCACACACTAACAGACCTAACCAACAAACAAACCACATTAACAAAAGAACCACTCACATTCATAGATAACAAAACACCCGAAAGAAAACCAGAAGGCTCAAACTCCAGAACAAACCCCGGAGAAGCAGAAATCACAATAAAAATAACCAAAAAACTACTCAACCAAGGCCTAAAACCCAGCCAAATAGGAATAATATCACCATACAAAGCACAAACCGAAAAAATAAAAGAAAAACTCCCAAACAAAAAAATAGAAACCAAAACCGTAGACGGTTTCCAAGGCAGAGAAAAAGAAACAATAATCGTATCCCTTGTAAGATCAAACAAACAAAACCAAATCGGATTCCTAAAAAACCAAAGAAGACTAAACGTTACAATAACAAGAGCAAAAAGAAAACTAATACTAATCGGAAACCCCAACACACTCAAAACCAACCCAACCTACAAAAAACTAATCAACCACATCAAACAAAACGGCCAATACCTAAAAACACAACAACAAACAACATAAAAAATTTCCAGTTTTTAAAAAAAAGAAATTGGGAGATAAATAATTAAAGGGATAAAAACCCCTTTTTCTCTATTTTAGTTGTATAGGTCTTTGATGACTTGGTTTAGTCCTAGTTGTTTTAGTTTTTGTTTTGTTGGTTTGCCTGTTTTTTTGTCCCAGCCTCTATGTTTGTAGTATTTGTTTAGGGTTTTTGTGTATTCTTTTTGGTCTATTTTGGCTCCTTCTGCTGGTCCGTTTGGTATTGGTTCTTTCATGAATCTTTTTGGTGGGTAGTCGTTTTCTCGTGTGATTCCTATTCGGTTGTTGAATGCTCGTTCTATGTTGTAGATTCGTTCTCCGGCTCTATAGAGCTCTTTTAGGGATGGTTCCCAGTTGGTGGCTGCTTCGATTAGGTCTCTGAAGTTTTTTAGTCTCTGTGGGTTCATTACGATTCCTTCGTATTTGCATAGGCCGGTTGAGTCGACTATTGCATGTCTGTTTTGGCTCCATACAACGTGGAATGGGTTTTTACCTAGAAATACCTCCACGCCTTCGGGCTCACCACTAACTTCCATATCGGCAGCCTCAAGAGCGACCTCACTGTCAGGGTAGGCAACTGACAATCCCTTTAAATGATCCATACCACGTGTGGCGGTGCATTGGTTCAAGGCCCAGGGTAAATGGCTTCGAATGTCGGCTAGAGAACCACGCATACCTTTTGTTTCAACAACCAACTCTTGGGCACCATTGCCACATATCTCACCAAGTTTCTTTGCACCTAAGGCAAGTTTATCTCCAAAACCATCTCGTAAACCTGTTTTCCTAACCAGATCCACAATTAATTCTGGATTACCCCACTCCAATTCACCATCGACCATTCTTTCTGGTAACATGTCTTCTTGATAGAGGTGCATGGCTACGGCTATTGCGTGGCCGGTGTGCATAGTATCTAAACCAAGTTTATTGGAAAGCGTGTTGCACTTAAGTATGGATTCAAGGTTTATGTTTCCAAGTTCAGCTCCAAATGCAGCAACATTCTCATACTCCGGCCCTCCACCCCTAGTTTGGTATGGACCTTCCTTAACGTGGTAGTACCGGCTGCAGCTGGCTGGACAGCCATAACAACCCTTATGCCTGACAACATAGTTCTCTAATAAGGCTTGGCCACCACATTCTTCAACCCACTCTGGCCATTGACCATCTTGATAATGCCGGTATCCACCAACACCAGCATCATCGATAATTCTCTGTAAAATTGTGGTACCGAGTTCTGAAACGGTCTCATAATTCGGGTGATTTAGAATGGCTTCTTCAAGCTCGTTACATGCATCCATGAATTCTCTTGGTTTTGCGATTTCAACCCCTTTAGTACCCCGTACAGCTATTGCTTTAAGGTTTTTAGACCCCATAACAGCGCCCATGCCTGTACGGCCGGCAGCCCGATGCATATCCGAAATAACACAAGCAAACTTAACTAAATTCTCTCCAGCCGGCCCAATACACGCAACACGAACACTCGGATCACCCAAATCCTCCTGAATAGCCTCAGTCGTCTCCCACGTATCAAGACCCCACAACTCACTTGCATCCCTTAACTCAACATCATGATCATCAATCCATAAATAAACCGGTTTATCCGCACGACCCCGAATAAAAACATGGTCAAAACCAGCATTATGTAATTCAGGACCCCAATGACCACCAGAGTTACTGTCACCAAAAATACCAGTAACCGGTGACTTAGAAGTCACAGTATACCTAGAAGAAGACGGAGCCGGCGTCCCAGAAAGAGGGCCATTACCAAAACAAAGAACATTATCAGGACCCAAAGGATCCGTATTAGGATCAACCCGGTCATACAATATTTTAGCGTTATAACCAGCACCACCAATAAACCCCTCAACTAAACTACGATCCATCTCTTTAACAACAGCCTTCTCCCGATCCAAATCAACCTCCAATTGGTTACCGCTCCAACCACTCCAACCTGACATTAAATACACCTCAATACATCATGCTTACAACCATCAACACAAACAGGGTCACTATCTCCACACAAATCACATTTAACAACAACCTCTGAATCGGGGTCAAGCCAGATATGACTACAAACCTCAGTACAATCACCACAACCAACACACAACTCTTGATCAACAACCACAACCCCATCCGTACGAGTTAAGGCATCATGGCTACAGGCCTCAAGACAATCAGCACTGGAACACTGACTACAAACCACAGGCTCAAACACCCCATCCCGCTCATCAGACCTAACCCGTATACCACTAGACCGAGGATTAACAACAGCCCTACCACGAGACAGGTTCTTATTCCACGAACACAAAACCTCACAACGCCTACAACCCCTACACAGATCCACATCCACCAAAACCCTTTCATTACCAGACATAACAATCACATTATAATTAAACAATTCCAGAAAGCCCTGTATACCCAAACCCCTAAATAAACAACCTACCGTAACACAAACGTAATACAGAGATGTGTAAGAAAAAATCAGATAACATAGAAAAACCAAAACCCATTATAACTAAACCACATTAATCTCTAAAAAAAGAAATTTTAAGAATACCTAGTTTTATTGAGGTAATATTAAAAATGCCGTATTCAGAGTTGCCTAAATCATATTTAGAGAGGTTTAAGGAAGTATATAAAGAGAATGGAGTTAAAGGAATTTTAAAAGGAATTCCTGAGGTGATAGACCAAGGGAATATTAAGGGCAATCTAAAAGCCTTGAATAAATACACCCTAGATAAACTGAAGTATAGAAATTCAATGGCCCATCCTTTGAAAATAATTGAGATAGATCCAGCAGAAGTAAAATACATGCAAAAACCACGTTTCAAGGGAAGTTTATTCACATACACAGTTGATGGTGATTGGGATATCAACAAACTAGAAAATTACCAAGAATACAGAGAAATTAAAAAAAAGAAAAAAGGAAAAAGATTCATAGTTCCCATAAGAACATATCCCAGATATAAATCGTTTAAAAAACATTTTATTGAAGGAGTTCCATGGGAAGAGACCAAATTCTATAAAAAAAGAATCAAAAAAATCGAAGAGAAAGGACCCAGACCTAAAAAAAGAACCGGAACAAAACCAAAACTAAAAAAACGCCTCAAAGGCCTCGACAAACTATACCAAAACATAGAGAAACATGGCTACAAAACACAACAAGAAATCATAGAAAAAAGAAAAAACAACGAAGAAATACCTTTAAAACAAGAAAAACTAATATTCCGGCCAGCAGCTAAAAACGAAATTAGAATAAACATAGGAAGAAACGGTCAACTAATATTCGATGAAGGAAGACATAGATTCATAATAGCAAAACTACTAGGCATACCAAAAATACCTGTAAGAGTACTCGCAAGACACAAAAAATGGCAAAAACTAAGAAAAGAAATAGCCACCAAAAACAAAGAAAACCTCACAGAAAAATCCAAAAAACACCTAAACCACCCAGACATGAAAGACCTAACAAAAAACCAAACCTAAAAAAACAATATAAACCCTCTAAATTTAAATCTCCTATTTTTTAGAGTTATTTTTTAGGGCAAAGATAAAATGTTTGATTAAATCCAACTAAACAATATAGAGAGGTTAGTTATGTCTAAAGAGAAGTGGGTTGAGAAATATAGGCCAGGGTCTTTTGAAGAGATCGTTGGTAATCGGAAAGCGGTTAAGAAGTTTGTAGATTGGGCCGGGAAATGGAGGAATGGCCGGCCGAAAAAGAGAGGGATTCGTTTGGTTGGGCCGCCGGGGATTGGTAAGACTACCGCTGCCTATGTTTTGGCTGGTGAGTTTGGTTGGGAGGTTATGGAGATGAATGCTAGTGATGAACGTGCTAAAGATATTGTTGAGCGGTTGGCGGGAACCGCTTCTTCTTCTGGCACCCTATCTATGGGGACAGGTGGCCGGAGGCTCTTAATTATTGATGAGGCTGATAACCTTCATGGTAATGCTGATCGTGGTGGTAAGGCTGCTATCACTAGGATTATTAAGAGTTCTAGTCAGCCTATTGTTTTGATTGCGAATGATGAGTATGGTATGTCGGGTGGTATGCGGCGTAACACCAAGAAAATTGAGTTTAAACATCCTAAACAGGATGAGGTTGTAAAGGCTTTGCAGAGGGTGCAGAGAAAAGAGGGATTTAAGGCATATAAGAATGCTTTAAGAGAGATCGCCAGAAACGCAGATGGAGATGTCCGGGGAGCGATAAATGACCTACAATCGATCGCTGAATCCAAACTCCGTGGAGAAAAAGAGGTTTTAAGGAAAGAGGATGTGGATTTAGGCGACCGCAACCGTGAAGAGAATATCTGGAAATTATTGAACTCTGTGTTCCGAAACGACGACCTTGATAAGTTAAGGAGGGTGAAACGGGACTTGGATTCAGATATAAACCCCGATGATTTATTGCATTGGGTTGACAGCAACCTCCCAAAAAAGTATGAGGGATGGGACTTGGTTGGACCAACCAAGTATTTAGCTAGGGCCTCGATCTACCTTGGTAGGGTTGGTACAAGTGGTAATTATTCTTTATGGAGTTATGCATCTGAGATGTCTACCTATGGAGTTTGTGTTTCTAAGTCATTTCAATCGGCTCCTAAGTATCGGGGGCCGGAGATGTTTGGAATGCTATCCAAATCTAGGTCTTTGATGAATAAACAGAACAGCCTCACCCGGAAGATATCTAATGGATATTTTGTTTCTGAAGACCTAGCGGTTGAAATGGTTCCATACCTAAAGATTGTTTTTGAAAACGATAGGGAGCTGGCATGTGAGATAGCTAGTTACTTAAGGCTTGATGAGGATGAAGTCACGTATCTAGGTGGCGACCCCGATATAGCTAACAAAGAAGTAAAGGAGGTTCAGGAGATTGAGGATGATGAGGATGAAGCACAGGTATCGCTTGGTGATTTCTAATGCCATTGTTATTTGATAAATACAGGCCGCAGAACCTTGGGGAGGTTGCAAACAAAGAGGTTGCTAAAGGCCTAGAAAAACAGATTGAAAAAACAGGTTTACCACACACGATTATTTCTGGAAAAAAGAGTAGTGATAAAATAGAGTTTGCCTACGCATTATCTAAAACAGCTTTTGGAAGTCAATTTGAAAACAACACCGAGTTCGCGAGCGTGGAGGAGTTTTTCTCCAGAACTAAAAGTGATTTAAAAGACGACCAAAAATACTCCCGATATTTCCGTGAAGCCCGACGGGAAACCAAACGGCTCTACCGGAGATATGACATAGATAAATCTGCAGGCAGCGTCAGCAAGGAAAATGCATTCAAACAATACATAAAAACCATGTCAACCAACCACCCGGTGAACGCAGACTACCGCCTACTAGTGTTATTTGAAGCTGAAAGACTTTCAAGAAACCTACAGAACGCATTACGTAGAACAATCGAAAAATACGGCGACAACTGTCGATACGCATTCGTAGTAACAGCACTAAACGACCTAATCCCCGCACTACAATCCAGATGCCTACACATACCCACCACAACCACACAAAACACCCACCAAAGAATCAAAAAAGCAATCCAAAAAGAAGGTATCGAGATAACAGATGAAGCTATCGAAGCATTACTATACGCAACCCAAAACGACCCCATAAAATCATTCCTACTACTACAAGCCATAAACACACAGAAACAACAAACAATCGAGTTAAAAGACATCCAAAAAACAATCCAACAAACAAACACAAAAAACATCAAAGAAAGCCTGATGAAAGCAATTGAAGGAAAAACCAAAGAAGCAATCAAGAAAACAGATCAATTAATATACCAAGAAAACCTCCGATTCGACAAACTACTCGAAAAATGGAGCCAAACAACACACAACCTACCAATAAACGACAAAACAAAAGCCAAAATACAAATCGAGTTAGCAGAACTAGACATAGACATAAGAGAACTACCAGAAGACCCAAACCAAAAAAAGAAATACGGAAGAGCACTCTACAAAAAATTCCTAGCCAATATACACCAACCCAACAAATGAAAGATATATCAAACAAAACCACCCAACTAAATACCGGGGCTCGTAGCTCAGCTTGGCAGAGCGGCTGGCTCTTAACCAGTTAGTCAGGGGTTCAAATCCCCTCGAGCCCGCCTAACCCAACCCCTTTTTAGGGAGAACTATCTTATTGTTTTGGAGTTATCTTTTGTTTGTTAGAGGTGTTTTTTTGAGTGGTGTTAGACAGAGTTTGGATATGAATTGGATGGAGGTTGCTCGGGTTGTTGCTAAACGCTCTACGTGTACTCGCCGGAAGCATGGGGCTGTGATTGTTAATAATAAGGAGATTGTGAGTACTGGGTATAATGGTGCGCCCCGTGGTTGGGAGCATTGTACCAGTAATGGCTGTAACCGGGAGGAGTTGGAGATTCCTAGTGGCCATCGTTATGAGTTGTGTCGTGGTGTGCATGCGGAGATGAATGCGATTATTCAGGGTGAGAAACAGTTGATGGAGGGTGCAACCATCTACATTACGGGATATCCATGTAGGATCTGTGAGAAGTTGATTGTTAATGCACAGATTAATGAGATTAAGTATCTTGATGATGGTGTTATTAAGAGTGTTGATGTGGATAAATTAGAAGAGGAAGAAAACCAATATGGTGAAGTGGAGATTTAAATGGTTGTTGGAGTTACTTTACTAAATGTTAAGCCAGGTACAGAGCGTGAGATTCAGAGAGACCTTGAAAGCCGTGAAGGCGTTCGTGAGGTCTTGCATGTTTTTGGTGAATATGATTTTATTGTAATTGTTGAAGTCGATGGATTGAGCAAACTAAACGATATAGTCGATGAAATACGTGAAATAGGTGGAGTGTTGTCAACACAGACAATTATAGGCGCCGAGATGTCCTGAAAAAAACTAATTTAGTTATATCAAGAAATTTAAAGTATTTCGAAGACCAAAAAATAGTAACCTTAGCATTGGTTGTTTTTATAGATTTTATCTGGAGCGCCTTAAACTGATAAACTTAGTTATGTTAGCCTGTAACGGCTGGAGGGGCATGTATGGGGATTGAGTATAGTTCTAGAGATATAGAGATATTGGAGGGCTTGAAAGCGGTTCGTAAACGCCCAAGCATGTATATAGGGAGTACCGGGCCTCAAGGCCTCCACCACTTAATTTACGAGGTAGTTGACAACAGCATAGATGAAGCTATGGCCGGCTATTGCGACCAAATAGACGTCACAATAGAGGACGGAGAAACTGTAACTATAAGTGATAATGGCCGTGGTGTACCGATCGATAAACACCCCGAACTTGGTAAGAGCGGGGTCGAGGTCGTTATGACCAAACTCCACGCCGGAGGTAAATTCGACCGTAAAACCTACAAAGTCTCCGGAGGTCTACACGGAGTCGGTGTCTCAGTAGTAAACGCCCTATCAAAATGGCTAGAGATAACCGTTAAGAGGGATGGCGGTATCTACCGCCAGCGATACGAACGTGGTTTACCGGCCACCGAACTAAAGAAAATTGGAGATTCCAGTGAGACTGGAACAAAGATCTCTTTTAAACCCGACCCCAAGATATTTGATGAAATCAAACTGGATTACAACCGCGTACTATCCCGTATGCGGGAACTAGCATTCCTTAACAAAGGCCTGCAAATCGATTTAAAGGACGGTAGAAACGGCCGAACCGATTCATTCCATTTTGAAGGAGGCATCAAATCCTTTGTTAAAAAGATTAATGAGAATAAAGAGGTCTTACATCCAGAACCAATCTACATAACCGATTCAAGCGATAACGTAGAGGTAGAGGTCTCCCTTCAATACACAGATGGATACAGCCAGAACATACTCTCCTTCGCAAACAACATAAACACAAAAGATGGAGGAACCCACCTAAGCGGATTCAAATCTGCCTTAACCCGAGTAATAAACCAAGTTGGAAGCGATAAAGGCATTTTAGATGATGAGAAGTTATCTGGTCAGGATGTGCGTGAAGGCCTAACGGCTGTGGTGAGTGTACGGCTTGAGGAACCACAGTTTGAAGGCCAGACCAAAACCAAGTTAGGTAATGGTGAGGTCCGGGGGATAGTTCGTAGTGTCTTAAACTCCGGTTTAAAGGAGTTTTTAATGGAGAACCCAGGGGTGGCTGAAACCGTTATCTCGAAGTCTGTTCAAGCTATGCGGGCTCGTAAAGCAGCTAAAGAGGCTCGAGAACTAACACGCCGTAAATCAGCTTTAGAAAGCACTAAACTACCTGGAAAACTATCAGACTGCACTTCCAGAGACCCAGAGCTCTCCGAACTCTTCGTAGTCGAGGGAGATTCAGCCGGTGGCTCAGCGAAACAAGCAAGAGACCGACGTTTCCAAGCAATCCTACCACTAAAAGGAAAAATCCTAAATGTAGAGAAAGCCAGGCTAGACCGAATACTAGACAACAACGAAATAAAAAGCCTGATCACAGCTATAGGAACCGGAATCGGAGACGAATTCAATCTAGAAAACCGGCGTTATGACAAAATAATAATAATGACAGACGCCGACGTAGACGGAGCACACATCTCCACCCTACTACTCACATTCTTATATAGATACATGAAACCCCTAATCGAAGAGGGAATGGTATACCTCGCCCGACCACCCCTATACAAAATAACAGGCCGTGGAAAAAGCAAATACGTATACACAGAACAACAAAAACAACAAGCCCTCCAAGAAATCAACAACCCCGGCATACAACGATACAAAGGCCTGGGAGAGATGTCACCACAACAACTATGGGACACCACAATGAACCCAGAAAACCGAATCCTACTACAAATACAAAACCAAGACGACGTAGGAGCCGACGAACTCTTCACAATGCTAATGGGAGAAAAAGTAGAGCCAAGAAGAAACTTCATAATCGAAAACGCATCCGAGGTCACAAACCTTGACATCTAAAAAAGGTGATTTTTTTGAACCCAAGTGAAGCACGCAGAGTCGAAGACGTCCAAATCCAACACAAAATGAAAGAAGCCTACCTAGACTACTCAATGAGCGTAATAGTAGGTCGAGCACTACCAGACGTCCGAGACGGCCTAAAACCAGTACACCGCCGCATACTATACGCAATGCACGACATGGGCCTAAAACACAACAGGCCATACAAAAAAAGCGCAAGAGTAGTCGGAGACGTACTAGGTAAATACCACCCACACGGCGACACAGCCGTATACGACGCAATGGTCAGAATGGCCCAAGACTTCTCACTAAGATACCAATTAATCGACGGCCAAGGAAACTACGGATCACTCGACGGAGACTCCGCAGCAGCAATGCGATACACAGAAGCAAGATTAACCGAACTCGCCGAAGAAATGTTAGAAGACCTCGACAAAGAAACAGTCGACTGGAAAGACAACTTCGACGGCTCAATGCAAGAACCCGAAGTACTACCAGCAAAACTACCCAACCTCCTCGTAAACGGAGCATCCGGCATAGCAGTCGGAATGGCAACAAACATACCACCACACAACCTAACAGAAGTAATAAACGCAGCAATACACCTAATCGAAAACCCAAACGCCGAGATAACAGACCTAATGAATTATGTCGAGGGACCCGATTTCCCTACGGCTGGAGAGATCGTGGGAAGAGAAGGAATATACCAGGCCTACAAAACCGGTAGAGGTAAAATAACCGTCCGAGGCACCACCAGAATCGATGAAGACGAAGACCGCATCATAATCGACAGCATCCCATACCAAGTCAAGAAATCCAAGATCGTGGAACAAATAGCCGACCTCGTGAAAGAAGATAAAATCCAAGGCATATCCGACCTACGAGACGAATCAGACCGAGAAGGCCTCAGAATAGTAATAGAACTAAAAAGAGACGCCAACCCCGAAGTAGTTCAAAACAGAGTCTACAAAAGCACAAGCCTAGAAACCACATTCGGAATAAACAACCTATCCATAGTAGATGACGAACCCGAAGTCCTATCACTCAAAGAAATGCTACAACACTACATCGACCACAGAACAAACGTAGTGAAAAGACGAACCCAATACCTACTCAAAGGAGATGAAGACCGCCTACACATAGTAAACGGATTAATACACGCCGTAGACAACATCGACCCCGTCCTAGAACTACTACAATCATCAGAAGGCAGACAAGATGCAATGGATAGACTAAAAACCAAATACAACCTAACAGAAAAACAAACAAAAGCCATACTCAACATGAGACTACAGAGACTAACAAAACTCGAAAAAGAATCACTTCGAGAAGAACATAAATCACTAAAAACATCCATAGAAAAATACCGAAACCTACTTTCAGACCGTCAAAACCTACTCGACAGAGTCAAAAAAGAATTAGTAGAACTAAAAGAAAACCATGGAGACCCCCGACAAACCCAAATAAAAGACGGAATGGAATCAATACAAGAAATCGACCTAATACCCAAAAAACAAGTAACAATCTTCCTAACAGAACAAGGCTACATAAAAAGAACACCACTATCCGAATACAGAATCCAAAGAAGAAGCGGAACAGGAATAATAGGAACAGACCTAAAAGAAACAGACCAACTACGAGAAATCACAACAGCATCCACACACGACATGCTACTACTATTCACAGACCAAGGAAACGTCTACTGGCTAGAAACCTACCGAATACCAGAATACTCACGCCGAAGCAAAGGAAAACCAATAGTAAACCTACTCAACCTCAACCAAAACGAAAAAATCACAACAATACTACCAACCAACAACCTCGAAAAAGACATAGACCTACTCTTCACAACCAAAAAAGGATACATCAACCGAACACCACTAAAAAAATACAGCAACCCCCGAAAAACAGGCATAATAGCAATCGACCTACAACCAGACGACCAACTCATCGACGTAAAAAAACTAAAGAAAAACCAAAAAATAATAATAGCATCCAAAAACGGCCAACTCACAAAATTCGACGAAACAGAAGTAAGACCAACCGGCCGAAACACAATGGGCGTAATCGGAATGAGACTAGAAAAAGACGACGAAGTCATCGGAGCATCCACAACAACCGAAAACAAACACATACTCACCGTATCAGAAAACGGATACGGAAAACTAACACCCACACACAAATACAGACAAACACACAGAGGCTCAAAAGGCGTAATCACACTAAAAACAAACAAAAGAAACGGCAAAGTAAAAGACATCGAAGCCGTAAACAAAAACCAATACCTAATGCTCGCCACTCAAAAAGGAATGATAATAAGAATACCAATAACAGACATATCAACACAATCAAGAAACACCCAAGGAGTAAAACTAATGCAAACCAAAAACGACAAAATAACAGACATACAACGAACACAAAACTAACAACCCACACAACACAACACAACACAAAAAACCATGGCTAATAAAATTAATTGAATAATGTTCACTAAATTAAGTTATTTTTTTATAGAATATGAGGTAGATTTATGGAGGACCCTATAGCTGAATCGCTCGCGGAGAGCCAGAGAGAGATAAGTGTAGCGGAGTTTTTCGAACGGAACAGGCAGATGCTTGGGTTTGACTCAAGCGCTCGAAGCCTGATAACATGTGTCAAAGAAGGGGTAGACAATAGTTTGGACGCATGTGAGGAAGCAGGATACCTCCCAGACCTATACATAGAGATACAAGAGAAAGACGATGAATATAAAGTTATAATAGAGGATAATGGCCCGGGAGTAATAAAGAAACAGATACCTAAGATATTTGGAAAACTCCTGTACGGCAGTAGGTTCCATAAATTCGTACAATCAAGAGGTCAACAAGGAATTGGGATATCCGCCGCCGTCCTATACGGACAACTAACAACTGGAAAAAGCGCCCGTATTATCTCCAAGATCTCTCCAGACGACCCAGCCCACCTATACGAAATCAACATTAATACAGATACAAACGAACCCGAAATAACCCGGGATGAAGTTGTAGACTGGACAAGGCCCCACGGCACCCGAATAGAAATCAACCTAACAGGCATGTACGTCAAAGGAAGAAGACAATCCATATACAACTACCTCAAAACCACCGGTATAGCAAACCCACATGCCCGAATAACCTTTGTTGAACCAGATGGTGAAAGAACTGTTTTTGAAAGAGCTGTAAACGAACTTCCAGAAAAACCCAAAGAAATCAAGCCACATCCAGCCGGAATTGAACTCGGAACCCTACTAAAGATGATGCGTAAAACCGAATCAAGACAACTAAACGCATTCCTCAAAAACGAGTTTACCAGAGTAGGTAAAACCACAGCCCAAGAAATCTGCGAAACATCAGGCCTAAAACCAGAAAGCAAAGTAAAAGGAATGGGTAGAAAGGAAGCAAAAAAACTAATCAACGCATTCCAAGAAGTCAACCTAATCTCTCCACCAACCGACTGCCTAAGCCCAATGGGCAAGGACCGCGTCGAAAAAGGCCTAGCAAAAGAATATCCAGAAGCCGAATACATAACCGCAACAACAAGATCAGCAAGCGTCTCCAACGGAAACCCATTCATAGTAGAAGCAGGAATCGCATACGGAATCCAAAAACCAGAAGAAGAAAAAATAGACCTACTAAGACTCGCAAACCGAGTACCCCTACTATACCAAAGAGGCGGCTGCGTAACCACAAAAGCAATCAAAGACATCGATTGGCGAAGATACGAACTAAACCAATCAGGAGGAACAGGAATCCCAAAAGGCCCCGCCGTAATAATGATCCACATAGCAAGCACCAACGTACCATTCACAAGCGAAAGCAAAGACGCAATCGCAAACGTAGACGAAATAAGAAACGAAGTCGAAAGAGCCGTAAGAGAAACCGCCAGAAACCTAAGAAAATACCTAAAACGACAAAAACGAATCTCACAAAGAAAAAGCAAAAGAAACGTAATACAAAAAATCATACCAGACATGGCACAAAAAATCCAAAAAATAACAGACAAACCAACCAAAAACACAGAAGAAGTAATAGCCAAAATAAACAACAACTTCCTCGTAACAACCAACATAACCAAAAACAAAAACCACCACCAAGCAACAATAAACCTAGAAAACCACGACAGAACAAAAAAAGAAATAACACTCACAATACCACTAACCCACAAACTAATCAAAGCACAACCCAAACCAAAAAAAGAGATAGCAGAAGACCACATAACACTCAAATGGAACCGACAACTAACCTCAGGAGAAAAAGACCAAATAAAAATACAAATACAAACCCCAAACAACAAAAAACCCAAAATAAAACCACAAATCACAGGAGTCCCAAAAGAAATACTAACAATAACAAGAGGAAACCAAAATGACCAGTAAACAAAACCAAAACCAAAACCAACAAGACAGCCAACAAGACAGCCAAACCCAACAAGACATAAATCGGATACTGGAAATCGCATACCAATTCCATAAACAATTCGAAAACACAGAAATACCCCAAATCGAGATACCTACAAGAACCAAAAACAACATCGAGTTAGACGAAGAACTGGAGGTCTGGAAATACGGAGATAGAACAAGCACACGGTCAGCAAAAAGCATCCGCGGAGCCTACCGCCTACTAAAAATGCTATACACAATCGATTTCTTCAAAACCCAGCTAGAACAAGAAAGATCATCAACCCTCCGAGAACTCTACTACATAAGCGAAAACTGGAAAAACGCAAAATTCAGAGAACAAAGCGAATCAGACAAACTAATAGAAGACCTCGAAATCGTAACAGACATGAAAAGAGAAGACTTCCACATCAGGCCAGAAGAAGACGGAGCAACAATCATCGGACCCCTCACAATAAAAGAAAAAACCAAAAGAGGAACAAGAAAAATCCACTGCCAATACGACGTCGGCGAAGGAGGATACCAAATACCCAACAACCCCGACAACGTCAAATTCACAGACCACGAAGCAGACTTCGTAATCGCCATAGAAACAGGCGGAATGAGAGACCGACTAATAGAAAACGGATTCGACGAAAAATACAACGCAATCGTAGTACACCTAAAAGGCCAGCCAGCACGCAGCACCAGACGAATAATAAAAAGACTAAACGAAGAACTAAACCTACCAATAACAGTATTCACCGACGCAGACCCATGGAGCTACAGAATATTCTCAAGCGTAGCATACGGCTCCATCAAAAGCGCACACCTATCAGAATACATGGCAACACCAAACGCACAATTCATAGGAGTCTGCCCAACCGACATAGTAGAATACGAACTACCAACAGACAAACTAAACGACCAAGACATAAAAGCCCTACAAAGCGAACTAACCGACCCCAGATTCAACACACCATACTGGAAAAACGAAATAGAACTACAACTCGAACTCGAAAAAAAATCAGAACAACAATCACTCGCCAAATACGGCCTCGACTACGTAACCGAAACATACCTACCAGAAAAACTAAAACAAAACAACATAATCTAAACCCAAACCCAAACTCATCAAAAAAATAGTAGATAAAAAAATAGGTAGGTGGGTTTAAAGAAGGGTATTTACCCTAGATATTTTTATTTTCTTCTATTTTGATCAAGATAGTAGTTTAGTTGATCTTTTATTATGTCTTTAACTTCGTATTCTGATTTAAATCCTATTTTTTCTATTTTTGTTGTATCGGAAAGTAGGATTGGTACTTCAGCAGGCCTAAAACGATCTTTTTTGAAGTTTATTTCGATGTTGTCCGTATCTGTTTTTACTTTAATCCCTTGATCTTCTAATTTAAACCTTAATTTATTTTTTAGCAGGAGGTTGTCTACTTTTGTTTTCTTAAATTTAGAGCCATAGGTTGTGTCTTTATTAAATTTGGTTGGGTTTTCAATCTCCTTGTTGTTTTTATTTGTTTCAATTTTTTCTATGTTGTAACCTATCTTTTCAAGGCTTAATAGTATGTAGCTTAATACTGATGTAATTCTGTTTGAGCCTTGGTTATAGACATCTCCCTTACGTCCTTTTTTAGATATTAAACAGTATCCTTTGACTATATCTTTCACATGACTCCAGTCTCTGAAGGCATTTACATTTCCAATGTCTATTTTATTTTTTTCCCCATATTTAAGCTTCATAACCTGCCTTGTAACTACAGATGTGACGAAGTCTTCTCCTCTTCTAGCACCTTCATGGTTAAACGCTCTAGAAACTTTAGTGTCTAAGCCATATGAGTCAAAATAGTTCCTCGTCATATGGTCTCCAAAAACCTTGGTTACACCGTAAGGCGACATAGGCCGTAGTGGATTTGTCTCCTTTATAGGTAGTTCAGGGATCCTTCTGGGCTCTGGAAAAATATGGCCTCTATTTTCTAAAACATCCTCATATTGTTCTTCTGAGGCAATAACCAAGCCATATTCCTCACTACTACCGGCAAAAACAAATGAAGGATCATAGCCTGAAGATCTAACAGCTTCCAATAAATTCACAACCCCCATTGTATTTACATTACTTGTCTCCAAAGGGTTCGTAAAAGAGTAAGGAACAAAAGACTGAGCTGCTAAATGAAAAATATGATCAGGCTCTGACAAATCAATCGCATTGGCTAAACTAGATATGTCAGTTAAATCACCATAAACCGTATTTATACGGTCCTTCAAATTCAATTCTTCCAGATTTTTAGGATCCTTACCATCAGCTCTCTTCCTCATTAACCCATAAACATCTCCACCCTGATCAAGAATATACTCCGCAAGATAAGGACCAACAAAACCAGAAACCCCAGTGATTAATACACTTTCTCCTTTAAAATCCATTTTAATCACGCTATAAATCCTCTTTTTATCACTTAATTTTTATTCCATACTAAACTCAACCTAAACAGATAAAACAATAAAACATAATGAATAAATCTAATAAAAATAAATTCTTTATAATTAAAGTAAAATAAAATCAAATTATAATTTAAACACATCAAGATAAAGAGGAAGGCGATATAGTTCTTTTAGATTTCTAATCGATATTTTTATTGCTTTTGATGCACTATTTTTTCAATACATTAAAAAATGTCGAGATGGTTAGGCCGGTTTGTATGTTCGTTTGTGGTTAAGCGTATAGGTTTTTAATTAAATTGAGTTAGACTTAAAAAAAGCTGTATTGTATGATTCAATGACGACTCTTGTTCTTTGTATTGATCGGGATGATGATATTGGTTTGAAGGCGGGGATAGATGGACCTATTGTAGGTGATAGAGCCAATTTAGAAGCTGCTCAGAAACTTGCAGTCAATGACCCCGAAGACTCGGATATCAACTCGGTGTATGCAGGTATAAAGATAGCTCGAGACCTAGAACCTGAAGAGGAAGTTGTTTTAGCAACAGTAACAGGGTCACAAAACCTCGGGCTCGAGTCAGACAACGAAATTGCCCGACAACTTGATGAAATATTAGAAAACCATGATATAGATAAAGCAATTGTAGTAACAGATGGAGCAGAAGACGAAAACGTAATGCCCATCGTTGAATCAAGGGTTAAAGTAAACTCAGTAAAACGAGTCGTAGTAAAACAAAGCCAGAACCTGGAAACAACCTACTACATCATGAAGAGATTCATGGAAGACCCCAAATTCATGCGAACATTCTTCATACCAATAGGCCTCGCCCTAGTCGCATACGCAATCTTCACATTTCTCGGCCACGGCGAACTCGCCGTCAGCGGTATATTCATAGTAATCGGAATGTACATGATATTCAAAGCCGTAGGCGGAGAAGAATACATATTCAAAGCCGTATACGAACTAAAAGAATCACTAGTCAGCGGAAACATATCATTCGTAACCTACACAGCCTCATTCATACTACTAGTAATAGCCGCAATGCAAGCATACTTAACATGGCTAGAGATAGGAGAAGCAGCCAACCTAATAATGACAGCACACATACTAACCTCAAGCATATGGTGGATCGTCGGAGCAGCCATAATGGGCCTACTCGGAAAAATATCCGACAGCTACATCAAAAAATCTAAACACATATGGAGATACACAGCACTACCATTCCTAGTAATGGCAACAGGCCTAATAGTATGGGGCGGAAGCAAATACGTACTAAACATATCAGAAGGAGCAACAGCAACCGCATACCAAGTACTAGTATTCTCAATAATCGGAGGCCTAACAATAGCATTCCTAGGAATAATGGCAGTCAAATACGCCAAAAAAATAAAACAATCATTCCAAATAGAAACATAAACAAACCCAACCCTCAAAAAAGGTCCTTAAGGCCGGATTGTAGATAAACAAACTCCACACAACAAACCCTAAAATAGATATTTTTTTTAATTAATATGGAGGTTTTTCTATAAACAGCATCACCGTTAGAACTCCAGCAACCATCGCAAATGTAGGTCCTGGATACGACGTATTCGGATTAGCCCTCAAAAAACCATACGACACCATCACCATAACCAAAGCCAAAAAAACCAAAATAACAATCAAAGGCATCGGAAAAGATGACATACCCGTCGACCCAGAGTTAAACACAGCCGGCGTCGTCGCCAAAGAAATGATAAACCAACCACTCCACATAAAACTAAATAAGGGAATACCTTCGGGAAGTGGTTTAGGCAGTAGTGCCGCAAGCGCAGCAGGAACCGTCTACGCAATCAACAAACTATTCAACCTCAAACACCCAACCAAAAAACTAATCAAACAAGCAGCCCGTGGAGAAGAAGTAGCCGCAGGAGAAACACACTCCGACAACGTAGCCCCCGCAATAACAGGCGGATTCACCATAATAAAACCAAACAAAAACAAAAAAGAAAACAAAATACATACAACCACACCAAAACCATTCAAAATAGTTGTAGTAACACCAGAACACACAACAATGACAAGAGAAGCAAGAAAAACAATACCATCCAAAATCACCCTAAACCAAGCAAAACAAAACATCTACAGCGCCTCCCTAATAACCCAAGGAATAATACAAGGAGACATCAAAAAAATCGGCGAAGGAATGCAAGACACAATAGCCGAACCCATCAGAGCCCAAAAAATACCCGGCTACAAACAAGCAAAACAAAAAGCCCTACAAAAAGGAGCCTACGGAGTCACAATAAGCGGATCAGGCCCAACAACAATCGCAGTAGGACCCAACCCCAAAAAAATAGGAAAAACAATCCAAAAAACCTACAAAAAACACAACATCAACTCCAAACTAACAATCACCCAACCAGGACAAGGAACAACCCAAACAAAATAAAACCACAACCACCAAACCCAAAAAAACAAAAAAACCTACACCTTGGTTTAAATTCAAATCAAAACTATAATTTCATTCCCTCAGCTCTATAGACCCCAATTACCTGAAAAAATTGTAGGGGAATTGTTTTGTTTGAATTTTGTGAGTGTTTGTGGTGTTGGGTTGGTTGTTTAAGGAAGGGTTGTGGTTGTTAGTTTTTGTGGTTTCTCCAGATTGATACTAGGTCGCTGAGTATTGAGCTGGCTGTTTCTTTTCCGCCTGCTCCTTTTCCTGTTACTGTTATTTCTCCTGCTAGGTCTGCTTTTACGGATGCTACGTTTAGTGTTCCGCCTACTGCTATTGGGTGGTCTTTTGATACCATTTTTGGTGCTACCATTAGTTTTTGGTTTTGTATTTCTCCGATGAGTTTGATTTGTTTGTTGTCTTTTTTGGCTAGTTCTAGTGCTTCTGGTGTTATTCCTGTGATTCCTTCGAGGTCTACGTCGTCGTAGGTTTTGTTTAATCCCATTACTGAGTTTGCGATTATAACTACTTTTAGTGCTGTGTCGATTCCTTCTACGTCGTAGGTTGGGTCGGCTTCTGCTATTCCTAGGTCTTGTGCTTCTGATAATACGTGGTTGTATGGTAGTCCTTCAGCTGTCATTCTTGTGAGTATGTAGTTGCATGTTCCATTTAGGATGCCCCGTATTCCTTTGATTTTGTTTCCGGCTAAGACTTCGTTTGCTAGATTGATTATTGGCATGGCGCCGCCTACACAGGCTTCAAACTTTAAGACTGCGTTGTTTTCTTCGGCGGTATCCATTAACTCTCTCCATTTTAATGCTAAAGGCCCTTTGTTGGATGTTACGACATCTTTACCGCTCTCTAGTGCGTTCATTATGTTTGTTAGTCCTGGTTCTCCATCTTCTATGTTTGTTGGAGTACACTCCACCAATACATCGTAATCCACATCGAGGCCCTCACTCCAATCTCCATGAATAACACTACCCTGGTTTTCTTTTACTTGAATTGCTTTTTTTAGGTCTATTCCCTCTGGATTGTTTACAGTTCCTTTGGAGTCGGCGATTGCCACCACGTTTGGCTCGTAATTGAAGTCTTCTTTAAGTTTTTCTTTTCTATTTAGTAGTATGTGGCCTAGTTGTTGGCCTACAGTTCCGAAACCGATTAAAGCGATCTTCATGTTTAGACTTCCATCTCTCTTATTAATTTAAGGTCTTTTTCTTCTGCAATCTCTTCGATTATGTTGATTGTTTTTTCAGCTTTCTCTCCATCCATGGTTTTGATGAGCAGTCGGGCACTTGACTCCTCACCGATACCAGGCATCGATAGAGATAGGTCGATGACTTCAGCATAACCTGTCGCATCTATCCGATCTATCGTGTCTCGAATACCCGTGTGCACTACATGACCAATTAAAACAACTGAAAAAGATATTCCAAGACGCTCCTCACCCATCTGCACAATCTGAATATCACGTTCTTCAAGTTCACTGATAATCCTATCCAACCGATCCTTACCAACCTCAACCTTCAATTCAACAGGAACAGTACCCCGCGGAGTCTTCTTCTCCCTGTGATGAACCACACTAACTATATTAGCACCATAACTACTGAAAGGCTCCAACGCATCCACAAGCTGACCAGGAATATCCTTAAGCTCAAGATCAAATGTCGTAATCATACTAAATACCTCAAAAAACCAAAAAACCTTAATCAATATATCTTTACTGAACCTAAAACACTAACTAACTTATTCCCCCAACACTGAAAACTGGTTATTCATCTATAAGTTGTGAAACAGAAATCAATGCCTCCAACTCAACACCATGTTCCCTTAAATTCTCTATAGCTCCGGATTCTCTATCAACAACAGTAATAGCTTTATCAACAGTTAAACCTACGTTTCGAAGGGTTTCAACGCCACTTAAAACCGAGTTACCGGAAGTAGTAACATCCTCAATTATAACAACACTCTCTCCCTCTAGATAACTACCTTCGATTCGGTCATCGGTCCCATACCCTTTTTCTTGTTTACGAATCATCAAGTAGGGAACACCCGACTCAAGAGAAGTAGCAGTAACCAAGGGAATGCCACCCAAAGCGATTCCAGCCAACCGATCAACACCACCTACATAACCTGATATCTCCTTACCAACTTCTTTAAGGAAGTCAGGTTCGGTGCTAACCGCCTTTATATCAATATAATAACTACTCTCTTCACCGGAAGAGAGAGTGAACTCACCATACTTAACTCCGCCAAAATCATTTAATAGTTTTATCAACTTTTTGACCACTTTCTTCAACCCCTTTTTCAGGAGCACAATTGGTGCAAACACCCATAAAGAACCTAAAATGATTAGAACAAACAATCTCCCCACAAACTAAACACTCTCTAGCATCACTAGACTCCCTACTACAAATTGAACAACTATCATATCCCATCTAAAAATCCCTCCAACCAATATACTCCTTAACAAAAGTATAATTTACCACCCAAAACTAGAAACCAAACCCAAAAAACACTTTCACCCAACCCACCTTAACACAACAACTACAATGCCACCCAAAACTAGAAACCCCAAACACAACAAATACAACAAACCCCCCCGGAACATAGGGATGGGAGGCATTCGTCCACAGGGAATGAATAAATAGGTTTATAGAAGAAGGGATGGAAACAAGTTTGTTGGATAAAATCTAAACAATATATAGAGTTCCGTCATAACTCGTGGATTGATTATGGTTTTTTATATCTCCATCAAACCTACTGGATGTCTGAAGTGATATTTATGGATTATAGGATTTTTACAACAGAAAACTGCAGTAAGTGTGAAAGGTTGAAACAATATTTTCTGGAAAACGACATCGATTTTGAAGAAGTTGACATGGCCTCTCCTGAATCAAGGAGCGAGTTAGCTATGAACGAGGTCTTCACACTATCCGCCCCCGTACTGAATATTGAAGATAGTTATTATACAATATCTGATTTGTTTATGGATTCGAAATTGAATAAAGAATTATTGAGTGATCTGGAGGAAGAGACCGATGAGTCAGGATGATGAATATACACAACTTAACATACGGGGAGAGCCGGTGGAAGGCCTGCCCGAGGTCCGAACCACAGACGGCTACCTACTACCTTGGGACCGACAAAAAATAGTAGACCAACTCACAAGAGAAACAGAGTTAGCAGAGTTTGTTTTCAACACACCCCCAATATCAAGGGAACTAGCACAGGAAGTAGCCCGGGAAGCAGAAAAACGGATACGGAAACTAGAGGTAGACCAACTATCAGGCCCCCTAATAAGAGAGATAGTAAACACAATCCTATTGGAACATGGCCAACAAGACGGTAGCTCCGGCCAGGTCTACCGAAACATATCCACTAGGGTAGGTACACCCGTATACGATGCATTCCAGATGGATGTTGGCGGTGGATTCGAAAGCAATGAAAACGCCAACTTAATCGGCAACCCAGAAACATCACACAAAAAGAAGGCCGACAAAATCTCCAAAGAACAATACCTATTAACAATGCCAACCCACCTAGCAGACGCCCACCTCCGAGGAGACCTCCACATACACGACCTCGAATACTTCGCATCACGACCCTTCTGCATGGATTGGGACCTCCGATACTTCCTATACTACGGATTAATGCCAGACGGCAGCGGCCGTAAATCAAGCGTCGCAGGCCCAGCACACAAACCAGAAGTAGCCGTACTACACGCAGTAAAAGCCCTTGGTTCAGCCCAAACCAATTGGGCCGGTGGCCAAGGATTCTACAACTTCCTAACCTTCCTCGCACCCTACCTAGATGGCATGTCATATCAAGAAATCGAACAACTAATGCAGATGTTCGTATACGAAATGACCCAGATGATGGTTGCCAGAGGAGGACAACTGGTCTTCAGCAGCGTCCAACTAACACCAGGTGTCCCAGAGATCTGGAGAGACAAACCAATCGTGAAAGGGGGTCAAGTAGGTCCAGACACCTACGGCAGTTATGAACGTGAAGTGCAACAAGCCTTCAAAGCCCTTATGAACGTAATGATAGGGGGAGATTATTGGGGCAAACCCTTCAACTTCCCAAAACCAGAAATCAACATAAAACCCGAGTTCCTAACACCAGAATACGACGAACAATGGGAACTCGCATACGAACTAACCAGCAAATACGGAACACCCTACTTCGACAATGAAATACCAGAATATCGAGGTAAAGACGGCGGCATATCCTGCTACCAATGCTGCGCATACCAATTCAGCGCCAACGAAGACACAGACGACAACTATCAAGACAAACTCTACTTCGAAAACGGAAAACACTTCACAATGGGCGGATGGCAAGTAATAACACTAAACTGCCCAAGAGCCGCCTACAAAGCAGAAGGAGACGACGACAAACTATTCCGAGAACTCAAAAACCAGATGGACACAGCCGTCGAAATATTCAAAACCAAAAAACAATGGATGGACCTAATGCGCAAAAACAACCGCCTACCATTCGCAACACAACAACCAAAAGACCCCAACACAGGAAGAAAAGGAACCACAGCAGCGAACCTAGACCAACTCGTATGGACAATAGGAGTACTAGGAATAAACGACATGGTCCATTACCACACAGGCCAACAAATGCACCAATCAAAAGACAGCCAAGCACTCGCCCTAAGAACAATGGCCGAAATGGAAGCATACGCCAGACAACTAGAAAAACAACACCAAATGGACATAGCACTCGCAAGAACACCAGCAGAAAGCACAGTACAAAGATTCGCAGTATCAGACCTCATGAACCACAAATACAAAAACAAAGCCAAAAAAGTCATCCGAGGAGACATACAAAAAGCCCAAAACAAACTAAGAGGCTCAAGAGACGTACCAGTATACTACACAAACGGAACACACGTACCAGTAGACGCAGACATATCACTAGGCCAAAGAATAAACATAGAACACAAATTCTTCCCAATCGTAGACGGCGGAAACATAATGCACATATGGCTCGGAGAAACACAACCAGACACAGACGGCCTCAGAAAATTCACAGAAAACATAGCCAAAAACACACAAACCGGATACTTCAGCTACACAAAAGACATGACAGTCTGCAACCAAGACTTCCACGTAGAAAGCGGACTCAAAAACCAATGCACAAACTGCGGCTCCAACGACATAGACCACATATCAAGAGTAACAGGATACCTACAAGCCGTAAGCGGATGGAACGAAGCCAAAAAACAAGAACTAAAAGACAGAAAAAGACACAAAATCAAACAAAAACCAACACAACAACCCTAAACCCAAAAAACCCCCATATCTCCCCTCTTATCCTTTTTTATTCTATTTTATTCTTTTTTTTAAATTCTTTTCTAAAAAAACCACCCCTCCCTCAATAATAAAACATAACCAAAAAACCTCTCAAGAAAACAAAAACCGTTTTAATCAAATAAAAACAACAAAAACCTAATACTTTATCTTAGTTGATCTAGAAAACACACCTTTTTCTAACCACCATAAACAAATAAGCTATAGCCGCACTTCAAATCAGATAAAAAAATCTAGGTTCTTTAAAAACAAGAGACCTCTTTAACTGGTAACTCTAAAAATAATGAGTTGATGAAAATAGGTATGGGGAGAGAGGAGGGGATATAGAGGGTTTAGGTGACGCTTCTGGATTCTACTACGACTCCGATCTCTGGTCGGACGCTGAATCCGATTCTGTCTCCTACTTGTTGACCCATTCCTGAAAACCTGTTTACGTGTATTGTTCGGCTTATGTCGTTTCCTATTTCTTCCATGTTTATTTTTAGGTGTACGTCGGTTATTGCTCGAAATGGTGAGAGTACTTCATCGTTTAGGGTTGTGGGGTCTATTGTGAGTATTATTGTTTTTCCGGCGGATGCTAGGTCACGGAAGAAAGAGATTATTTCTAGTGCTCCTTGTCTTTCATCGCTCTCTCTAACAAGGTGGTCAAATTTTTTATCGTTTCTTAGGATTGCGTCAAAGGTATCAACTATTATGACGTCAGCTTTCCACATCAATTCTGCATCCATAATTTTGCTCAAAGGCTTTCCACCACCTTCCTGCCGCTGCTCCATATAGGCATGTAGGAATAAGAGATTCTCATTTAACAAATGTTTTTCAACATTATAGTTAAGCGAATCCATCTGATCTATAAAACTGGATGCTCGTAACTCACTTGATAAGTATGTTACTCGGTATCCTTCCTCACAAAAACCATATGCAAACCTTTGAGAAAGAACACTTTTACCTCCACCATACTCCGCCTCAATCGCCATAATCGAGCCCTTCGGTATCCCACCACCAATCTTCTCCTTAAGACGATCCCTATCCTCAAGACCAAGAGAATAAATCTTATCAGCCATCAAAAACCACTCCAACAAACTTAATTATCATATAAAACAACAAACAACATCTCCACTTAATTTACAATTTATTTTATTTTATTTTGTTTTGTTTTAGGTCAAGCGACCTGTTATTTCATCTTGTAATGACTCTACATATACTAAGATACGTACGTCATCACCTGAACTGAATTCATCGGAATCAATGTTTACATCGAGTTGGGCAGTGTTACCGGGTCTCCATACATCTGAACCAATGATATCTACATCTACATTTGTATAGTGAGCACCATCTATTAAGATGTTAATGTATTCTGGGTTGTCGGGTAGGTTTGAAGCTCCTGTGTTTTTAACGTAGATCTCTAGTGTGTTATCGTTGTTTGGTATCATGGTTGGGTCGTTGATTATTGTTATGTCTCCACGTATCTGTTCATCTAGGTTTGTTGCGGATTCTCGGAATGAATCGGTTGCGAAATATACCTCCGTCGTTATTACCCCTGCAACCGATGCAGCGATTAATATGGCGGCAATGAAGATAATGAGTTCACTGCCAGAGGCCCCTGCCAAACTCACCACTCCCTACAGATATCTTTAATCCCGTTATCAACTACCAAAACAACTTGATCAGGCTCTTCACCAACACTAACATTCACGTACAACGTATCACCAGGTAACCAAACACCACTATCCATTGATCCAACTACATAGAGTTCATTGATTTGGTTATCGGCTATATAACCATCCAGTATTATTGAAACACCATCCACATCATGCCCTGTATTCCCTTCATTAACAGCCTCAAACTCCAATACACCATCTGTATATTGTATTGTTTGACACTGTATTTCTATGTCTGTTTGTTGTTTATCTACTTGCATATCGGTCCGCAGGTTTTCTCCCTCTATCAAGGTGTCTTGGGAGTGATCCCAAGCTCCATATATCATTCCTGCCGACATTACCAGTCCTATAAATATTATTATAGTAGATGCGGATACGCTGAAGCCCATTAGATTTCAAGATTGTATTTAAGTATGTCGTCTATCTCCTTCTTAAGTTTATCAACATTTTTCTCTGAAAGAGCGTCTTCATCATCCCGTAACTTACTTATAAAAATCAAAGACCTAGTATGGTCCTCAACAGTCATACCGCCCTCACTCTTCATAAACTCCTCCTCATCGGCCGAATAGGAAGAGTTGCCTGTACCGGACTTACGGGCCTTAACACCATACTCAAAAATCGGTTGAGTTGAAATACTCTCCTCAAACCGCTCAACATAATCCCTGACCTCAGGAGAAATCCACTTCAAATCAACATATACATCCAAGATCTGTCTGAACTCCGTAGTATCAACCATCGTCAACAAGAAGTTCGTCCAGTTCATCAACACAATATCAGAATAATAATCCCTCTTAATCTCCTCTAAATAATACTCCCGCTCACCACTATCACCGTTATCAGAAACTTCAGCATCCATATCGTCATCACCGTTAGCCACTTTCTCTAACTTACTGTTAACCATCTCTATACGTGTCTCAAGTTGTTTAAGCTTCTCTTCCGAAATATCCATCTCCTCCACTAAATCTTGATCTTCATCAAAACCAGGTTCATCAAAACCAACATCCTCTTCAAGGTCATCAGAAGTTGAATCCTCTTCAAGGTCATCAGGAGTTATAACCTGCCGACCCTCACCCTCATCTGAAAACTCATCCTCACTGGATTCCTCAAAATCAACATCCTCATCTTCATCTAGAAAACTATCATCAAAATCTTCTTCCTGTTGGCCACCGCCTTCAAATACACCGAAATCATCCGCGTTCTCGAGATCACGGTTACTCAAATCTTCACCATCACCTACAAACGGATTTATATCTTTGGTAACCATCTCATAAACATCAAGCAATTTCTTAACATTTTCCTCAACCTCATCTACTCGATTCCCAATAGACTCAATATCATCCTTCGTCACTGAAATCGTTGAGGAAAGACTACCAACCTCCGTCTCCAAAGACTCAATACTACCCTGAATATCCGACAACTGAGAACTCTCATCCTCCTCAAAATCATCAAAATCATCAGACTCCTCATCAAAGTCATCAAAACCCTCATCCTCAAAGAGCTCCTCATCCTCCTCAATCGAGTCACCCTCATCTTCATCAGAACCCCTACCTAACAACATCTTCAATGGATTAAAATTCATAATAAACATCCCAAACAAACTAATTCCTTAATAATACCAATCAATACAGTTTAATCAAACTCATATATAAAGCTTTTTTCAACAAAAAACAAAACAAAAATGAATCAAACACCAAACAAACAAAAACATCCCGCTATCTACAACTCCATCTAAACCTCATTCCACAAAATAAATAAAAAACCAGTCCAGACAAATTAAGAATAAAGATAACTCTAAAATAAAACAAAAACCTTTTTATCAACTTTAAAAAATTTAAAAACCATAAAAACCAATTCAGATTTATATAAATTTTTTTTTATTTTAGATAAACGCTGAACGGATTTATATACTGAAATAAACTCTTTCTAGGCTAAAGAAGGTCAGGTCTGAATCGATACCCTGATCGTCTTCATAGCCATGGTCTTGGTTTTCAAGCTTTAGTTGCTGCAGTACTAATAAACACAGCCGCATACCTACAAGAACAAGCAACCAGAACGGGAGAAGAATCGAACACCGCAGTATCAGACCGACTAGACATCTCCACAGTAATGAGGTGACGTAGTCACAGATGTAAAAAAGATCGAAATACTAAAAGAAAAAGATGACGCTGAAGGTTATATAAATAACTTAAAACTAGGTGATTTATAAGTTGAAAGTGCAGATAAGGAGGTAAAAAATGATGGAGTAACACTAGACACCACCCTCAAAAATACTGAATCAAATGATGTTAAGGTTGAAACTTTTGAAATGCGAACTACTGAATTAACATTAGGTATTGATAGTGAAGATGGAACTTTAGTTGTAAGCCTCAGCTTTGAAAGAGACGAATACGACCTAAAAGACGGAGATAAAATCTAAATAGCACTTGAAGAAGAGTAGAGTGTAGAAGATTCTACTGTGGTTATAAATGTTGAGTTAGAGGAATAGGATATTGGTTATATTGGTGAGCTAACGATGAATGTTGATTTGAAGCCTGGTAGCGATAATCTTGACCTAACCGCATTGACAGTCGATTATTAAGATGGTTCAGTAGCTACAACACTGGTAGCACCAGATGAAACAGATACAAAACCAACAGCAGATGAATTCGCAGTTGAAGTAATACAAGAAACTGAAGACTCAGTAAGTGACGACCTTGTTAAAACATCATTAATAGACAGAACAGAACTAATAGTAGATACACAAACCATCAACGGTGACTTAGGACTAGAAACAGGAGAATCATTCAACATAGCCCTTTATCCAGGACAAGGATTCAACCACATACACAACAGTATTCGTACCAAGCACACTCAGTTGAATGTCGGTAGTTACACTTTAAATAAATATAACAGTTTAGGTCTTTTAAGACCTATTTTTTTAAAAAAAAATATTTATGTATGTTATTTATCTTGGATTTTTTTATAGGTTTTTTCTGTTTTTTTTGTTATTCTTTTCCAATCGTATTTTTTGGCTTGTTGTTTGATTTTTTCTTCATTTATTTTTCGATTAGCTAAAACATTTTGTATTGTTTTTCTAAGTGACTCCGGATTAAGATTTGTTTTAGTTCCTGTTTTTGGTGTTATTAGGTGTTTTGCTGCGTTGTTTGGTTGGTTTACTGTTATTGTTGGGGTTCCACAGGCCATGGCTTCTATGACTGTTATGCCGAATCCTTCTCTGGATGATGGGAGTACGTGGGTTTTTGCTGTTTTTAGTAGGCCTATTAATTGGTTGTATTCTAGGTTTTCATGAAATTTAATTTGGGCATTGGTTTTTTGGGCTTGTTTTTGTAGTTTTTGTTTTTGAGGGCCGGTGCCTATTATTCCTAGTTTGATGTCGGTGTTGTCTACTGCTTTTATTAGTTTGTCGATGTTTTTGTGTTTTATTAGTCTGCCGATGTATAGGGCGTCGTATTGTTTTTGGCTTGGTTTGATTTGTTCTATTTCTTTGATGTCTATTCCCGGTGGTATGACTGTGCTTTTGTGTCCGAGTTTTTTTAGTTTGTTTTGTGTTGTTTTTGATATTGATATATGATGGTCTGTTGTGTGGGCTGTTGTTCGTTCTATTATTTTTCCTATTTGGCTTCCGTATTTTAGGTATTCGTTCCAGTATTCGCCCCAGACTTCGAGCCAGGTTATTATCATCTGTGTTTTTTTACCTCGTGTTTTGAGGTAGATTGGTAGCGCTGGTAGGTAAGGGAATTGGTTTACATCAATTATGTCATAGTTGTTTTTGATTTTGATTGTGTGAAGTGTGTAGTGTATTGCTTCTTTTATTGATCTTCGGTTGTTTGTGTAGAGTGGTTTGGGTTTGCAGATTCCATGGAGTGTTACCTCGTTTTTTGTGATGGTTTTGGGGCCGTCCCACCATTTCATTGTGTATATATGTATGTCGTGGTTTTTTGTTAGTCGGCGGGCTATCTCCCAGATCCTTTTTTGCGCGCCTCCTATTACCCATGGGTACATTACGTCTGTTATGTATGCGATCTTCATTTTCCTTTGTTTTTGGTTTTGGTTTTTTTGAGTCGTTTTTTTGGTATGAATAGTAGGTTTTTGAGTCCGTCTTTCCAACTGCTTATTACGACTTCTCCAACTCTTTCTCGGTATTTGATTGGTATTTCGATGGTTTTAATGTCTGGGTGTGTTGTGGTTTCTATTTTTATTTCTTCTGAGAGTGGCATTCCATCGCTTGTTAACTCTATTTTGTCTAGTATTTCTTTTTTGAATATCCACATTCCGGATTGTGAGTCTTTTAGGTTTATATTGAAAAATAGGTTTGTGGTGTTTGTTAGGACCCAGTTTCCAAACCGGTGTTTGCGGGACATCGCGTCTTCCCCTATCTCTCCAAATCGATTGGTGGTTAAAAAATCAACATCTGATTCTAAGAAGGTTTTTAGGTGTTGGAGTGTGTTTTCTGCTGGGTATGAGTCGTCTCCATCCATTGTTATTATTATGTCTCCGGTTGCCTGTTGGAAGCCGGTTTTGTATGCCCGGCCATACCCATTGCGTTCTTCAATTATGATTTTTGCTCCTAGTTTTTTGGCGTTTTGTTGGGTTTTGTCGGTGCTGCCTCCATCAACTACGAGGAATTCGACGTTGTATTCTTTTTTGAGGTCTGTTAGTTTCTGGAGGGTTGTTTTGATTCCTTTTTCTTCGTTTAATGTTGGTATGATAACGCTGATTTTCATGAAAAAAATCTCCTAAAAAAAGCTAGGGTTAGGGGTGGTTTTTTTGTTTTTTCCACCATCTGTATGTTTTTTCTAATCCTTTTGTTGGTGTTGTCTGTGGTTTCCAGTTTATCTGTCTGAGTTTTGTTGTGTCGGCTTGTGTTTTTTCTACGTCGCCTTTCCAGCTTTTACCGCCGGTGTATGTGTATTCTGGATTTATGTCCATTATTTGTGTTATTTTTTTGGCTATTTGGTTGACTGTTAGTGTTTGGCCGGTTCCGACGTTGTAGGTTTGGCCTGGTTTTCCTTTTTTCCAGATTTTGGTGAAGGCGTTTATTGCGTCGTCTATGTAGATGTAGTCTTTTTCTTGTTTTCCTGTTCCGAGGATTTTTAGTTTGTTTGGGTTTTTGTTTAGTTTGTTGAAGAAGTCCCACATTACTCCTTTTTTGTTGTGGGGGCCGTATACGTTGAATAGTCTTAGTGTTTTTACGTTTATGTTGTGTGTGTTGTGTAGTGCTTGGCAGTACATTTCGGCGGATGCTTTTGATGCTCCGTATGGGGAGATGGGTTTTAGTGGTTCGGTCTCGGGTGTTGGTGTTTTGTTGGGTTTTCCGTAGACGGTTGATGTGCTGGCGTTTATTACCTCTATGTTGTGTTTACTGGCGGTTTTGAGTATGTTGAGTGTTCCTGTTGTGTTCGTTTGGAAGTCTTTATCGATGTCTTCTGTTGATTTGGGTACTGAGCTCTGTGCCGCTAAATGAAATATTGTGTCACAACCTTTGACTGCTTTTTCGATGTCTTTTGGGTTTTTTATGTCTCCTTCTATTTCTTTGAGTCCTTTTAGCTCTAGTTTTTTGCTGGCGCTATAGTTATCAAGTCCACGTACGGTGTGGCCGTTGTTGATTAGTTTTTTGGTTAGGTGTTTTCCTATGAATCCTGCATGTCCTGTTATCAATACTTTCATTTATTTGCCTCTTTGATGGTTTTTAGGCCTTTTTTGGATAGTTTTTTGGCTTTTTGTTTTGTTTTTGCTTCTGTGAAGACTCTTATTACGGGTTCTGTACCGCTTGGCCGTATTAGGAGCCATCCATCGCTATAGAATATTTTGATGCCGTCGATGGTGGTTTGTTCGGTTCCTTCTTCTTGGAGTTTTTGTTTTGTTTTTTGCATGACTCTGTTTTTGTTTTTGACTTTGATTTTGGTCTTGATGTTTTGGTAGTTTGGTAGTTCTTTGTCTAGTTTGGAGAGTGGTTTTTGTTTTTTAGCTATTAATTCGATTATTTTGATTGTTGTTAATGCTCCGTCTCGACAGTACTGGAACTCTGGGTGTATTACGCCTCCGTTTTCTTCTCCTCCTCCAACGCATTTATCTCCGAGCTCCATCATTTTACGTGCAACGGCTGTACTACCCACCTCAGTCCAAACGATCTCTCCACCAACCTCTTTAACTGTCTCACTAACTTTATATCCAGAGCTAACCGGAGTAACAACCATATCTCCCTTGTTGGTTTTTAACATTTCTTTTAGTTGTAGGGCGAGTGTGACATCTCCCAACAAAGCCTTTCCTTCTTCTGTTACGAATGTGGCTCGATCTGCGTCACCATCATGCGCCACACCCAGGTCAGCCCCAACGGCTTCTACTGTTTTGGATAGGTCTTGTATGTTTTCAGGTATTGGTTCGGGGTCGCGGCCTGGGAAGGTCCCGTCCGGATGTCCATTCAATGTAATGACATTGCAACCAATTTTACGTAGTAGGTAGGGGGTGACGTTGCAGCCGGCACCATTACCAGGGTCGACAACAACCTTCGGACCCCATTCCCGAATAATGTCGGTATCCACCAACCGGGTTAGGTCGTTTATATATTTCTTTTTCGGTTCATGGGTTTGGTAGTTGCCTGGTTTGTCCCAATCGCTATATCGATAGTCTTTTTGGTTATAGATTTCTTCGAGCTTATCCAGTTCATCACTCGAGTACTCCACTCCCTCATGGTCGATTAGTTTTAAGCCGTTGTATTGGGGTGGGTTGTGGCTGGCAGTGATTATTATTCCAGAACTTGCTTGACTATTTTTTGTGTAGTATTGTTGGCATGGTGATGGAACAACTCCAAGGTCTATAACATCTGAACCAGTGGATTGTATTCCGGATACAACCGCTCTACGCAACATATCTCCTGAAACCCGTGTGTCACGGCCAACCGTTATTGAGCCCTTAACATAAGAACTGAGTGACCTAGCTATTTCAATCGCAAACTCAGGCGTTATCTCATCGTTCGCTATACCTCTAACTCCATTTGTACCAAAAATCTCTGGAATTTAAAACACCTCTAAAACATCTTTGTTTAACATTATGTTGTTCCACACTCTAACTCTATCACATATCTCAACATTATTTAGTTTACAGCCATCCCCAACAACCGAATCCCTAACAACGGAATCTTTAATTTTGGTGTTGGATCCGATGACTGAGTTCACCACCTGGCTATCGCTTTTTATTCTGGCGCCGCTTAACAGAACTGAGTTTTTAATTACAGCATTATCTTCTATAACTACATCTGGATAGATCAAGCAATCTCGTTTTGTCTGTTTTTTTAGTAGTTTATGTGCATCTATATAGCTGGTTGGTGTTCCTATATCTATCCAATATCCATCGAATTTATATCCATATAACCCATGTTCAGTGAGTTTCGGGAAAACTTCTTTCTCGATAGAGATTTTTTTATCCGGCTCTATATGATTGAATATTTGGGGTTTGAATACGTAGATTCCTGCGTTAATCTGGTTTGAAAAAACCTCATTGGGACTGGGTTTCTCCATAAAACGAGTGATCTTATCGTTCTGGTTAAGCCCTACAATCCCATACCTGGTGGGGTCGTCAACACCCCAGAGAGATAAAGTACCAACCCCACCCCGAGATCTATGGAACTTTATTAAACTATCTACATCGATTGAAGACAGTATATCACCATTAAAAACAACAAAATCTTGTTCTATATATTCCTCCATGTTTTTAATAGCGCCACCGGTACCAAGGGGCTTGGGTTCATCAACTATCCTTACACCAACCCCCACATCTCTTCTTTCATAATAATCTTTTATTTCCTGCTCCATGTAGTTGCAGGCCAACAAAACCTCGTCAAAATAACTTGGCAACGAATCAATAATCCAATCTAAAATAGGTTTACCACCAACAGGCAACAAAGGTTTAGGTCTCTCCAAACTAAGAGGGCGTAAACGAGTCCCCTTACCACCGGCAAGAACAACAGCCTTCATAGATACACCAACCTAACAATTATACCTAGATAACATTAAAAACACCACACCCCAGGTGTAGGGGGTAATTGTTTTGTGTTTCTGGGTATTTTGGTATTCTTGATGATTGGTTTTTGTTCTTGGAGTGGAGGGAAGGATAGTGCATTATCCCTATATCGAGCTAAAGAAGACCTTGATTTAGAGGTTAAGTACATAGTGAACATGATTAATAAGGACCGGCATATTGGACATGGAACACCACCACAACTGATCAAGAAACAAGCAGAATCCCTTCAGATAGAGTTGGTTCAAAGAGAGGTGTTGTGGGAGACATATGAAGAGAACTACAGCCAGATAATAGATACCTTAGATGTAGGTTATGGTGTTTACGGCGACATAGACATAGAGGAACATAGAGAATGGGTCCTAAAATTCTCTAAAAAACATGGAATCGAACCCATACTACCGTTATGGAACGAAAACCCCCACAACTTATACCAAGAGTTTATAGATATGTTTAAAGCCATCATAGTTAAGGTCGATCCCGAAAAAGTTGGGGAAGAGTGGTTGGGAAAACCATTAACACAAGAATTCCATAACTACCTAAAAAAACAGGATATACATCCGATGGGTGAGCATGGAGAATACCATACCTTCGTTGTAGACGGTCCAATATTCCAACAAGAAATAGATGTAAGTTTAGGCATAAAAAATAGAGATAAAGAGACAGGAAACATATCAATAAACATAAAATAACCCCCAGTGTTAATGAGTCATAGTTTTCCGTGAAATGTTATTGAGTGGTTTAGTGGTGAGTTTTTGGGGAAATAATATTGAGTGGTTAAAAATCAATTAGTAAGGGTAAGTTAGGTATCTGTTGGTTTAGATTTGTTTGAGGTATTTAGTATGGATTTTCGTTCACATGAAGTTGATGTTTTGAAGGCGGTTTCCGAGTTGGGTAATGCAAGTCCTGGGGAGATTGCTAGATATGGTGATATCGATGTTGCTGGTGTGATGAGGGCTGGTTTAGAGCTTGAGGAGAAGGGGCTTGTAGAGATTAATGAGGCTAGGAAAGAGTTTTATGTGATTGGTGGGGAAGGCCGTAGGTTGCTTGAGGATGGCTTGCCTGAAGATAAGATACTTGAGTTTGTTAGTGAGGGTGTTGATGAGTTAAGTGAGCTTTCTAAAAAACTGGATGGAGAGGTTTTGAATATTGGTTTGGGTTGGATACGGGACAAAGGTCTTGGTGAGATAGAGAGAGGTAGGATAGAGTTGACTGATAGGGGGGAAAGAAGGTTAATGAAACCAGAAACCCCTGAAACCAAGGTATTAAGTTTTTTAAGTAATGGTGAACCTAAATCTCTTGAACAAATTAAAGAGGTTGTTGAAGAACCAAAGCCAGTTGTAGAGGAGTTGTTGGGTCGTGACTCGGCTATAAAGAAAATTGAGAGAACAGAGAGAGAGCTAGAGATAACCAAGAAAGGTCTTGACTTATCTATTGAGGATTTAGAGGTTGAAGAGTATATACATGAGTTAACTCCGGAATTGATTTCATCGGGTAGGTGGCGTGAACGTGAGTTCCGTAGATATGATGTTTCGGCCAGCACCAAACCCAGTTATCCAGGAAAAAGACATCCATACCAATTGATTTTAGATGATATCCGCAGGATTTTCCGGGATATGGGTTTCAAGGAGATTAAGGGTCAGACTGTTGAATCCAGTTTCTGGAACTTTGACGCTCTTTTCCAGCCTCAAGACCATCCAGCAAGAGAGATGCAAGACACATTTTATCTAAAAAACCCCGGGAAACTGGAGTTACCGAACGAAGAACTGGTTAATAAAGTTAAAGAGATGCATGAAAGCGGTGGGGAAATTGACTCGATTGGTTGGGGGAATCTATGGAGTCGGGAGCTCGCTGAAAAAGCTGTTTTACGTACACACACAACCTCCACCACAATCAGGTATCTATCTGAAAACCCCGAGCCTCCGGAAAAGGTTTTCAGTATAGACCGAGCATACCGTAGAGAAACAATCGACGCAACACACCTACCACAGTTCTACCAACTAGAGGGAATCGTATTAGGAGAAGACCTATCATTCAACAACCTACTTGGATATCTCCAAACTTTTTATAGCCGCATGGGTTTCGATGAAATCCGTTTCCGGCCAGGATATTTCCCATATACCGAGCCAAGTGTAGAGCCAGAAGTATACGTAGAGGAATTAGGAGAGTGGGTAGAGCTTGGTGGAGCAGGTGTATTCCGTCGAGAAGTAACCAAACCCATCGATGTAGAACACCCCGTCCTAGCATGGGGGCTTGGTATAGGCCGGCTTGCAATGCTTAAACTAGGGCTAACAGACCTCAGAGACCTATACCAAAGCGATATAGATTGGTTAAGGAGGCATCCATCATGCCGGTAATAGAAATAGACCTACCAACCATAGAAGAAATGGTGGAAACACCAAGAGAAACAATCTTAGATAGAGTACCAATGATCGGAGCAGACGTAGAACGTATAGACGGAGAAACCGCTTATATAGAGTTCTTCCCAAACAGGCCAGACCTATTCAGCATAGAAGGAGTTGCAAGAGCCCTAAAAGGATTCCTTGGAATTGAAACTGGATTACCCATCTACAACGTAAAACCACCAACAACCAAACTAGAGATAAAACCAACGGTCAAAGAAGTAAGACCCCACGCAGTAGGAGCCATAGTAAGAAACCTCAACCTAAACGAAAAAACCATTAAAACCATCATGGACCTCCAAGAAGACCTGCATTGGGGGTTAGGAAGAGATAGAAAAAAAGTATCAATAGGAATACATGACCTAAAACACCTCGAACCACCATTCACCTACCAAGCAGTAAACCCCGACACACATCCATTCAAACCCCTCGACCACAACCAAAAAATGACCCCCCATGAAATATTAAAAAAACACGAAAAAGGCCAGAAATACCAAGAAATAATCAAAGACGCAGAAAAATACCCAATAATAACAGACTCAACCAACCAAGTACTCTCATTCCCACCAATAATCAACAGCCAACTAACAGAAGTAAACACAACAACAAAAGAAGTCTTCATAGACGTAACCGGAACACAAAAACACAGCATAGAGAAAGCACTCAACATAATGGTAACAGCACTATCCGAAAGAAACGGAGAAATAGAAAAAATAGAACTAACAGGAACCAAAAACCAAACCACGCCAAACCTAAAACCAACAAAACGACAAATAAACCACCAAGAAATACAAAAACTAATCGGAAACCAAATAACCCCAGAACAAGCCGTCAAAGCCCTCCAAAAAATGCGATACCAAGCCAAAAACCAACAAAACCAGATAACAGTCAAAGTACCAAGCTACCGAGCAGACATACTCCACGACTGGGACATAATAGAAGACATAGCAATCGGATACGGATACCAAAACATACAGCCAGAACTACCAAACACACCAGGAATAGGATCCAGCCACCCAACAGAAGAACTAGGAGACAAACTAAGAAACATAATGACCGGACTCGGATACAACGAAGCAATGACACTAACACTAACCAACAAACAAGAAACCCAAAAAATAAAACAACCAACAAAAAACCCAGTCAAAATACAAAACCCAATATCAACCGACCACACAATACTAAGAGAAACAATACTACCCAAACTAATACAAATACTAAAACTCAACAGACACAGAGACCTACCACAAAAAATATTCGAATACGGAGAATGCTTCCACAACCAGGAAAACCAAATAAAAGAATGCAGACACCTAACAGCCATAGCAATAGGCCGAAAAATGAACTACAGCCAAATAAAATCCCACACAGAAACAATACTCCGAGAACTAGACCTAAACTACCAAATAAAACCCAAAAAACAAGGACCATACATACCAGGAAGAGCCGCCAAAATCACCATCAACAACCAAAAAATCGGAGAATTCGGAGAAATACACCCAGAAATAATACAAAAACACGAACTAAACCACCCAATAACAACACTAGAAATAGAACCAGAAAAAATACCAAAAAACCAAAAAAACCAATAAAACCCGATAAACCCAAACAAAAAACCTCTCTAAAGATACCTCCCCAGGAAGTCTTTAATGAGGTTTACCCCCATATAGGCATTTTCATTCTCTAGTTTAAATCTATTTTTTTGTGTTTTTGTTTGTTGTGTTTTTGGGTTTGGTTTTTGGGGTTGGTGTTTTAGAGTTTGAGTTTTCTGGCTACTTCCATTTTGTTTACTTCTGTGTTGACGCATCCGTCTTTGGTTAATAGGATTCCTTGGCTTGGGATTCCGGTTTGTGTTGCTTTTTTGATTGCTTGGTCTAGTTCTTCGTAGCAAGCTACTCCGACTACTGCTTCGACTCCTCCGTTTTCGAGTACTTTGTATACGAGGCTTCCGCCTGGTACGACGTAGACTTGGTAGCCGAGTTCGTTGGCGTAATCGATTATGTCTGCGATGTCGCATTTTCCACATTGTTTGCATTCTAGGCCGTTGTCTCCGTATTCGCCTTTGCATTCGCTGGTTTTCCGTAGGCAGTGTGGTAGGAATAGGGCTCTTTTTTCGATTGGTGTTTTTTTGAATATTTCTCTATCCATCATGTTTCGTACTTCTATGTCTACGTATTGTGACCATTCTTCACTTAGGTTAAGTTGGCCTAATACTTTTGATGTTAGTTCATGGGCGTTTGTATGTGCCCCGGAGGTATATAAACGTCCTATTAAGCTTTTTATTTTATCTTTCAAGTTTTTTGACCTCTTTTGAGGCCCGAAAAGGGTTTTTTATCTATCTAGCTTTTCGATACCTTTTTCTGTTATTACGCCGTCTATCAATTCACTGGGAGTTAGATCGAAGGCTTGGTTGTATGCCTTGACTTTTTTGGGAGCTATTTGGCAACCACATATTTCTTTTATCTCTTTTTCGTTTCTTTCTTCGATTTCTATTTCATCGATTGTGATGTCAAGGTCAAAGGTTGATTTTGGTGCAGCGACATAAAACTCTGTCCCATGTCTTTCCGCTAAGGCCGCGATGTTGTATGTGCCTATTTTGTTTGCAACTCCATCTTGGACAACTCTGTCTGCTCCAACAACAACCTTATCGATCTCCGGCATTAAAGCGCCAATGGCGCTGTCAACTATCAGGGTTGTGTCAACACCGATATCTTCAACCAATTCGTAGGCTGTTAATCGGGCGCCCTGTAAAACAGGCCGTGTCTCAGTACAAACCACATCTATATCTATATCTCTTTCAACAGCTCTTTTTATCACTCCAAGCGCGGTTCCATACCTTCCTGAGGTCGCTAGAGCTCCAGCGTTACAATGTGTTAAAACCGTGTCTCCATCACTTAGTAAGTTGGCTCCATTGTCACCTATCTTTTTGTTTATCTCTCGATCTTCCCTGTAAATAGCCTGAACCTCTTCTTCAACAGCTTTCTGCCAGTTATCACTTGACTTAGCCGCCTCTAAAACACGGTCGATAGCCCAAAACAGGTTTACAGCGGTAGGCCTGGTCTGCCGTAAACGACCGGCAGCCTTCTCCAACACCTTTTTATCTCCTTTCTGGCTTGCAAGCATTAAACCAAATGCAGCTGAAACACCAATAGCCGGTGCTCCCCGAACCTTAAGTTCCTCAATCGCCCTAGCAACCTCCCTATAGTTTTCAAGTTCAAGAAAAACCAACTCATTCGGTAGTTCTGTCTGATCGATCATCAAAACCTTACCATCTTTAAAACTTACTGTATCCAAAAACAACCACCTTCAAATAAATCTATCTAAAATGACACATACATAATATAAATGTCAATTATTTTTTTGTAGGAGTTTCCCCACAATCTTTAGATAGCCCTTCAATCTAAAATATATGTGGTTAGAATGGTCAATGCTATTTCAGCAATCGCAGATGACAGGCCTGGAGTACTCAGAGACATAACCAAGATAGTTGCTGAGGAAAAAGGCAACATAAACTATACCCAGCAATTCATTTTGGATAGAGGAGAGCATAAAGGAAAGGCCCATATCTACATGGAGATAGGTAACACAGATAAAATCGATAGTATAATAGAAAAAATCAAGGCCGACCCCAAAGTCATTAAAGCCGATAAATCCCCTAGATTCAATGAAGTATACGGTAAACGCGTAATAATATTTGGCGGCGGCGCACAAGTATCGGAAGTTGCAAAAGGAGCAATAAGCGAAGCAGACCGACACAACATAAGGGGAGAAAAAATATCTGTAGACACATTACCAATCGTCGGAGAGAAATCACTAGCAGAAGCAGTGAGAGCGGTTAAAAGATTACATCGCGCCAAAGTACTCGTACTAGCCGGAGCCCTATTAGGCGGCGAAATAACAAAGGCGGTTAGAGAACTTAAAAAAGAAGGCGTATGGGTGATCAGCCTAAAAAACGTAGGAAGCGCCTACAAACAAGCCGACCTCGTGGTTTCAGACCCAACACTAGCCGGAGTACTAGCAGTAATGACAATCTCCAACAGAGCACAATTCGACATCAAAGAAGCCAAAGGAAAACAACTCTAAACCCCTTTTTTTTGGGTAACCAGTTTTAATAAATAGGTTGGAAGACAAAACTTGTTGGTGCCTATGGGAATCGATGAAGTTTACGAAAAAATAAAGGAATCTGATATTGAAGTTTCAAAAAATAAGTTTACCGACCTAATCGACCAGAAGGTAACTGAATTAGGTGGATTATGCGATAGAGACACAGCTGCAAAACTTGTTGCCAAAGACATCGGTATAGATGGTGAAGGCCCTATAGAGATTTCAGAGATAGATGGTGAGGGTGAAACCGTTAGTTTCGATGGAAAGGTTATTGAGGTCGAACAGGTCCGTACATTTGATAGAGACGATGGCTCCGTTGGCCGGGTGGCAAACATATTGTTGGGAGACGAAACCGGAGAAATAAGAGTTGTGTTATGGGATGAAATGGCCGACCTTGTAAAAACCAACGAAATCCAGAAAGATGACGTTCTAAGTATCCGCAATGCCCAAACAAAAGAAGGATACAGTGGTTTAGAAGTAAATGTAGGTGGAAGCACTCGAGTTGAAAAAATCGATTCAGAAGTAAATTATGAACGGGAAACAACCAAAATATCTGAACTAACACCCGACCTCGGGAACGTAGATATTGCCGGAGAAATACTAGACATCGGAGACCTAAAAGAGTTCACAAAAAAAGATGGAGAACAAGGAAAGGTCAGGTCAATAAAAATAGGCGATGAAACAGGAAAAATAGATATATCTCTCTGGGATGAACACGCAGAAAAAACATTCAATGTCGGAGACAGAGTTTTAATCCAACATGGATACACAAAAGAAAGATACGGAGAACTTGAACTAAGTGTTGGATATCGAGGCAACATACAAGAAACAGATAAAGAAGTAAGTTATGAACGAGAAACAACCCCACTAAAAGAGATAGAGCCCGGAAAACAATACGACATAACCGCAAACATAACCGGTATACAACCAACAAAAACATTCCAAAAAAAAGACGGCTCCAACGGCAAAGTCAAAAACATATACCTCGATGACGGAACCCAAGAAATAAGAGCCGCATTATGGAACGAACAAACAGAAAAAACAAAAGACCTCCAAGTAGGCGACATAATACGAATAGAAGACGCAAGAGCAAAAGAAGGATACCAAGACGACATAGAACTCAGCATCGGATGGAGCTCCACAATAAAAAAAATCGAAAACGAAATAAAAGAAATCCAAGGCAACATCTCCAAAGTAAAAGGCGGAACAAAAATCGACGTAAAAGGAACAGTAATATCCAAAAACATAATAGACGACGGCACAGGCTGCATCAAAATAACAAACCAAGAACTACCACAAATAGGCACAACAATCAGAGTCAAAGGCACAGCAGAAAGAAAAGGATCAACAAACACCGTAAAACCAACAAAAATAGAAAAAACACACCAAGACCCCGAAGACATCGAAATGATACTACAAGAAATACAAACAATAACAAAACAAAAACAAAAACAAGAAGGAGAAAACGATTGAATTAATACTTTCACTTCCCCTCTACAGACCTTTTTTTAAATATAATACAAAAAACAAAACCCTCTAAGAAAACTGTCTTTAATTTTAATATTGAGTGTGAAACAACATGTCTGAACTATCTCAACAAGAAAAACTAGAAGAACTACCTGGCGTGGGGCCTGCAACAGCTGATAAACTAATAGAAAATGAATTTGATTCACTTGAAGCAATAGCAGTTAGCTCACCAAGCGAACTATCGGCAAAAGTAGATATAGGAGAAAAAACAGCAATCAACATCATCGATGCAGCAAGAAAAGAAGCCGACATAGGTGGATTCGAAACAGGAAACAAACTAATGGAAAAAAGAGCCAACATAGGCAAAATAACAACAATGGCAGACGACTTCGACCGACTATTAGGAGGAGGAATCGAAACACAAACAATAACAGAGATGTACGGAGAATACGGGTCAGGAAAAACACAGATAGCCCACCAACTCGCAGTAGCCGTACAACTACCAGAAGAAGAAGGCGGCCTAAACTCAAACGCAATATACATAGACACAGAAAACTCATTCCGCCCAGAAAGAATCAAACAGATGGCCAGAGAACTAGAACTCGACGAAGAAGAAGTACTTGACAAAATCTACGTAGCCAGAGCATACAACTCCAACCACCAAATGTTACTATCAGAAAAAGCCAGAGAACTAGCAAAAGAAATAAAAGAAAACGACGGCGATGTAAGACTCCTAATAATAGACTCACTAACATCCCACTTCCGAGCCGAATACGTAGGCCGTGGATCACTAGCAGAAAGACAACAAAAACTCAACAAACACCTACACGAAGTAATCAAATTCACAGACCTATTCAACGCAGCAGCACTAGTAACAAACCAAGTTCAAAGCAACCCAGACGCATTCTTCGGAGACCCAACAAGACCCATCGGCGGAAACATACTAGGCCACATGGCCACATACAGACTCTACCTCCGTAAATCAAAAGGAGACAAAAGAATCGCCAGACTCGTAGACTCACCATGCATGCCAGAAGGAGAAAGCGTATTCACAATCGGAGAAGAAGGAATACGAGACGCCTAACAAAATGAAAAAAAACCAACAAAAAGCAATAGCAATAGACATCGACGGAACAATCACAGACAAAAAAAGAAGACTCAACCTACAAGCAACCAAATCAATCAGACAAGCAATAAAAAACAACCACAAAATCATCTTAGCAACAGGCAACGCAACCTGCTTCGCCAGATCCACAGCCATACTAATCGGAACAGACAGCCCAGTCATAGCAGAAAACGGTGGAGTAATAAACTACGGAATAAACAAAAACCAAATACTAGCCAACAAAAAAGAAGTTCAAAAAGCATTCAACCACCTAAAAACAAAAACAGAGATAGAAGAATTCAAAGACCACCGATACACCGAAATCGCATTCCAACCAACAATAACACCTCAAAAAGTCAGAGAAATCACTAAAAACTACAACATCGAGGTAGTGGACACAAAATTCGCCATACACATAAAAAACAAACACATCAACAAAGCAACAGCACTAAAAAAACTAACAAAAAAACTAGATATACCACAAAAACAAACAATCGCAATCGGAGACTCCAACAACGACATAGAAATGATAGAACAAGCAGAAACCGGAGTAGCACTAAAAAACTCAACACCTGAACTCAAAACAAAAGCCGACATAACAATAAACAAACCAAACGGAAAAGGAGTAACAAAAGCACTAAAAAAACTAAAAATAATATAAAAAAACCAACTTTTGTTTTTGTAATACAAAAAAAGTTCTTTATTTGTTTTTGGTTTTTTAGATCAAAACAGGTTTTAAATGGTTTGGTATACGGGTTTTTAGGCCCGTATTACGTTTTTTAGATGAGTCCTTTGTCTTCTAGTTCTTTTTTGACTTTTTTGACTCCTTCTTCGCAGTCTTCGGGTTTTCGACCGCCTGTACATACTATTTTTCCGCTTCCGAATAGTAGTAATACGACTTTTGGTTCTTCTAGTCGGTATACGAGTCCTGGGAATTGTTCAGGCTCGTACTCTACGTTTTCTAATCCGAATCCGATTGCTATTTGGTTTAGGTTGAGTGGGTGGTCTAGGTTTGCGCTTGCAACGATGTTTTGGACGATGGTTTTTGGTTTGTTTTTTATGTCTACTCCAGCGCCTTTTAATTTCTCTATTACTTTGTCTACTGCTACTTCTACGTCTTCAACGTTTTTAGCTCCGGTGCAAACCAGTTTTCCTGAGGAAAATATTAATGCAGCGGTTTTTGGTTCTGTAAGTCTGTATACAACGCCTGGAAATTTTTCTTGGTTGTATTCAGCATCTTCAAAATCATTATAAATTTTTTCAAGGTCAATTTCTTGGTCAAAGGAAGTAGAGGCTACAACATTCTCAATCTTGATTTTTGGATCCATACTTAATCCCTTTATATTGTTTATAAGTACTCCCTTATAAATACAAGGGTTTTAGTTATAATATTGGTAGATTTTTCATACAACAAACCGGAACCAACCAGATATGGTTGTTTAGATATCTGGTTTTTGGGTGTTTTTTACCTAAAAAAATAAAGTGGTTTAGGATGAGTCTATTGGTATGCCGGAACTTAGATGTATTAGTTGTGATTCGAGGTTTTCAGATCAAGAGATTTTATACACATGCCCTAGTTGTGATGGATTGCTTGAGGTCCATTATGGAGAGGCAGAGATTGAGGAGAAACTGGATATAGATGAGATGAAGTCATTGGATTTAGGGGTATGGAAGTACAGGCCTTTCTTGCCTTGTGATGAGCGGGTTAGCATTGCTGAGGGAGCTACCCCGTTGTATGAAGCTGATAGGTTGGCTGAATGGGTTGGGGTAGATGAACTGTATATAAAGAATGAGGGTGGAAACCCAACAGGTAGTTTTAAGGATCGTGGTATGACTGTTGGGGTCTCTAAGGCCTTGGAGATGGGTTTGACAAAAGTTGGGTGTGCTTCAACTGGAAATACAAGTGCAGCTCTCTCTATATATGGCGCTAAAGCTGGTATAGATGCAATAGTTCTTTTGCCAGCAGGAAAAGTAGCTATGGGTAAGGTGGCTCAGGCTTTGATGCATGGAGCAAACGTCATATCAATAAAAGACAACTTCGATAGGGCTTTAGAGCTTGTAAGAGAGGCTTGTAACGAAAAAGACATCTACTTACTTAACTCAATAAACCCAATCCGGCTTGAAGGGCAAAAGACCATTGGGTATGAAGCAATTGAACAACTTGGTTGGGAGGTTCCAGACCGGATATTCCTTCCAGTAGGAAATGCAGGAAACATCTCAGCAATACATAAGGGCTTAACAGAGTGGAAAGAACACGACATAATACCAAAACTACCCAAGATGTGTGGAATCCAGTCAGAGGGCTCAAAACCATTCGTAGAGGCAATTAAAAACAATAAGAAAAAAATAGCGCCCGAAGGAGAACCAGAAACCCTAGCCACCGCAATAAGAATAGGAAACCCAGTTAACGGCCCCAAAGCCCTAAACGCCGTATACGACACCGGAGGGACAGCAGAATCAGTAACAGACCAAGAAATCGTTGAAGCACAGAAAAAACTCGCAAGACTCGAAGGAATCGGAGTCGAACCAGCCAGCGCCTCATCAGTAGCCGGCTTAAAAAAACTGGTCGAACAGGGAGAAGTACAGCCAGACGAAAAAACCGTATGCGTAACAACAGGACACCTACTAAAAGACTCAGAAGAAATAATCGAAGTCTGCACACCACCAACAGAAGTAGAACCAGACCTACAAACAGTACTAAACCACATCTAACTCCTATTGTAAATAACTGAAAATGTTGAAACCTTATTTCAAGATAATCGAGCGGACCCTTGGAAACATAACCAGGGGAGCCATAGACGGCATACTAACCACATTAGGGATAGTTATAGGTGCATATGGAGCCGAATCAACCATAATAATCGCAGCCGGCATAAGTGGTGGTGCAGCCAGCGCTCTATCCAACACATTTGCAGCTCTCTCAGCAGAGCAAACCGAAATGGAAGTCGGAATGAAAAAGATACGAAAATCGATGTTGAGAGAAGAGATGGAAGACACATTACTACATAAGTCTAAGAAAAAAGAAGTAAGAATAAGAGCCATCATGGATGGCTTAGCCTCAATAATCGGAGCAGCCGTACCAGTAACACCCTACTTCTTCTTTCCAGCAGAACAAGCAGTCTTCATAGCAATAACCCTAACAGCAATCTTTGCATTCGGAATAGGATTCCTTTCAGGCAAAATCTCAGAAAAAAAATTCATCCAGATGGGAATCAAAATGGCCCTAATCGCCCTAATCGTAGCAGTAGTCGCCACACTAATCCAACAAGGAATCCACATCTCCCTAAGATAACAAAGCGAAACCCCACGGCCCCAGCGATCGGTAGTTGACCAAGATAGTTATAAAAAAATAGATATGAATATAAACCAAATTAACAACTAAACAAACTAACCAAAAACATCAACTGAGCTTGCTTGCATAACAAGTTCTTAAACAAAAGGGTGTTTAAGGCCCATTAATTTAAGTTGTTGTCCGACTTGATATGAAGTTACTCGGATTATTTGTTGACTAATTAAAAATTTGTGATATATAATGAGTGAAGCGGAAGACGACCCTCTAGGCGGCCTTGAAATTGAAACAACCGAAGAGATTGAGGTTCCTGACCAACTTATTGATCAGGTTATAGGTCAAGACCACGCTGTAGAGGTTATAAAGAAGGCAGCGAGGCAGAAAAGACATGTGATGATGCTTGGCCCACCAGGTACAGGTAAATCTATGTTGGCTAAAGCTATGGCCGAAATATTACCAAGCGAAGAGCTCCAAGACATACTTATCTATCCAAATCCAGAGGATGAAAACAACCCGGATGTAAGGGTTGTTCCAGCTGGAAAGGGTAAACAGATAGTAGATTCTCATAAAGAAGAAGCTGAGAAACGTAACCGAGCTAGAAACGCCATATTAATGCTTATAATCCTGGCTATAATGGCTTTCGGTATAGCATCATACATACAGACCGGTGAGTTCAGTGGAATGTTTCTCGCCGTAATTGCAGCCGCAGTTGTATTCGTTGCAGCAAGATACATCTCTTCATCAGGCGAACAGGCAGTTCCAAAACTATTGGTAAACAACGAAGGCAGTGACAAAGCACCATTTGTAGACGCAACAGGAGCACACTCAGGAGCATTACTCGGAGACGTAAGACACGACCCATTCCAGTCAGGTGGCCTGGGAACACCGGCACACGAAAGAGTAGAGCCCGGAGCAATACACAAATCAAATAAAGGAGTCCTCTTCATAGACGAAATAAACACACTCCGAATAGAAAGCCAACAACAACTACTAAGCTCAATGCAAGACAGAAAATTCTCAATAAAAGGCCAGTCTGAAAGAAGCAGTGGAGCAATGGTAAACACCAAACCAGTTCCAACCGACTTCATAATGGTCGCCGCAGGAAACCTAGATGCCTTAAAAGGAATGCATCCAGCCCTCAGATCCAGAATAAGAGGATATGGATACGAAATCTACATGAACGACCACATGGAAGACACACCAGAAAACCGTAGAAACCTCGTCAGAGTAGTAGCACAAGAAGTTCAGAAAGACGAAAAAATACCACACTTCAAAGAACCAGCAGTCGAAGAAATAATAAGAGAAGCAAGACGCAGAGCAGGAAGAAAAGGCCGACTAACCCTAAAAATACGAGAACTCGGAGGCCTAATCAGAGTAGCAGGAGATATAGCAAGAGCACGGGGAGAAGACCTCGTAGACAGAGAAAACGTCATAGAAGCCAAAAAAATAGCTAGAACCCTAGAACAACAAGTAGCCGACGACTACATAGAAAAAAGAAAAGAATACCGGATGTTCGAAGTTGAAGGCCAGAAAGTAGGTCGAGTAAACGGTTTAGCAGTGATGGGAGGCGACTCAGGAATCGTACTACCAATCGTAACAGAGATCACACCAGCACAATCAAAAGAAGGAGGCCAAGTAATAGCAACAGGAAGACTACAAGAAATAGCACAAGAAGCAGTTCAAAACGTATCCGCGTTAATCAAAAAATTCAGTGGACAAGACATGTCAAACCTAGACGTCCACATACAGTTCGTCGGAACATACGAAGGAGTAGAAGGCGACTCAGCATCAATCAGCGTCGCAACAGCAGTTATAAGCGCCCTAGAAGACATACCAGTCAACCAAAACGTCGCAATGACAGGCAGCCTAAGCGTAAGAGGCGAAGTACTACCAGTAGGAGGAGTCACAGCCAAAATCGAAGCCGCCGCCGAAGCAGGAGTCGAAAAAGTCTTAATACCCAAAGCAAACGAAGACGACGTACTAATCGAAGACAGATACCGCGAAAAAATAGAAATAATACCAGTAAGCACCATAGATGAAGTCCTAAAAGAAGCACTCTCAGGCAAAAAGAAAAAAGACTTCGTAAACAAACTCAAAAACATAGCAACAGTCGCAAAAGACAGCGTAGAAGGGGTCTCACTCGACGACCAACCAACACCCCAATAACACCCCCTTCCCCAATCCATTTATCAATAACAAAAACCAGACAACAAAAACACCCAAACACACTACTGAAAAAACCTAAGACAACTAATATACTAAGGTAACTAATATAAACTCACCAAAACAATACAAAATCAACATATCCCACATCAACAATCTCTTTTTTTGTTAAGGCTTGAAGTGGTTTGCCACCCAATGTTCTATAGATAGAATCTAACGTACTTAGTGGGTAATGCATATGTATTTGAAATTTTTTTCAGTTAGTTGTGATATTGATGGTTTGTGATATTGATGGTTGATTTTTTTGAGACAATTTGGGTTGCTTCAGATACTTCAAGTATTGATTTAGAGGATGGTGAGGTTGAAGATGTTAAGTCTGATAGTTCTATAGGGCTTTCTGTAAGGGCATTAGACAATGGTTCTTGGGGTTTCGCTTCTACTACATCAACTGGTTCTGAAGAAATCGATAGAGAAGCTGTTGTTGAGAAGGCTTGTAGACTTGCTGAACTTTCTCCAGGCCGACCAGATTTCGAGACAGCAATGGTTGAAAGGTCTCCAACTTCAACTAAAATGACTGTTGAAATCGATCCCCGCTCCATCGATCTATCAGAGAAAATCGATTACTTAGTTGATTGTCATGAACAAGCAATGCAAGGACGTGTTAAAAGCACTAAATTCAGTTATACCGAGGCAGAAACCGAGTTCCATTACCAGAACTCGAGTGGGGAGGAAGCAAGTTACAACATATTTAGAACCGGTGTTTCAGGTAAGGCGATAGCGAAAGAAGGAGATATCTTGCAGACAGCGAGTGAAAGAGCGTTTGGAGCAAAGGGATTTGAAGTTCTTGATGAAAATAATTATCTAGAGAGAGCCGGGGATATGGGTAGGAAGGCCGATGATCTTTTAGATGCAGAGACACCACCCAGCGGTCAATATCCAGTTATCATGGATCCCGAGCTCGCAGGAGTCTTTATACATGAAGCCGTTGGACATGCAAGTGAAGGCGACCTGGTTGCAATGGACAACTCAATACTTAAAAACCGTTTAGGAGACCAGGTTGGATCTGAAACGGTAACAGTTTTTGACGACCCATCCCTCAAAGGAAAGTTCGGATATTATCCATTCGATTGGGAAGGCGTTCCTTCAAAACCAACAACAATAATTGAGAACGGAGTTCTAAACGCATACCTCAACAGTAGGGAGAGCGCCCCCCAAACCAACACACCTGTAACACCAAACTTCAGAAGCCAGAGCTATTCAAACAACCCATTGGTAAGGATGAGCAATACATACCTAAAACCGGGAGACTGGAGCCTTGAGGAAATGCTAACAGACCTAAACGAAGGAATATACCTCAGAGGTTCTCGGGGAGGCCAGGTGTCAAGTGGTGAAGGAACATTCCAGTTCAACGCCGAAGATGGATACATAATAAAAGATGGTGAACTTGATCAACACTTACGGGACGTATCCCTCTCAGGAAAAACACTCAACATACTGGATAGAATCGACGCACTCGCAAACGACCTCCAATACTACCCAGGTTTCTGTGGTAAAGGAGGGCAGGGAGTTCCAGTAACCGATGGAGGCCCACACACCAGAGTCAAAGAACTATTGGTTGGAGGTGGATCCAATGAAGATTGATCCAGAAAAAACATTAGAAAAATGTCTAAAAAAAGGTGCAGACCAAGCAGAGATCTACTTAAAACAAGAAGAATCACTCAACATCGAGATAGAGAAAAAAGATATAAAATACGTTAAATCTGACCAACTCTGGGGAATGGGAATAAGAGTAATAAAAAACAACAGCCCTGGTTTCTCAAGCACCACAAACCCAGAGAAAATAAATATAAAAATAATAGACGCGGTAAAACACGCAGAATCAAGTAAAAAAACCCTAGGGAGTTTCGCAGAACCCAAAAAAACACCCAAGGTAAACGATATCTACGATAAAGAGGTTGCAGACGCAACATACAACGACCTACTACCCAAAATCCAGGAATTAATAAACTCCGCAAACCCAAACCCAAAAACCCGTTCAACCTCAGGTTCAGTAACCACATCCAAAGCAAAAACACATATTCTAAATACAAATGGCGTTGACGTAGAAAGTGAAACCACCTTGATGCAAGCCAGTATAAGCACCATAGCAGGAACTGGAGAAAACGCATCCACATCATATGAATTCCAGTTCTCAAGAAAAAACGACCTAGACTATAGATGGATAGGGAGCCAAGCAGCAGAAATCGCAGAAAAATCAATGTCAGGCCAGAAAACAGAGCCCGGGAAACGGAAAGTAATTCTAGAACCAATCGCATTAACCAGCCTACTCGCCTCAACATTAATACCATCGCTAAACGCAGAAGAAATACAGCGAGGCAGATCAAAAGCCCAGAAATATATGAATAAAGAAATAGCTCCAGAAATACTAGATATAAAAGACAATGGAGCATTAGATGGCGGTCTTAACTCAAGGCCAACAGACGACGAAGGAGTACCATCAAAAAACAACCAAATAATAAAAAACGGAGTGTTAAAAAACGCGTTCTACAACCTTAAAGCAGGTTATAAAGAAGGACATGAAAGCACTTCAAACGGAGTAAGATCTTCCTATGGCTCACTACCAGAAATAAAACCTAGAAACCTCGTTATAAAACCAAATACAGATAAACAAAACCTCCATAAAAATGGTACAATAGTGATACGTAGTGTTTTAGGAGCACACACAGCAAACCAAACCTCAGGCGATTTCTCAGTTGGAACAAACGAAGCATTCGAAATAAAAAATGGAGAAACAAAACCAATCTCAGAAATAATGGTTTCAGGAAATATATTTGAACTCCTCAACGATATAATTGAAATAGGAGACGATGTGAGACAGGTTGGAAACATAGTAACCCCATCAATAAAAACAAGATTGAGGATCTCAACATGAAAAAAGGCCTCGAACACTACAACAGTGTTCTGGAGGGCGAAATCGAGCCCAACTACATAACAACCCAAAAAAAACCAGTAGACATAAACCTAGATGCAGATACATCTATTTTATGGAAAAAACACCAAAACCCCACCGATAGTGAAGGCTCACACACCTACCTCGACCTAAAAACAGAGTTAGCACACCGCATACTAAAAAACTGCCATCTATGCGAACATCGATGCAAAGTCAACCGCCTCGCAAAAGAAACAGGAATCTGTAAAATACCCGCCGTCTCTAGATACAGCAGTGAATTCCTACATTACGGAGAAGAACCCGAACTCGTCCCAAGCCACACAATATTCTTCCAAGGCTGCAACTTCCAATGCGCCTACTGCCAAAACTGGGAGATATCACAAGACCCAAAAGCCGGAACCGCAGTACACCCAAAAAAAATGTGCGAAAAAATAGTTAGACGTAAAATAGAGGGAGCAAAAAACGTAAACTTCGTTGGCGGCGACCCAACCCCACACCTAAAAACAGTCCTACAGATACTAAACAACTTCAACGCACAAATCCCAGTCATATGGAACTCAAACATGTACATGTCAACACAAGCAATGCGACTACTAGACGGAACAATAGACCTCTACCTAGCAGACTATAGATACGGAACAAACCAATGCGCACAAAAACTCTCAGAAACACCAAAATACACAGAAACAATCGAAAGAAACCTACTAGAAGCAAACCAACAAACAGACGTACTAATAAGACACCTAGTACTCCCAGGCCACATCGAGTGCTGCACAAAACACATAGCCAAATGGGTAAGCAACAACCTAGGAAAAAACACAAGATTCAACCTAATGTTCCAATACAGACCAACACACAAAGCACAAAAACACCCACACATAAACCGAACACTAACCACAGAAGAAAAAGACCGAGCACATGAAATAGTCATGAACGAAGGCCTAGCAAACCTAGTAGGATAAAAACAACCAAACCCCCATAACCCAAATAAATATCAAGGAACACCCCCTTAAACTCCAAACCCATTTTTTCGAAAAAATTAACTAACCTTAGATAGATGAAGGTAGGGTACTTATGGCAGTAACTATTGTGATCGGTGGTTTTTTTGGTGACGAAGGTAAAGGCAAGATAGTCTCACACCTGGTTCGTGAAGACTCCCCATCAATCGTAGCTCGAGGTGGGGTAGGTCCAAACGCTGGACACACAGTAAAGGTAGATGGTGAGGAGTTCGGAACACGCCTAACTCCTTCCGGATTTTTCGATGAAGAATGTAGGCTTTTAGTTGGAGCTGGAACATTAATCGACCCAGAAGTCATGAACCAAGAAATAGAGAAACTAGATATAGAGGACAGAATAGGCATAGATAAAAGATGTGGAATCATAGAACAAAAACACATCAACCGAGATAAAAAAGACAGTAGACTATCAGACGAAATAGAAACAACAGGAACAGGATGTGGACCAGCAAACGAAGACCGAGTTGCTAGAAAACTAAAACAAGCAAAAGACATACCAAAACTAAAAAAATACCTAACAGACGTCCCCAAAGAAATAAACAACGCAATAAAAAACAACAAAGACATATTAGTAGAAGGAGCCCAAGGATTCGGCCTATCACTTATTTACGGCACCTATCCATACGTAACATCCAAAGACACAGGCGCAAGCCAAGCCGCCTGCGACGTAGGCATCGGACCCACAAAAATCGATGAAGTACTAATCGTATTCAAAGCATACCCAACACGTGTCGGAGCAGGCCCATTCCCAACCGAAATGACAGAGGAAGAAGCCCAAGAACACGGCGTTGAAGAATATGGAACAGTAACCGGACGTCCAAGAAGAGTAGGCAAATGGATGAAAGATTGGGCCGAATACGCAGTCATGGTCAACGGAGCAACCCAAGCAGCAATAACCTGCATCGACAAATACGACCAACGATGCCGTGGAATCACAGACTACCAAGAACTAACCGAAAAAGCAAAAAAATTTATAGAAAAAAAGGAAAGGGAAATGGGTGTACCGGTCACATTAATATCAACCGGACCAAGAAACGACGAAACAATAGACCTAAGAAAGGAGAAACTCTAAAATGAAGAAAAAACTACTCGACAAAATCGTCTGCCCAGAATGCAGAAACCCCCTACAACTAAAAGAAAAAAAAGTAGAGGACGAAAAAATAATAGAAGGCAAACTAACCTGCAACACCTGCAACAAAAACTACCCAATCAAACAAGGAATCCCCAACCTACTGCCAAAAAACAAATAAAAACACCAAAACCCTACCCAACAAGAAACAGCCCTACAAAAATTAATTAGGGGGTAGGTAGGTAACCGATTAAACATTAACGAGATGACAATTCATGAACTATATAATCGTAACTGGAGGAGTAATGAGCGGTATAGGTAAAGGAATTACCGCAGCATCAATAGGCAGAATACTGAAAGAACGAGGTTTCGACGTCACAGCAATAAAAATCGATCCATACCTAAACGTTGACGCAGGAACAATGAGTCCATTCCAACACGGGGAAGTCTTCGTATTAAAAGACGGAGGAGAAGTCGACCTAGACCTCGGAAACTACGAAAGATTCCTAAACACCGAACTAACAAGCGAACACAACATAACAACAGGCAAAGTATACCGCTCAGTAATCAACAAAGAACGAAACGGCAACTACCTAGGCCGAACAGTCCAAATAATACCACACATAACAAACGAAATAAAAGAAAGAATAAGAAATGTATCCGACAACAGCTACGCCGACATCTGCCTAATCGAATTAGGAGGAACAGTCGGAGACATAGAAGGAATGCCATTCCTCGAAGCAACCAGACAACTCATAAACGAAGAAGGACCCAACAACGTAATGCTAGTCCATGTAACCCTCGTACCAGTACTCGAGGTCGTAGGAGAACAAAAAACAAAACCAACACAACACAGCGTCAAAGAACTAAGAGAACTCGGACTACATCCCGACATGGTCGTAGGCAGATGCAAAGAACCCCTAAACAAAAAAACAAAAAACAAAATCGCCCTATTCTGCGATGTACCCGAAAAAGCAGTAATATCCGCACACGACGCAAACGACATATACGAAGTCCCACTACAACTCGAACAAGAAGAAGCAACCGACATCATACTCAACCACCTAAACCTACAATCCAAACAAAAAGACATGGAAGAATGGAGAAAACACGTCAAAAACATCCAAGAACCCAACGACGAAATCAAAATAGCCCTGGTAGGAAAATACACCCAACTAGAAGACGCCTACATGAGCGTAACAGAAGCACTAAAACACGCAGCCGCAGAAGAAGGACTAGAACTAAAAATAAAATGGATAAACGCTGAAAAACTAGAACAACAAAACAAACAAAAAATCAAACAACAACTCCAGAAAACAGACGGTATAGTAGTACCAGGTGGCTTCGGAAAAAGAGGATCAGAAGGCAAAATAAAAGCAATAGAAATAGCAAGAACCCAAAAAATACCCTTCCTAGGCCTATGCTTCGGATTCCAACTAGCCGTAATCGAATTCGCCCGAAACGTCCTACAACTAGAAAACTGCGGAAGCTCAGAAATAATGGACAACCTCGAGGAACCAGTAATCGACATACTACCAGAACAAAAAAACATCGAATCAATGGGCGGAACAATGAGACTAGGAAACCAAACAACAATAATAGAAAAACAAACACTCGCACACCAAATCTACCAAAGAACAAAAATAATAGAAAGACACCGCCACCGATACGAAGTCAACCCCGAATACATACCACAACTCGAAAAACACGGAATGAAATTCTCAGGAAAAGAAGAAAAAACAGGCCTAATAGAAATACTAGAAATACCAAACCACCCATACTACCTAGGAACCCAATTCCACCCAGAATTCAAATCAAGACTCGAAAACCCAAGCCCACCATTCCAAGGCCTAATAAAAACAGCAAACAAAAACAAAAACCCAGATCCCAACAATTCAAATAAAAACTAGATCTAAGAAATAAAAAACCAAGAAATATAAATAAAACACGTAATAACCCCGAACCCACCCTCTTAACCTGATCACTTGGTTATGTTTATTGGGTAACTGTGTTTCTTACCCTTTTTAAGACAAAGAGCTTTAAAATATTAAATAGTGTTTTTGGAAAAAAGGGATCTAGGTTTTTGTTTTTTTGGTGGTTTTTGGGTTGGGAGAGGAGAGAGGGTTATCCGAGGCTTCCTCTGATTTCTCCCATTCTTTCTAGTCCTTTTTTGAATAGTTCTTTTTCTGTTTCTTCGCTCATTAGTCCTGGTTTGTCCATGAATACTTCTTTTAGTACTGGTTTTAGGGATTCCATTATATCCATGTATGTTTCGTCTTTGTCGTACATTGGGCCTAGTTCGAAGTCTGTGTATTCCATTAGTGTTTTTATGTCTTGGTCGACTTCTCTTACTGATCGGTCTGGTAGGAAGTCTTGTGCGAAATTGAGGTTTACGAATCTGCCTGCGAATTTTAGGTCGTTTTCTAGTGAGGGATAGTATTGGGTTAATATTTTGTCTATTGCGTCGTCACCGAATCTACGGCCTACTTCTTCTAATCCACGTCCGGTTCCAATGAATTCTGGGGGTAGTCCTATTGTGTATAGGCTTGCTGTGAATGTTATGGCTCTTGGGAGTTCTGGTAGTTTGTCTAGCTGCATTTCTTTCAGTTCTCTCTGGAGTTCTTTATCGCTTACCAATTTAGCTATGTGGCTTGGCATTGGTACGTCTCTTGCGTATCCTACGGGTCCTTTTCTGGCTAGTCGGTCTCTTTGGCTTGGCATTAGGTCTGATATTGATTTTACGGCTTCTATTATTTGGTAGAATGTTCTTAGGTAGTTTTTTGTGAATACGCCTATGTAGTTTTTGATTTCTTCCATCTGTTTTTCGTTGTAATTTAGTGGGTCTTGGTTGGAGAGGTCTTTTCGTAGTTTTTTTATCAGTTTTCTGGTTTCATCGTAACCTATGTCGTATCGGACACCTGATTGTATTGTTATTGTTTTCGCGCCAGCGAATTCTTCCATAACGCTGTCGATGTTTTCTGGCATTATATGTCCTCTGAAGGGGAGGGCGCCAGCTCCATATATTGGTGCAACGTCGACATCTACGTTTTTGCTCAGTTTGTTACATTCTGAAATAGCTATTTTAGCGCTAAATACGGCGGGGAGGTTTCCATATGATAATGCTGGGTCGGAGCGGCCGAGCATAACTCTTAATCGGTCGGGGCTGTCGTCAAGCTCTTTTTTACAACCATTGATGTATTCATTAAGTATTTCACCTATCGACATTAATTCAGGAACCTCTTCTATGAGAGGTATTAGATAGAAATTGAAGTCTTTAGGTATGTCGAATTCTTCTTTACTAAGTTTAGAAACAAATTTAAACCTCTTTTTTACTTCAAGAAGTTCGTTAGCATCCTTGGTCATTGGATGTATGACTTCAAAGACGGGTAGGTTGTCTTGATATTGAGAAGCCTGGTGGTTTGCCTCCATAATAGACATCAAAGTCATCAACTGTCTGAAAACAGTTTCTTCGGAAGCACTTGGAATTCTTGGGGTTATATAGACATCTTCACCAGGGACAAGATCTGTGTTTTGTATAATCTCCATAACAACTTGAGAAACCTGATGGTAAGGAGTCATTTTCCCCTCATAATCCACCATATACTCATCAGAGCCAAGACCCCCCTCTTCAACGGGTTTAAGGGACTCCAACCCTTCTTCAGCCTCATCCTGAATAGGAGTATATTTAGTGGCGCTGTCAGGATGTTGAGTAACCATAGTTTTAGGAATCTTCATAATATGACCTGCAAATAAAATGTGAGCTAACCACATAAATTTTGGTGAAAAAACCCTAAACACCTAAACAAAGAAAACGAGATAACCCAAAAACCAACCAGACAATAACAAAAAACAAGTGGAACCTACAAAAAATATTTACATCCACCGGAGAACCAACAACCTAAATAAATTTTGATTACAGTAGAACTGACAACCTATATATTAACATAAAATTAAAAACAGGCGGGGAAAAGATGACATACGTCTACATAGATGGCGATTACGTCCATGAAGAGGAAGCATCTGTAAGCGTTTTCGACCACGGCTTACTTTATGGTGACGGAGTTTTTGAAGGAATAAGAGCCTACAACGGAAAAGTATTCAAACTAGAAGAACATATCGACCGGTTGTATCGCTCCGCTAAAGCCATAAAACTAGATATACCGATAACTAAAACAGAAATGACAGAAGCAGTTCTAGAAACACTTAGAAAGAACGAACTAAAAGACGCCTATATCCGTCCATTAATCACAAGAGGAGTAGGGTCATTAGGACTTGACCCCGAGAAATGTCCAAAACCATCGGTAATAATAATTGTCCAAGAATGGGAAGCGATGTACGGAGACCTATATAACCAAGGCCTAGAAGCAGTGACGGTAAGCGTTAGAAGAAACTCAATAGACGCATTACCACCAAACATAAAATCACTAAACTACCTCAACAACATACTTGCTAAAATCGAAGCAAACGTCAAAGGAGGAGACGAAGCAATATTCCTAAACCAACAAGGAAAGATATCAGAAGGCTCAGGAGACAACCTATTCATAATTCAAGAAAACGAGATATACACACCACCATCACTAAACAATTTAAAGGGAATAACAAGAAAAAAAGCAATAGAAATCGCAAGAAAAAAAGGATACGAAGTTCATGAAACCGATTTAGGTTTATTCGACATATATACAGCAGACGAAATATTCGTAACAGGTACAGCAGCAGAAATAGCTCCAATAGTAAAAGTAGATGGCCGAGAGATAGGGGATGGAGAGCCAGGAACCATAACAACAGAACTAATGGATAGATTCAAAGAGATAACAGGAGAAGTAGGAACACCTATAGATGGATAAGTCTGGGGAAAGAATAAATGGAAATATACCTAATCATAGCAGCATTCTTCGGATTCTGGATAATCCTACACCTCCTAAACAAGAAAGGATATATAGAGAGATTTGGATTCTCCCTTGACAGCATGTTCTTCCTTGCTTGGAGAACCGAGAAAGGAAAACAATTAATGGACCAGATAGCGAGGAGATGGCGAAAACCACTCAAAAAAATAGGAACCCTAAACATAATACTCTCACTAGCAGCAATCCTAATAGTAACAATATTCCTCGCATTCCAACTATTCATAATATTTTTCGGGCCAGACCTAATAGGAGACGTCGCAATAACAGACGCAATCCTACTACCAGGCCTAGCCCTACCAATAATATTCGGATTAATCGCCCTAATCGTAGCCGTAGTAATACACGAATTCTCCCACGCAATATACGCAAGAGTCGAAGACATAGGAGTCGAATCAGTAGGATTCGGATTACTAGCAATACTACCACTAGCCTTCGTCGAACCCAATATCGAAGACATAAAACAGAGCAGTAGACTCCAAAAACTAAAGATGTTCTCAAGCGGCCCCGCATCCAACATATACCTCGCCGCAATCTCAATAATAATCGTATTCCTAATAATAACAACAACATTCACACCAGTATCCCCCGGAATAGGCCTAGTAGAAGTACAAGAAAACTCACCAGCAGAAATAGCCGGACTACAAGAAGACATGATAATAACAGGAATAAACAACCAAACAATAGAAAGCCACCAAGAATTCCAAGAAATAATAAACCAATACAACCCCGACGACACAATAACAATCAACACAGCAGAACACGGCGACTTCCAACTACAACTAGGAAACGCCAACGGAGAACCATATATGGGAATCCAATTAATAGACGTAACCGGCCTATACACAATATTCTCAAACCCAATAGCCTACATAACCCCACAAATGGGAATGACAATGCCAACACTTGACACACCATTCTACGAATCATCAATCAACCCAGACATAACCCTAACAATAGCACAAGGCGCATTCTGGATGGGCCTACTCAACTTATGGCTAGGAATACTAAACATGATGCCAATCTTCCCACTAGACGGAGGAAGAGTATTCTGGGAAATCATAGAATCACTACTAGAAAAACAAAACATAATCAAAAACACAGAAACAGCAACCAAATGGATAGTCGGAATAATAAGCATAATATTCATAATAATCTACCTCGCCCCAATAGCCTACCTACTCATGATATAAAAAACAACCACAACACAACACACCAAACCAAACCAAACCTTCAGACAGATCTAATCACATAAAAAAACTAATTGAGTAAAAAAGGTTTTGGATTGGTTATTGGAATTTAAGGCGGGAAACGGTTTTGAGAGTGGGGGATGTTATATTGAGTCAAATCTAAGGTGTTTGAGGTAGTATAGTTTATTTGGTGGTTATAGTAATGGTTGAAGTTGGGTATATAGTGGCTGGTACGAGAGAAGAGGCTGGAGAGATTGCTGAGACGTTGGTTCGTGAAAGATTGGTTGCTTGCGCTAACATTATTGGTGAGGTTGAGTCGTTTTATTGGTGGGAAGGCGAGGTTAACAATGATGATGAAGTTGTATTGATAGTTAAGACAACATCTAAAGCGGTTGAAGAAACAAAAAACAGGGTAATGGAATTACATAGCTATGAAAACCCAGCAATACTTTTCTTTAATGTAAGACAAACCACTGAACAATATAAAAACTGGATTGAGAAAGAAGTGGAGCAGTGACAACATCAACCTAAATCTAGGGAATAAACCTGAACATTCTTTTTTGTATAGCCAGCCCTAATAGATTAAACAAAAATAAAAATAACTAATTAGGAATCTGTTTTGTCTAAGAAAGCAGGCTGGATACCTCAATTTAAGTTTAGTTGTTTTTATTCCTAAAAACCCTAAAGACATTGTTTTAATTGGAGTTGGAAAATTGCATTGGTCTATTTCAAAAGCAAAAGAAGCATTACAATGGAAAGGAGAGAAACAAGTAGTAGCGTCAGGAATATCGCCTTCAGGCCCGATACATTACGGTAATTTCCGAGAAATATTGACTGCAGACCTTATGTATCGAGCATTAGAGGAGGTTGGTGCAAAACCCAAATTATTATTCATATTCGATGACTACGACCCCCTAAGAAAGGTCTATCCCTACCTAGATTCAAGTTACCAAGAACACGTAGGGAAACCCCTCAACACAGTTCCAGATCCCGAAGGCTGTCATGACTCATATGCAGAACACTACGCAACCGAGTTCACAGAATCACTAGAAAAACTAGGAATAAACCCAGAAATAAAATACGCAAGCCAGATGTACAGAGAAGGCGATTTCTCAAAAGTTACAACAAAAGCCCTAGACGAAACCGATAAAATAATCGAGATATTGGAAGAGGAGACAGGTAGAGACCTACCACAAAACTGGTTACCATACAACCCCTTATGCAGTGAATGTGGCCGCATATCAACAACAACACCCCATGACTACACAGAACTCAAAGTATCTTATAGCTGTGAATGTGGACATCAAGGCACAGCCCAAATAGACAAAGGAGAAGGAAAACTACCATGGAGAGTTGACTGGCCAGCAAAATGGACCATACTAGGAGTAACCGTAGAGCCGTTCGGTAAAGACCACGCTGCAGACGGAGGATCATACGACACAGGCCAAAGAATAGCAAAAGAAGTATATGGATACGAACAACCCTACCCAATCGTATATGAACAGGTCGGACTCAAAGGCGAAGGCGAGATGTCAAGCTCAAAAGGAATAGCACTAACTCCAAAAAGAATGCTAGAGTTCCTACCCCCCGAAATCATCAGATACATGCTGGTAGAAAAACCACCCAACAGACACATAGAAATCGACACCGGATTCGGAACCGTACAAACAATAAGCAACTACCAAAAACACGAAAAACAATACTACAACAACGAACTCAACCAAGAAAAACAACAAACATACAAACTATCCCAACCCAACAACCAACCACCAAAACAACAACCAATACAAATACCATTCAAACACCTAGTAAACGCAATACAAATAGCAAACAACAAACAAGAAATACAAAAAATATTAGAAAGAACAGGCCACTGGAACCCAGAAATAGAACAACAATGGCTAGATAAATGGATCGATAGAGCAAAAACCTGGATAGACACCTATGCCCCAGAAAAAGCCCGTTTCCAAATACAAAAACAACTACCCCCCGAAACCAAAGAACTGAACCAAAAACAAGCAAAATTCCTAGAAAAACTAGCAATAGACCTAAAAAACAACGAATACACAGACCAAGAACTCAAAAACCAAATATACAACATATTCAAAAAACAAGACCTAAACCCCAGACAAGCATTCGGAGCAATATACATAGCCCTATTAGGAAGGCCATCAGGCCCCAGAGCCGCATGGTTCCTACTATCCCTAGACAAAAACTTCGTAACAAAAAGACTAAAAAAAGCCGCAGAAAACGCAACCAAAAAAACAACCTAAACATAAACCAATAAAAATGAAAAATAACACAGAGACAGAACCAATAATATCTGGAGAAATCGCCTCAGGCTGTAAGTTATGTAGAAAAGGAGCTAAAGCAGTCCTATTCCTAACAGGAATATGCAACAACGATTGTTACTACTGCCCAATATCAAAAAAACGAAAAAACAAAGACAAAACATGGATAAACGAAAAACAAGTTAAAACACCCGAAGACGTCTATACAGAAATAGACAGTATGAACGCATTAGGAACCGGTATAACCGGTGGCGAACCACTACTAAAACCAAAAAAACTCTTCAAATACATCAAAAAACTCAAAAACCGGTATGGAGAAAAACACCACATCCACCTATACACATCAAAACCACCAAAAACCAAAACAATAAAAAAACTCAACAAACAAGGCCTCGATGAAATCAGACTCCATCCAACCAACCTAAACATCAAACCCTACCTAAAACCCATAAAAAAAGCCAGTAAACACTTCAAAACAGGAATAGAAATACCAACAATACCCAACAAAACCAACCAAATACAACAAATAATCAACAAAACCAACCAATACATAGATTTCTACAACCTCAACGAATTCGAATACTCAGAAACAAACTACAAAAAAATCAAACAAAAAGGCCACAAACTAATCGGAGGAAACACACACGCAATAACAGAAAGCCGAGAAACAGCCATCCAAATAATAAACCAAAACCCAACAACACCAATCCATTTCTGCACATCAAACTACAAAGACTCAGTACAACTCAGAAAACGACTACAAAGAACCGCAAAACAAAAAGCCAAACCATACGACGAAATAACAAAAGACGGAACCCTAATAAGAGCAGAAATCACAGGAAAACCCCCCAAACAAACCAAAAAAATACTAAAACAAAAATACAACGTACCAAACAACAAAATCGGCCAACACAAACAAAAAACAGAAACAGCCTGGTGGATAGCAGACAAAATACACAACGAACTAAAAAAACACAAACTAAAAACAGACATAATCGAAATATACCCAACATCAAACAGATTCGAAGTACAAAGAATACCACTCAACCAAAAAAACCCAGAAAACCCAGAAAACCAAAACAAATAAAAACTCGATCAACCACCAAGAACTAACACCACTCGCCCTACATAAGAAGTTCTTCCTAAATCAAAGATAAAAAAAATAAATAAAGATTTTTTTGTGTGGCTTTATTCCGTATAATATCAAAACAGACTATTTATTTTGTTTCTATGGCTGCAACGGGACAGTCTTCAACTGCAAGTTCAACACAATCAATGTCATCATCTACTTCACCGATGTTAGCCTCCTCGTTTCTATATTCAGAAACTATCTGGGATATACCGAAATCGTCTTCTTCGAAAACTTCATCACAGACATCGGAACAGATACCACAGGAAATACATGCATCTTGATCTACAACTATTTTCATAAAAATACCTCCAACACCAAATTAACCATCTAAACAACATACCTTGTTGGTTTATTACCCGGATTTAGATAACCAAACTTCAGAAACCAAAAACCATAGTTATTGATGCTAACATTGAACGAGCGTCGATAGAATCAACGATATAAATCAACTTATTTTTTCATTATAAGGCAGTTGGTTTCAATTTAGTTGCTTACTGTATCAAGATATCTTTGGTTTAGATGCTTAACTTTTTCGTTTTTAGTTGGGTAATGGAAAGCCCCAAAAAAATTTTTGTTATCTTAAATCAGGCTTTAAAACCTCTATCTCTTTAGAGGGAAGAGGTCACTTCACTTGAATATTGGTTTTCGGAGTTTCAGTGTTTTTGTTAGTTTCTGTAGGGCCATTTGTATTGCTGACTCCCGATAACTATGTGTTTTGGGTTTTTTGGTTTTTGTTTTTTTAACGTTTTGGTATGCTGTTTTCATTTTGGTGTCCAGTTCGTTTACCAGTTTTTCTTGACTCCAACTGTGGTGTTGCATGTTTTGAACCCATTCTAGGTATGAAGCGGTTACTCCTCCTGCGTTTGCCAGTATGTCAGGGATTATTGTATGGTTTTTTTCGTTCAGGATTTTGTCTGCAGTTGGTGTTATGGGGTTGTTTGCGGCTTCGATTATTACTTCGGCTTGTATTTGGTCTGCGATTTCTTTGTTTATAGCGTTTGCAAGTGCTGCGGGTATTAAGACATCTACATCAAGGGTCAGTAACTCTTTGTTGGTTATTTCAGTTGTTTCATTGAAACCAATAACGCTGCCTGTTTTTTCTTTCCACTCCCTGATTTCAGTGGTTGGTAGGCCGTTTTCATCTATTATTGCTCCAGTTGAATCGCTTAAACCAACCACATTACTACCATAACTATCTATAAGTTCTGCAGCCACCTGTCCAACCTTACCATATCCCTGAATAGCTACATCAACATCGTTTATTGAATAACCATGATCTTGTATGTATTCATGGTACACAGTTGCTACTCCACGACCTGTTGCACCACTCCTTAACTCGGTACCTCCTACTTCAACCGGTTTTCCAGTAACTACTGCAGGAACGTTTTTGCCAACCAACTCGGAATAACTATCCATCATAACAGCCATATTCTTAGGTCCAGTGTTTACGTCAGGAGCCGGTATATCTTTTTCAGGCCCAATAAAATCATTTAAACTCTCTATGTATTTCCGAGATAGCTCCATTAATTCCTTTTCACTCATCTCTTTAGGGTTACAGACAACCCCTCCTTTAGCCCCTCCAAAAGGCACGTCAACAACCGCGTTTTTAAATGTCATGGTTTGAGCCAACTCTAAACTCTCTTCTAGAGTGACTTCTGGATGAAAACGAATACCACCTTTATAAGGTCCTAATAAAGAGGAATGTTGACACCTTATACAACGGAAGTTCTTAGCTTCACCATCTACAACGACCGATACATAACTTTCTAAAACTCTCTCAGGCTTAATAACTCTATCCACAATCGCTTTATCAATATCAAGAAGATCTCCAGCATCACTAATATGTTTTGAAAAACCAGTTTCAACCACTAATAACCACCAAACATAACTATCAAATCAAACTAACTAATATTTCATTGGAAACAAGTTAAATCATTTTTTTGGTAATGGCTGTTATAAATTAAAAAAACTCTTTATTGTTCTAGGTTTAAACATCCTTTAGCCTATTTGTTATATTAGGTTAACTTGGTTATTGTTGGGGTTTTTTGATGGAGAATAGGGATTTTGGTGATCCTGAGGGCGATGAAGAACGTCCGTTGATGGAGCACATAATCGAGCTTAGAGACAGAATGGTCGTAATCCTGGTAGGTATAATTATATTATCAGTTATAGCCTTCATATTCTCATTTGAAATAATCGGTTGGTTTGTTGAACCGGTTATGGATCCAAGCGAGCTTGTTGTGTATGACCCCTTGGAAACTATTTTGATACAGTTTAATTTCTCGTTTATTTTCGCTATAGGTGTAGGTTTACCGCTCATTATCTATGAAGTATTCAAGTTTATGGAGCCAGGTTTGTTTGAGAACGAGAAAAGATTCTTTGCTTTAATAGCTCCTGCATCGATACTGCTTTTCTTTATGGGTGTAGCTGTAGCGTATTTCTTTGTTGTACCTGTTGTAGCTAACCTTGTTTTTTATATGGGTGAAGGGGTTGTAGAGCCAGCTATATCGATAGAGCTTGCATATAACTTCGTTATGTCGATTGTTGCTACATTTGGTTTCTTGTTCCAACTTCCAATCGTGATGTTGTTGGCGATAAAAGTTGACTTAATCTCTCCGACGTTTCTTAGGGATAAACGTATATTCATATATATCGGTTTCTTCGTGCTGGCAAGCATTGTATCTCCTGATCCAACCCTTGTTTCCCAGATGATAGTTACTTTTGTATTCATAATTCTATATGAAGCAAGCTTAGCGGTTGGTTGGTATATAACACCACGAACCGAACAAGACATAAAGACATTTTTCAGATTGTTTGAGAGAACAGGTGGTTTGTTTGCAGGTGGAGGAGCAATACTGGCATTCTACACAGCTTTACAGCTAGGTATACCATGGTGGAGTGTTGTACCTGCAACAGCAACTGTTTTCTATATTGGACATCGCTTAAGCTTCAAAGTCATATTAAAAAACAAAGTTATAAACATGGGTATAATCGGTCCGGTGACTGCAACAATAATTGGAGCAGTATTATTGAGTTCTCTTGAAATTAAAACCGATTTAACACTTGCTATAACAACTATCGTATTGATAATTGCCCTAACATACATACTTGAAACAATAAACAAACGAATATATCTATAAAGGAATTAGGATGATTAAAACCACTAACGGGGAAATAATTGTCAATAAAGTGGAGATAGCCGATACCTATTTATCTAGAATGAAAGGCCTTATGTTTAAACCGAACCCACCGGATGACTACGCAATGGTCTTCATATTTGAGGAAGAAAAAGAGATAGACCTACATATGTTGTTTGTTCCCTTCAATTTAGTAGCTTTATTCCTCGATGAAGATAATTACGTACGGAAAATAAAGAGATTGAAGGCTTGGAGAGGTAGGGCAAAAGGAAAAGCTAGAAAAATCATTGAAATCCCGGAAAAAAACTATAAAGAAATAAAGATTGGCGAAAAATTATTGATAAATCCCTAACCAACCTCAATTTTAATAATTGGTTTGTTTTTTTGGTTTGTTTTTTTGGTTTGTTTTGGTTTTTGTTGGCATATATTTTTAACCATCGAACACAAAATTAAGTTAGATTGTGGGCCGATAGATCAGCGGTAGATCGCGTCCTTGGCATGGACGAGGCCCCGGGTTCGAATCCCGGTCGGTCCATTACCCAAGTTATTTTTTTATCTTTTTCGCTGCGATGCCTTTTTTTGGATGTTTAGTTGTGTGTTATTTTAGTTTTTTTATGCATTGTTCGGCTACTTTTTTTCCTGATAGTAACATGCCTTCGAATATTGGGCCCATTCTTGGTTTTCCGTGAACTGCGTTTACGGCCATTCCGGTTACGTAGAGGCCTGGTAGGACTTCTCCTGTTAGTTCGACGACGTCTTTTTCTCCTTGTTCGGCCCACATTGATTTTTCTCCGATTATTTTTCCGGTTTCTGTTTGTAGTTCTTGATCGGTTTTTTGTTCTGCTACTTTTATTAGGTCGCAGTCGTGTCCTGTTGCGTCTATTGTGATTTTTGATTCTACTGTTAGAGGGTCTACGTGTAGGCCGGCTAGGTCTACTGAGCTCCAGTTTATTACTACTCCTTCGATTTTGTTGTTTCGGTATAGTAGGTCTTCTACTGTCATTAGGTTGTATATTTCTGCTCCTGCGTCTATTGCTTCTGATGCTGCTTTTCCTACGCTTTCTATTGAGTTGGCTACGTAGTATCCGTTTTTGTATTCTTTGTAGTTGATGTTGAAGTCGTCTAGTATGGGTAGGCTTTTTTCTTTTACTACGATTCGTGGGAACATCATTCCTCCGCCCCACATTCCTCCTCCTACGCTTAGTTTTCTTTCGAATACTACTGTGTCGATGTTGTTTTCTGCTAGGTATTTTGCTGCTACCATTCCTGCTGGACCGGCTCCTCCTATAACTACGTCTACTGATAGTGAGTTGAGGAAGTCTTTGCTGAATTCGTCTATTATTGCTTTGGATACAAATTTATCGTCTATGTTCAATTTTTATACTCTCCAGATTACTAAAATATAATTTAAATTCATTATGAATCTATTCGTTTTTTTGGTTGTCCTGGTTTTTTGTTGTTTTTTGGGTTAGTTTTAAATAGAATGATTTTGTTAACTAGGTGTTAACAGGTTGTTAAGGCATGGTTAACGTGAATTATTCTAAAACAGAAAGAGACATCCAATACCTAAGAACCATAATAAAACAAAACGGCCACAAAAAACCAGTAGGCCCCGCAAAAGTCGCAGAAGAAAGACAAATAAGCCGAGCAGGCGCATACAAAAAAATGAAACACCTATCAAAACATGGATATGGAGAATACATACCAGGAGAAGGCTTCCTAATAACAGAAAAAGGCCTAAAAACAATAAAAAACGAAATAAAAAAACACCACATAGTCGAAAACTTCCTCCGAACCCACCTAAACCTAACACCAAAAGAATCCTGCCAAGAATCATACAGAATAGCACCATTCTTCAGCAAAAACCTAATCAAAAAAATCGAAGAAAAAACAGACCACAACATAAAATACAAATGCAAATTCCATACAGAAAAAAAAGTCACAACAAAACACATCCCCGAATGCCACTGGACAAAACAAAAAACCCTAACCAAGTAAGGAATAAAAATGAAAATACAGAAAAAAACAACCCTAATCACAATACTCATCTTCATAATGATCCTAGTAGGAGGAACCCTAGCACTAACCAGTGACCAAATCCTTCAACAAGACAAAGAAATAAACATAGCCGTTTCAATCCCACCACAAGAAGAAATAGTCCAAAAAATCGGTGGAGACAAAATACAAACCACAACAATGGTGCCAGAAGGAGAAGACCCACACACCTACGACCCAACCACACAAAGACTACAAGAAGTAAGCGAAGCCGACATATACTTCAAAGTAGGTTCAGGCCTAGAATTCGAAGAAAGACACATGGATACAATAATCGAATACAACAAAGACATGAAAATCGTAGATGGAAGCCAAGACATCCAGTTAATCGACATGGAAGACCATGAATGTCCACACGACCACGACCATGACCACCACAACGATGATAGCAATGGCTTGTCCACACATGATATAGAGCATGCATGTCTACACATGGAGCATGATGAAAGAATAGATATAGACATCGGACAGTTAGAAAACCCAACCATTATTTCAGATACACACCAACCATACGAAATCGATTTATCTGATCAAACTGGATACATAGCCTTTGAAACAGATCAAACTCAAAAATATGCCTTCTTTACTGATAAAAAAGACAAAATAGATTTCATAGGCAATGAACCAACCCATATCAACGAAGTTGAAGAATGCAATTACATAGCTGAGTACCAGACAATCGAGCTAGAGCCAGGTGAAAACATAATCGAGTTAGATGGACAAGGAATCGATAACCTTACAGTTTTAGTTGAAGAAGTTGACCAAGATGAACAAAACGGATATATGGACCCCCATATCTGGCTTTCACCCAACAACACAATTCAAATGACCAACAACATACTTGAAGCCATGATTGAGGTCAACCCAGAAAACTCTGATATTTATAAAGAAAACGCAGACCAATACATCTCTGAATTACAAGAAATAGATCAAGAGATAGAGACAGGGCTAGCAGAACTTGATGACAGAAAATTCATGATATACCATCCAAGCCTTGGATACTTCGCCGACCGATACAACTTAAGTCAAATAGCTATCGAAGAAAAAGGAGAAGACCCCGGAACCCAACAACTCAAAAACATAATTGATCAAGCAAAAGATGAAGGAATAAACACCATATTCGTATCCCCACAATTCAGCCAAGATGCAGCAACCTCCATTGCAGAAGAAATTGATGGAGAAGTGAAAACCCTTAACCCACTTGACAAAGACCTCAAAGACAACATCAACAACATATACAACCAGCTTAAAGAAACACTTGAATAAAAACCGATTAAAATGAAAGCAATCAAATTAGAGAACGTTTCAATTAGCTTCGGAGAAACTAGAGCACTAGAAAACATTAACCTAGAGATCAAGGACGGTTCCTATACAGCGTTGATCGGGCCTAACGGCGGTGGCAAAACAACCCTAATCAAAATAATTTTAGGACTACTAAAGCCCGATAAAGGAACTATAGAAGTATTAGGAAAATCTCCAGATAAAGCGAAAGGAGAAATCGGGTATGTACCACAATACTCCGACTTCGACCCTGAATTCCCAATCAACGTTAAAGAAGTTGTTCAAATGGGTAGGTACGGTAAAACCGGTTTATTAGACATACTAAATCAGAAAGACAGGGAAATAATCAGAAAAAGCCTTGAAAAAGTCGATATGCAGGACCACATGGATAGAAAAATATCAGACCTATCCGGCGGCCAACATCAACGTGTATTAATAGCCAGAGCACTGGCCACAGAACCAGAAATATTAGTACTTGATGAACCAACCGCAAGTATAGACCAAAAAATAAAACAAAACATCTACAGCCTTCTAAAAAAACTAAACAAAACCGGCATAACCATATTACTATCCACACATGACACAACAGTCTTCCACCTAGATATGGATAGCATCGCATGTATAAACCAGAGATTGATCTACCATGGAGAAGATGAAATACCACTAAAAGTATTCGAAGAAGCCTATGGCGCCCCCGTAAACATATTAAGCAACGAACACCCAAACCATCCAGAAAAAACTCAGAAAGATGGGTGAAAACCGATATGCTTGAATTAATCGAACTCTTCCAATACACATTCATCCGTAACGCAGTGATAGTCGGTTTCCTAGCATCAATAATATTCGGAATAGTAGGAACCCTTGTTGTAGTTAAAAGAATCGTTTTCATAAGCGGTGGAATCGCCCACGCCACCTTCGGAGGAGTAGGAATGGCTTTTTTCTTAGGATGGGACCCATTAATTGGAGCACTAATCTTCGCAGTAGGCTCCGCCATCTCAATAGGATACATCGGAAAAGAATCCGTTCAAAGAGAAGACACCTCAATAGGAATAATCTGGGCAGTAGGAATGGCTCTAGGAGCATTATTCTACTACCTAACACCAGGCTACCTACCTTCCGCAGAAAGCTTCCTATTCGGTAACATACTAATGATAAGATCAATAGACATAACACTACTCACAATACTAACAATAGCAACAATAATAATCGTAACAATCTACTATAGACGTTTCCAAGCCGTAAGCTTCGACGAAGAATTCTCAGAAGTCATAGGAATAAATACAAAACACATCTACTATCTACTCCTACTACTAGTCTCAATATCAATCGTACTCCTACTCAAATTCGTAGGAATAATCCTAGTAATAGCAATGCTATCAATACCCCCCACAATAGCAAACCTCCTAACATACAACATGAAACACATAATGATATACTCAATAGGATTCTCACTAATATTCACCTACCTAGGCCTCTACATCTCATACAGCCTAGACATACCAGCAGGCCCAACAATAGTAACATTCGCCGGAATAGTATTCATAGGAGCATTAATCGGAAACAAAATTGGAGAAAAAATATCTAAACAACAATAATAACTATTTCTCAATCAAACAAAAAGACCTATTAGGTGTTAGCTCTGGACCTAATAGGCGGTATTGTAAAGGTTAGTTGGAAATACAAAGACGAATGGAAACCATTTCTCAAACTAACTAACACCAACTATAAAGAGGTTGAGTTGGTTAACGGAATGCACGTTGAATTCGAGGTCATTGATAAACGTGTATGCACAGGATATTATAACTCTAAACGAAAAATGACGCCTTGCCCAGAACATAGAGAAATATCAAAAGGCTCCCAATGCTATGAATGTAGAGAAAGAGACATCTATTCTGGTTATATCGAAGGCCGGACACCAGCAAAAATAGACGCCGAATTCACCGTCTATCTAGCTCAAGCCGGCAACCAAGTTAAGGTAGGCGTAACTAGATCTAGAAAATTAACAAGGCGTTGGGTGGAGCAGGGAGTTGATTACGCTGTAAAAATCAAAGACGGCCTTTCCTCAAAACAAGCTCTAGATATCGAAAAAAACCTATCCATAAAACATAGAGACTTGAGTCAGACTATAAGGAAAGAGGAGAAACTTGTTAAAAAACCCTGTAAACTAAATCACTACCTAAAGTTGATCGGGATGGAGGGAGAGGTTGTTGACCTACAGAATGTCGTTAGTTATCCGGATAAAATAGGTAGGAAGTTGGTGAGGAAAGGACGGTTCAGTGGTGAGATAAATACAGTTAAGGGACAGATAGTTTCAGATGGAGACCTCTGTATGGCTTTAACTTCTGGTAAAAAAATAACAAAGCCATCTCAAACCGCCCTTGATACTTTTAAAAAATGATTCAAGATTCTTTCGCCTTCTTTTTCGCCTTCTTCATCCTCTCCTTCGGTGTATATCCAGTAACCTCCTCTAAAAAATTATCTAACTTTCTTTTCGATTCAAGAGCTTGATCTGCCTTATCCATATCAGACTCAGTGTTAACCCTCAACCTATTCTTCTTGTTTTTGTTCTCCAATACCTCTATCTCCATCAACTTAAAAGCCATAAAATCATCAATTAAGTAAACACCATCTTCTTTCCGATAGTCACCAAAAAAACTGTTGATCTTATCTTCAACTTTTTCCCGTTTTATGTAATGTCCACGTTTCGCTTCAAAAATTCTACCATCCATTAATTTTACCTCCAAAAACCTTTTTTCGTCTATAGCAAATAACTTTCCATTAAAGATATAATAGTTATGGGTAGCTTTTTCTTTCTACAGATTGCGAGGGAGGGTGCATTGGAACGTGATTCAGGGGCAGTTCACATTTGAACAATCGATAACTACATATGTTTGAGGCAGAATATCCATAGCTTTCGTCAAAGAATATATACCTATCTATAAAACACATCTACCGAAAGAAACGATTTTTAAGGCCGACCGTTATTTAAATGCGGTATGATGCATATTGTTTAAAAAAGGGTTAGGACAAATATGATGTAGTGTGTCTGGATTAATTTCTATGATATAGATACTGTTGATTGAACAATTGTTCCGTTAACTGTCTCCGCTGAATTAGAAAGCCCATGATTTCAAGCGTCGGTAAATCATAAATGTATTTAAGTAAAAAATGAATGTAGTTTTGGTGAAGGATGGCTTTTGACATCGGTTTATTAGATTTATGGACCTATGAATTGTTCACGATTGCCGGGACCTCTATCAGCCTTAGAGACATCCTTATTTTCTTGATTGCATTAATGGTAGCTGTTTTCATAGCTAGATGGATTAGAAATATATTGAGCGCTGTTTTAAAGCGCCGTGGATTTGGTCAAAAAGAAATCCATCCTATTTTAAAGTTAACTTACTACACGTTAATTATATTTGGTGTATATCTCGCTTTTAACATTGTTGGGATTCCTCTTACAGGGTTGTTGGCAGCTGCTGGTATTATTGGTATTGTACTTGGTTTTGGTTTACAATCGATAACCTCCGGCATGATTTCAGGGATATTGCTTATGGGGGAGGGAACGGTCCGGATTGGTGATGTTATTGAATTCGATGGTACCTTGGGCGAGGTATATGATACAGGTATGAGGGCTACAACGATTCGAACAAGAGAGAACATCTTTATTATCGTTCCTAACCAGGAGTTGTTCTCCAAGTCCTTTACGAACTACTCTTATGTTGAAGAGAAGGTCAGGATGAATGTGGAGGTAGGTGTTGCATATGGCTCTGATGTTGAGAAGGTAACTGAGATTCTTTATGAAGTGGCTGAAGAGATTGAAGGTGTTTTAGACACCCCTGAACCAATGGTTCGATTCCGTGAGTTCGGTGGGTCATCACTAGAGTTCGTAGTTAAGTGTTGGGTTAGAGGGCCGTTTGAACGGAGAACCGTTAGGAGCCAGATGAACTACATGATAGATAAGAGATTCAGGGAAGAAGATATAACAATTCCATTCCCACAGAGATCGGTTTGGTTTAAAAACGATTTAAATACCATGGACGTTGGTGGAGATGGAAACATACCACCAGAAACAGATTAAGCAAAATGTTTTATTGTGTAACAAGTTATCTAGAATTGGTATGCCAGATGACGACAAAAGGTTTCCAGGCGATGACATAAATGGTGGTTTATTCAGCCATCAAGAAGATCTAGAGACATCCGACTGTAAATACTTTATAAAGTATGTTGAGGGAGGAAGTTTCTCAATTGTATATTGTTCATTAAGAGGAAAGGTACAGGTGAACTACTGTCTAGACTGCAGGGAATACACAAATCCTGAAGAAGAACGTGGGATACCAGACCCAAACCCATTCTAATCTCCCCCAACTTTGAGGTATATATTGATGTCAGATAATAAATTGGTTCCAATAGAGATATATGATGTCTGTATAACTGAAACAAATAAAGGCATCGCTCCAGTAGTTGTTTTGAAAACAAAAGAAGATAAATACATAAATATCTATGTAGGTCTATCTGAAGCTATATCTATTGATAAAGGACATAGAGGAGAGAAGTTAAAAAGACCCTATAGCCATGATTTGATGATGAATTTAATGGAAAAGATTGGTGCAAACGCAGAGAAAGCGGTTATTGATGAATTGGAGGGAGGCGTTTTCTTCGCACAACTAACATTATCCCAGAGTGAGGGAGAGGATATTAATATTGATGCACGTCCAAGCGATTGCCTTGCCCTCTCAACAAGATGTAACACAAAGCTCTATACAAAAACAACTATAATCAAAGATGTAGGTAAAGACAAAGAAGATATAGAGGATTTAAAACCATTTAAAGATTATATATAACTTTTTTAACTTTTGTGAGGGTTTGAGAGAGCAGTATAGTCCTCTCCTCTTTAGGGAGAGGAGGATATCAAGTCAACCACATAACCATAATCAAAAAAAGGTCTGGCTTGGTTTTTTCTTGAGGTATTTTAGTTAATGCCTTTTTATTTTGTTTTTGGGTTTTTTTAGATTTTGAATCTTAGTAGGGCTGCGATTCCTCCTAGTCCTTCTAGTTTTTCTCCGGGCTCGAATTTACTGCTTATTACTGTGTTTTCGCCTCCTTGTTGTTTTGTTTGTTCTAGTAGTTTTTCGATTTCTTTTCCTTTTTCTCTTTGTTCTCTGAGGGTGTTTTCGGTTATTATTAGTTTTTTTACTGCTCCGAGTTTTATTGCTCTCTCTATTTCTTTTTTTCCGTATGTTGCTTTTCCATCTCTGGCTATTTCTGTTAGTAGTTGGTCGATTAGGTTTGCTTCTTTTGTTATTCTGGATTCTTTCCATATTCTCTGGACTGCTCCTCGTTTTATCGCTTCATGGATTCCTCCTTCTCCACCGCTTGAGGTGTCTTCTTTCACTATTTTGTCTTTGATTTCTGGTGTTTTATCGATTAGGTAGTCGTATAAATCGTCTTTTGTGAATCCTGGTCCTGCGAGAACCAGATATTCTATGTCTTTTGTTTCGATAGTTCTTTTAATTATTTTATTTATTTCTCCAAAAAACTCTGTTCTTTTGTTTTTTGAACCGTCTAGGTTTTTTCCAGACCCTGATTTTATTGAGGTTGTTTCTCCGACACCATGTCGCCTTATTTCTCCAAGTGTGGCTTCCCCTTCTTCTACAGCCACTACTAATACCTTTGGTTTTTTTGATTCTTTGACGGCAGTTTGAATTCGGTCTAACTGGTCTTTTTTCCATTCTTTTTTCCTGATTGTGAGTTGTTTATTTTCTTCTACGTTTATTGTGTGGTAACGGCCGATGTATTCCTGTTTTCCCTCCCGTATAGTTCCACCAATGCGGAGTCTGTTTGAAAAATCTTGGTAATCGATGTCGCTGACTTCAATTGTTAGTTTAACAGCTTGTTTCTTCCTTGCTTCAGGCCTTAATTTGTCTTCAGCGTCTTCTGGACTCCGGTAGGTGAGTGAACGTACATAATCGCCTTCTTGAACGATGTTACGGATGGTCCAGAAATCATCTACGTTTTCTGGAACTATTGCTAAAACTCCTTCTTCAAGGTTTTTATGACGAACTTGCATTTTCTATCTCCACATCTCCTGGTGGTATGAATCGATCAATTTCATCAGGTTTAGCTATCTTCTTTATTAAGTCACGGTCTTCAGGCTGGGCTTTATCTAGAAAAATTTCATATATTTTTTTAGCGGCTTTCATCCTATCTGTGTCACCGGGCTTTAAATCAACTTTATATTCACCGTTTTTTTCAACGCTTGAGGGAGGGCCGCCAATCACTCTTGTTTGGTCGGTTATTTCTAGTCCAACCGAGTGTTTAAGTGGTGTGTTTCGGAAATATTCACGTTCTCCTCTGATTACAAAGCTTCCTTTACCGACATATTCACCGCTTTCAGGCGTTTTTGTAACTTGGTTTGGTGAGACGCAGTATACATCTGTGGAGTAATATTTCTTCCATGCACTGGAGTTTGAAGCTGCGAAAACTGCTGCTTCCTCCTTAGTTTTTTGGGGTATTTCATCTCCCTCTGACTTGACTACAACTGCTGAAGCCCCCTCCATCTGTGTGTGGAAGAAAAGGTCGGTGCTGTCCATATGTTTTTTCACTATCTCTTCGTTCTGGGTTGCATTTCTCCCACCGATAACGATATGGCCATCTGAACTCTTGAACCACCTGTATTTGTCGTACCAAACCTGTTTTTTCCGAACCTTTCTCTGTGGGATTTCACGTGATTTAAATTCATCGATGTCTTTTTCTTTTAATTCATCAATCAATTCCTGGGTTTTTTTAGCTGCCTTTCGAGCTCCTTTACTCTTCCTCTTCATTTTCTTAGCTTTTTGATATGTATGTTGAGCGTTCTTCTCTATCGATTTCCTTATATCGATAGAAACATCTTTATCATCTAGTTCGACAACTATCTCACCCTTGTTCTCATTAATCTCCTTAACGATATTTGCGGGCTCTATACCTTTTTCTTTAGCTTTATTAAACCTCTCTTTAATCTCACTCCATGTATATGACTCTCTAGCTTCTCTAATTGTATTTAATATCTCTTTTAGTTGAGTAAAGTAGGCATAAATCAAATCCCCCTTCTCGATTCCAGTGTGATATTCCTGCATGTATTTTTCAGCCGTACCTAACTGACCTCGTTTACGACCCTCCAATCCCTCAAGCTTCTCTCGATACTTACTTTTCTTCTCCTCTTCCAACTCCCTGATTTCATCCTTACTGAAGAACTCATCCAAAGCACGGTTAAATGAACTATAATCCTCAGTATCCATCTCTTCATAGATCTCAAGTTTTAAGGGAACAACATCAACCTTCTCCCCATCCTTAACTATCTGAGGCTTGATATCACCACTCCGAATCGATTCTGCAATCTCTGACAACGCGTTATATAAAACCCTTAATTCATCTGGCTCTATTTCATCAACATCCTTGTTCTTTTCAACACCCGACCTCAAACAGATTTCTTCAGCATAGGTACCACCAATATTAAGTTGAGTAGCCAACGTCCGCACCACATCGGAATTAGAACCACTAAATATCTCTCGAAAGCCATTTAAATCCAATTCAAGTGGATTTTCATTACTAGGAGGATATTCATAACGATCCCCATGCTTAACCTTACGGTCTCTAAAACTCTTCCGCTTCAAAGGAGCAACAATCTCTCCACCACTGGTTAAAATAACATTACCTTCACCAAACAACTCTGCAACCAAAGTCATCTTTTCCCCACCCCTCTCAATATCTATCTCAACAATCCGATCAAAATCATATTGACGAACATCAACAATCACTCCACCCTTGGTATGCTTACGCAAAACCATAGGGAAGTTAGGAGGCCGTTCAGGAGAAGGTCTTGGATACTCAGTAAAATGGATACGTTCACCTGCAACGATCAATAGATTAGCCTTACCATGCTCATGATGATAAAGCTTAATCAAAACCTCATCCTCTGTAAGTTGATAAGACTTCTCTACCCGAGCATCAACAAACCTACCAAGCTCACTTTGAATAGCAGCAACATCAACACTTGTCATACGTTCTTTCATAAAAACACCAAAAAACCATAAATCTATATGGTAATCTTCCTCACACAATTTAGTTTTTAACCACAGTTTTTAACCACAGTTTTTAACCACAGTTTTTAACCACACAAAGACTACAACATCAAACCTTAATGTATTCACTGTAGATAGTTTTAGATAAGCCAAATAACTTATCTCGTATCTTTTTACTAATTGATAACAATACACCGAAGTAAACCAACGTCCCTAAAACAACGAGAGCGATTGTTTCAAACATCGAGAGAGGTGTTAAAGCCTGACTAACGGGATACAAGAAAAGACCCATCGCTAAAGCAGCACCCACCTCCTTACCAAGCTCACCCAGAGGTAAAGATAGACCTATTAAGTTATCTAGATACCAATACGCCAATAAAGCAGCAATTGATATCGAAAAAGCGGTTGCAACCGCAGCACCAACCCAACCAACCATGTAAACCAAAATGAAGTTTAAAGAAAGATTCAAAACAAGAAATACACCATAAACCCTAAACGAAAGATCAGGCCGATCCATCCCATTAATTATTTTGGCCATAACAGATTTGAATGTATTTCCTATCCTAGCAAATATCAATATTGCTAGAACGATGTAACCGATTGTGAACTCTTCACCATAAAGCCTTAAAACCCCCTCCCCAATTATAGCAGCCCCTATAAGTCCAGGAAAAGCTATTATAGGTACATATATCAAAGCTTCTTCAATAATATCTCTAATTTCATTGGTTTTCCCTTTTGAAGCTAGATAACTTACATTGGGAAACAGTACCGCTCCAACCGCACTCGCAACGAAATAGAAAAGACCCGAGATACTCCAAGCAACCTCATAAATACCTATATATGCAGGGGTTACAAACAAACCAAGAACAATTGTATCGGTCCAACTAAACGCCTTACTCTCTACAGAGCCAAGCCAACTGTATTTACTGAAATCAAATATACTCTTAAAATGTCTTTTAGAAGGTAATTTAAGCCTAATCGATATAAGAAACAAACCAACAATCAATGCGATTAAATATCCAGCCACATAACCAACGATCAGGCCTAAAACACCGGCTCCAACCGATAATAAAACCACCCATAAACCAACCCTAACAGAATCACTTACCAAAGACAGAGATTTACCAGTCGCAACCCGCCTCTCACCCTTTAAAGCATAACTGATAGGTTTCTTAAAAACCTTAAACAACAATACAATGAAAATAAAGTAGTAAGCTGGTTCATAACCGATAAAACTAATTATTTCATCCTTAAATATCAATATAAATAAAGCTGTAAACCCATAAAGCGTTAAATTCATTAAGAATGCCGCACCTAAAAACTCCCCCTGTTCCCTTCCCTCACTAACCCGCTTAGTAGTAGCGCTCCCAATACCAAATGAAAGGAATAAAGATAATCCTGAAACAACGGCAGTAAACAAATAAAACACACCAAGACCATCAGCACCAACAACCCTTGCCGCATACAAAGTACCTAGAAAACCGATAACCGCAACTGAAATCTTAATTAAAAAAACAGCGATAGAAGATTTTGCCAGTTTCATCGAATTAACCAATCCCCATTAAATTACCAGTTAAATTACCAATTAACTATTCAATTAAACTCTACCAGTAGTTTAACCTATAGGCTTATTATTTTTGATAAAAACAAGGTTAGGTGTATTGAGTTATTTTTTTGGGTTTTTCAGGCAAACAGGAATTTTATTGAGCGTATTGGGTGTTTCAACAAGAATTTCGGTACTTTATAACAATCGCTGGCATTAACCCCATCCAATGTACTGATTTTTTTAACAAACTTATGGTAGTTTTCAGTTCTATGTCGGGCCATCTTTAAGCGTATTGAATGGTTGTTATGTCGTTTTATCCTGTTTGGATATTTCTCTAGATTGCCTTTTTTGATGGATTTGGCTAGGTGATAAGAACTGGATACTGCACCACCGATACCTTCACCTGTAAGTGGATCCATAATTCCTGCTGCGTCTCCAACCCTAGCCAACCAACCGCCATCTCTTTTTTGAACCAACTTATTTCTTTTACCCCTGACATCCTTGAGGAAGTAGGTGTAGTCAAAATAACCTCCACCACCGCTCTCCTTAGACTCTACATCAACCGGTAAACTCTCAATATACCTATCCAACATCTGCTCTCGGATCTCTCCACCAAAATCTCCATAACCTATGTTAGCATAACCACTCTCTAATGGAAATAACCAATAATAACCATTTAAACCTTTTTTATAATCAAAAACAGCCTTACCAGAAAAACTAGAAAAATCTCCTTTATAAACCCCATATACAGCAGTTGCAACCTGGTATTTAGCCCCACTTGCATCAACAACCAAATCAAAATCTAGAGAACCCGGTTCAACCTCCATATCAAAAACCACGTCAACACTACCTTCAATATCGTTTAATATCTTTTTTTGCCAACCAAGCCTATCGATAATCCAAAAAAAATCATCATGTTTAAAACAAACCTCTGTTAGATTTGAGCCATTACTAAAACGCCATAAAGACCGATCAACCATACAACTCACAAAAGGCCTAACTTCATCAACCACTCGACCCAACTCGCCCCGCAGATCGATAAAACCCCCACCACAATCCACACGATACCTATCCCTACTACGTCGCTCAAAAACCCTGACCTCAATATCAGGACACAACCTATCAATATACCTAGCAGTCAACAAACCTGAAAGACCACCCCCAACAACACCAACATCACCTATATCCAATAAAAAACCCCCTTAAACCAAAAGACATTAATAAAGATATCAACATCAAACAATTTTAATCTTTATGAAATAACCAAACAAAAAAACAAAAAAAAGAAAAATCGATGACGAATCTATAATTATTAAATAAGAGGGGTGGTTGTGGAGAACCCCTGTTGGAAACGTCTCTCTGTGGCTTTAGTCGTATATTACCTCGTATACTATTATCGCGTTACCATCGAAAGGCCCGCCAATAACTTCTGGGCTTTTGTAAACCACTTCGAATTTATCGTATAATACGTCTCCAACTTCTGGTTCGTCATCGCCTGGAGTCACTCCCTCTGGGAAAGCTAGGTCGTAGTACACGGTGTTCTGGAGTGGTTCTGGAACATTTGGTTCAGCCATACCTTCTTGCCAGACCACTGACCATGGCACTTGCTGTGATATATCGTCTTGTCCTTCTGGCCAATCATCAACGTAATCACTAGGGTTTACATCGGCTACTGTTGCAACGGCGCTTGTTTTACCGCCGTACATCGTTCCTGGAACAAGTATTCCAAGTCCTTTGTTTCCAACTATGTAATCCACTTCTTCATCCCGGTCTTCAGACCACTCCACCAACATCTCATGCGCCTCTTCAATATCTTTAGACATATAGAATGCGGCTGCATCATCCACGTTCCATTGAGTGTTATCGGTGAAAGCACCTACATCACCCAGAGCCTTTAATGGGAATCCATAGTCCCACCAAGTCATTACATGTTCATCCGGAGTGAAGTCTTCCGACTCATCCATGTGGTCAAAAGTAGATATCCAAGCACCATTATTCTCATGGTATATCGTAGATGGATATTGTTGCACACCTCCATCTGCAAGAGGTAAAGACATAAATGAAATCATGACTACAAAAACAACGATTGCTGAGACCTTGAGGATATCCCAATTCTTTATCTCACCCCAACTTCGAGACATCTCTCTCTTGATATCTTTCAAACCAATAAACTCGACAAAACCAACAATCATTGCAGCGGCAACAGGTGGAACGAAGTATAGGTAGAGTGGTAGGAATCTGTGAGCCCAGAAAATCATTATAAATGTTAACAACAGGAATGTAAACTCGAACACCCGCTCCGTCCGGAAATCACTATAAATCTTATAACCAGTATAGAGAATTGGACCGATAAATACTAGAGGCAGTAGGAATGTTCCCCAATGTCCGAAATGGTTGTATAGAGGTGTTAATCCGGCTTCAAACCCTGTTCCGAAAGTAGGTTGAAGTTCGGCGACAGTACCCCAAACCCCTTCACCACTGATCAACCCGAAACCACTGACACTTATCGGCAGTATTCCATACCAGACCAATAAGGCTCCAGCAAATACTATACCTACTATGCTGGTTGCTACATAGTTTCTGAATTTAATGCCGTTAGATACATAATTTAGTTTTTCTGACCAATCTGGTAGTTTAGCAGCTATATAAGGCAATACAACAAGTGGTGCAACCAATAGTGTTTCTTCACCTGGGAATGATAGGGTGTGGAAATAAGAGATTATTGGGTATGCCACCAATATCCCGAGTAATGAATAACTGTCTTCCGGTTTTACCTTATCCAGCCATGACCCGATTAAGACATATATTGCTATTGCGAAAGCGGTGTAAGCGAATATTGAGTTAAAACCAGCCCAAAACAACCCGAATAACCCCATAGTTACGCCTGCACCAAGCCCCCACTGCACTCTTCCACGAATTGTGTTCTGCCGGAATGATTTAACCAATAATAACAGGATCAATGGATAGAACAAAGCTATATGGGGGTTTGTGTCGTAAGCTCCTGCACGACCAACCTCAATAAAGTGTGGAAACACCAGGGTAAGTAGGGCAGCAACAATACCAACCTTCTCGTTATAAAGCTCAGTCCCCAGACCCCAATAAACCAAGGGTATTAAAGCGGTGAATATCACGGGGCCAAGTATCACAACATCCAAAACAGTTATCGAGGTAAAGAAACTTGTTATCTCGGTTATTATTGCCGGTACTGCATGTGTTAATGGAGGATATCCAACACCTCTAAGCGCTCCATCTGGCCCTGGATACATCATTAAGTCATGGGTTGCGTAAGCCCAGTTTTCATACCAATATTCCGATAATAAATAGTGTTGAAATGGATCGAATTTCTGCAACCGATCCAAGGTCCCCATACTGATCCGCATCCAAGTACCGACCACTATAGCGAAAAGAACTGTTACTATAGAGATTTTACGTGTATAATCTCCGTCGGCAAGTTTTTGTTGAAATGTTTTTTCTTTTTTAGAATCATCCGCCATATACTGAAAACCCCGTTTTCGCATTTATAAATTGAAGTAGGTTAGATATTTATTTCAATCCCTAAAAACGTTTAATAACCCAATGGTCTTTAACTGTTTTCATTCAAATAGCTCTTAATTATTTATAATTCAATTTGTCCTGTCTAATGGTTTATTGTGTGATTTAATAATCAATTTATTGGTTTTTCTAAAAAAATAGACTCAATGACAGATTCAATATACCTGTTGGGGTGCATCAATATTTTTGGTTGTTTAGGATTTCACTTTCCCCGTCTTATGTAGTCGAATATACGTCTGTGGTATCGTTTTTGTTCGATTTGGAGTGATGTTTCGTCACTTGCTTCTCGTATGTCATGTACTGTGTATACTGCATTTGGGTCGTGGTTTTTTATTGTTTTGATTATTTTCATTAATTCTTTTCTCTGTATCCGTATGTGTATCAACTCGATTTTATCTCCGTTTGTGGTTGCCGGTGTTTTTATTACTTTGTATCCTTTTTTGTGCAGTTCATTTGACATTTCGTCTGCTTTATCCGTGGTCATGACTCGTATTAGAAGGTCGCCTATTGCTAATCTGTCTTCTAATATGATTCCAACATAACTTCCGGTTGCGAAACCTCCGGCATACGCTATGTAGTTTACTGGGTCGGTTAGGTTAGCCATTATCTGGCCGATAGCTAATAACCAGATAAGGATTTCGAAAAAACCTATAAAGGCAGCTAAAAACTTGATCCCTCTTACAACAAATATTGTTCGTATCGTTGCCATACTTACATCGATTACCCTGGCGATAAAAATCAACAATGGCAGTATAACTAGACTAAACAACTCTGATTCAATCAAAAATATCTCTCTTAACTAAACTTAATTTAAGGGTTTATACATATAGTTTTATCGATTTTGAGTCGATATATAGGTTTTTAATTGAAGTTATCTATATTTCTTTGGTAGTGATTTGTAGGGTTATTGATAGAAAATTTTTTAGAGGAGTGGGTCTTCTTTTTAAAGGATGCAAATAAAGAAATGTCCCGTCCATGGTTACTTTCGTGGCGATCTCTGTGATTGTGGGGAAGAGGGAGAGTTGTTTATGTCGGAAGAGAGGGCTACTGCTTTGGGTAAGATAGTTTCTGGTTCTCTGAGGCATTTCCCTAAAGATATTGGGGTTGAGTTGGATGGTAATGGCTGGGCTTCTCTTGACGGTTTATATAAGGCTATTAGTAGGAGAGGTAGGTATAGCTGGCTTGATAAAGAACATATCGAGGTTCTTGTCCAAACAGATGAGAAAGGTAGGTATGAACTTGAGGACGGGGAGATCCGTGCAACATACGGCCATACAGTAGATGTGGAGCCAGACCTACCAATTACTGAACCGCCAGAAGAACTCTATTACGGTAGTAGTGAAGAAGAAGCTGGAAGAGTTCTTGAAATAGGTTTAAAACCAGCAGACAAAGTTAAAGTCCATCTTAGTGAGGAGAAAGAATCGGCTTTACAGGTCGCCAGTTCATCAACAGACAACCCAATACTTATAATAGTTAGAAGTAGAGAAGCACAGGTAAATGGTGTAGACATAAGAAAGGCAGCAGAAGGAGTATGGGTTGCAGATGAAGTACCACCAGCATTTATAGAAGTCAATGAAAAAATAAACCTATAAAATTGACCCCTATAAAATAGGTCTTCTACCCTGCTTTAGATAACACCATGATAAATGGTTTAGAGGGATTTTGGGGACAAAATAATTTCGAAAAAGAGGCTTTGACCTACTCGCTCTCCATTTGATTAGTTTTGTTACCATTTTTATTCAAACTGAGTTGAAGGGGTTTTTTGTTGTTTCCGTCAGTTATATGGTGTTTTGCGATATAATATTGGGGTATGAGAGCTCTCACTATCGGTAGGTACCAGCCTTTTCATAAAGGCCATCTCAATGTTATTAAGGAGATTATTGATGTGGTTGATGAGATTGTGGTTGGTATTGGTAGTGCTCAGATTAGTCATGAACTTGATAATCCGTTTACGGCGGGTGAGAGGGTTGCTATGATTCGTAGGACGCTTGAGTTGAATGGTTTTAGGGGCCTGTCGTATATAATTCCTATTGAGGATATTCAACGGAACTCTATCTGGACTGCACATCTTGAGTCGATGACACCTCCTTTTGATGTAGTTTATAGTAACAATCCCTTGGTGGTTAGGTTGTGTAAGGAAGAGGGTTATGAGGTGAGGCATCCACCGTTGTTTAAGCGTGAGGAGTACTCTGGAACTGAGATTAGGCGTCGGATGGTTGAGGGTGAAAGTTGGAGTCATTTAGTCCCGGAGGGAACTTTAGAGGTAATAAATGAAGTCGATGGGGTGCAGAGATTAAAAGATATAGTTAGAGAAGAAGACTCGTATGGAAGAAAGAATATATAAATTTTTTTAGGTGGTTTTTTGTTGGAAATCGATGGTAGTTATGGTGAGGGTGGTGGACAGGTTGTTAGAACATCTCTGGCTTTATCAAGTGTCTTTGGGGAACCTATTAAATTAATGAATATCCGGGCTGGTAGGTCTAATCCAGGGTTGTCGTATCAACATTTAAGTTGTGTAAAGTTGATGAAACGGTTAACCAATGCTGAGGTAAATGGAGATAGACTCCGTTCAACCGAATTATTTTTTAAACCAACTGAAAAACCAGGGGGAGATATAGAGATCGATATTGGGACTGCTGGGAGTATAACTTTGTTATTGCAGTGTTTATTACCTACCCTGCATGTTTCAAATGAAATAAGGGTATATGCGGTTGGTGGAACAGATGTAAAGTGGTCTCCACCTATAGATTACCTAATAAATGTTACTAAACCAATATTAAGTAAATATGGACTTGAATTCGATTTGGATTTAATAAAAAGAGGGTATTACCCAAAAGGTGGTGGTGAAGTACGGTTTACTGCCTCCAATTCCGATTTGAATCCTTTTGATATAGATTGTGAAAGGCCTCAGAAAATAATGGGGATATCGCATTGTGGAAATCTTCCACGCCATATAGCTGAGAGACAGGCCAATTCAGCCGAAAAACAATTAAAAAAACTTGACATCCCGATTGAGATAAAGGTTGAACAAACAACTGATGTAATGGGGAAGGGCTCTGGAATTGTGTTATGGAGCACAGAAGGATGTCGTTATGGCTCCAGCGCTCTAGGAGAGCCCGGAAAACCCGCTGAAAAAGTTGGTAAAGAAGCCGGTGAAAAACTAATAAAACAAATTAAAGAAATTGGAGCTGTTGACAAATATTCTGGTGACCAGATATTACCTATAGTTGGTTTATCAGGCGGTAGTTACACAACAACCAAGCTAACAACGCATACAAAAACAAATGCCTGGCTTGTTAACCAATTCATCGGTAACAAAAAAATCAAGATACAGGAAAACAAAAACCAGCCACCCAAAATAACGGCATAAAAACACTATAAACGAGTTAGTGAAAAAAAAGGGGTTAGTTTGTGATTATGTTAATTTGTGATTATGCTTAATATATCTCCATCTTCTAGTTGGTGGTCTTTACCTACCTGCTGGCCATCGTGTTTGGCTGAATCGCCCCATACTTTTGCGTATCTGAATTTTTTTTCAAAATCTCTATGTAGTTTTCTGGATACATCTTGTACGGTTGCGTGTTTATCAACTACTATTGGGTCTTCCATGTCTGGTTCGCCTCGATGTGGCTTGAGGTAGACTCTTTTTATATCAAGTTTCCCTAATATCTTGTTTTTAAGGTAATCTAGATTGATTTCTTTTTCGGCAGAGATATAGATACGGCCTTCTTCGTCTTCTTTTGTGTTTCGTGTGGTTTCATCTATTTTGTTTACTACGGTTAGGGATGGCATGTATACTCTGTTGTCTGCGATTCCGTCTATCAATCGATCTAAATCGAATTTTTCTCTTAAGATAACTGTGGCGTTTATGATTTTGTATTCACTTAGGATTGCTTTTATTGTGTCTTCTTCAAGTTCTTGTTCAACTGAGCTGACTATGTCGATACCGCCTTTATCTTTTTTTTCGATCTCTATTTTAGGTGGTTCTTTGTCAAGTCTGATTCCTGCATCGTATAACTCTTTTTTAATCTTCTCGATGTGTTCCATTCGATGTACGTCTGTTGTTATCAGTACTAGGTCGCAGTTTCGCACAACTGATAGAACTCTCCGACCTCGACCTCTGTTGGAGGAGGCACCTTCGATTAATCCAGGTACGTCGAGAAGCTGTATGGCACATCCTTTATGTTTAAGCATGCCTGGGATTACGTCTAGTGTTGTGAAGTCGTAGGAAGCTATTTCGGATTCTGCTCCCGTTAATTTTGATAATAAAGTAGATTTTCCGACGGAGGGAAAGCCGACGAGGACAGCGGTTTTATCACCGCTTTTCTGCACGTCGTATCCTTCTCCGCCTTTGGAGCCAGAACTTTGTTTCTCAAGTTTTTCTTTTAGGTTTGAAACCTTTGCTTTAAGCCTACCTATATGTTTAGAGGTTGCTTTGTTGTATGGCGTGTTTTTTATTTCATCTTCGAGTTCTTTGATTTCTTGTCTAATTGATTCTGTCATCTTCTACAGAATCTTTCCGTTCTCACACTCAATAAACCTTACCTTCAACCAATTCAATACATGTAGGGGTCGGAGCCATCATCGAATTGGTCTTCTGAATAAAAATCGTCTTCATACCCCATCGCCATTCCTTGGGGGTCGTTAAGTTTTTCTTTTTGACATTCCTCAATTTCATCGATAATATCTTCGAACTCTGGTGAGTCCTGTTTGTCTTCACTACATAGGTTGCAAGCCCGTTCGGAAAGTGTACATCCCTGTCGAATACAGCTAGCGCATTTTTCAACAAGACACTCTGCACATGAGTCTGGTACTGTGTTCTTTTCTTTGATCATTTCCATCTAATCTCCCCCCTTTCTTTTTAGGGTGATTCAATTAATATACTAAATCTAATATAAAACTTTTGGATTGAAAAACAATACAAAATTCCTTAAATAAGAACTAAAGCATTTAAAACTACTATTAATTTATATTAAAGGTTATAAAAATTTTTTTAAGATACTGAAAATTAGGTATAACGAAAAACCCAGATATAAAAAAACAACCACTAAATAATGGCCTAAAAACCCGATACAAAAAAACTCCTAAAAACTAAATAAAACCCTCTCTAAAACCAACTTAAAACACAGAAACCAATCAATAACAAACCACCTTCAAATAAAAAACAGAGAATGAAAAAAAAACAATCCACCCTATCCAACCTAAATAGGGGATAGAGACCAATATTAAATTTAGGTATATAGTTAAAACAGTGGTGTCCCCAGGAAGATAGACATCAATACTGGTGTTATAAATGCTTCAATAATGCCGGCAACTGCAAACAATGGGAACAACCCTACTAAAGCGATCATTACTTTCTCAATTTTGTCTCCGAGCTGTTCTAATTCAAGATCGTTCCATAGATATTTTTTAAGGCCAATACCGAGTTTAAGACCCATCGCTGCTGCAAAAGCTATTGCAGGTATTTCAATAACTCCATGTGGCAATATTCCAACAAGGAAGAACACTAAATCATCTATTAAAGCAAATACAACTCCAACAATACCTCCATTTAATAACAAAGCTCCAATTGTAGGTAAACCGAAAACAATACCTCCAAAAGCAACTCCAATACCAACCGTCCAGTTATGGAACATCAAATAGAGGAATAAAGAGGCAAACGCCCCGTCAACACCTAAATCAATTTGTTGAGGCAAATCAAGTTCTGCTAACTCAAAAGGTATATAGCCACCTAGATACCATCCGCCTAAAACACCTATCAAGAAGATTCCAAGGGAAACACCAAACAAACCTAACTCCTTCTTTACAAACCCAAGGAAAGTGTTCCATGACTTAAGAAAACCATTCTTCATCCATGGCCAATACTCTGCATCAAACCTCTTAAACTCACCAACTCCCTTATATGCCGTGTACATACGGACCTTTAGAATCAAAAGTACCGGTAAAACCACTAACAACATAAATACACTAACGAAACTCTCAACCGGAATCCGGAATAGGAATGTAAACAACTGGCTCAGAACTCCTATAACTATAGAGACAGCTACAACCAGAATTATATACCCAACTACCTCCAGTAGATTGGATTTAACAAACCCACCACTTTTTCTCAACCCACTTAATACACCCACGTCTTCTATAACTATCGCTTCCTGTGCAAAAAGGAAGAAGACAACGTAGATAAACAACAACGCTATAACGGAAAACAAACCTGTAAGTACGCCTGCCACAATACTGAGTTGCCCTACAACAAACGGTAAAACAAAACCCAGGAAAAGTAGGATTAAAGCAAGTAGGTAGAGTAAAAACAACCTCTTGAAGTATTTCACGGCCCCATTCAAACCAACACCTACACTAACCCTTTCACCAATCAACGAGTTTTTCACAAGCTCAATAAAACCACCCAATATCAAGCTATATCCAGCTAGATTAGCTATAGCCCCCACAACCATTGTGAGGCCAATTAATACAAGGAAAACAGTTTGATCCAATATGGTCTCAAAAAACAACATAAATTCTCCATCAACCAACAGATCCACAAAGGTACCCAATCCCTCAGTAAGATGTAGATATGAAAAAGCCGTACCTAAACCAACGAGACCAAGAATCTGTATAACGATATTAAGACCTAAAACAAAAGCAAAGAAAGGCACAATCTTCGAGATATAACGTCTGAAAACCCATATACTCTCTCTTATATTAAACTCAAAATCTATGTTACTCAATATATTTCACCTCATTTTCTAAAACACCGACACCATCAACCATAACTTCAACAACGTCTCCATCCCTTAACTCTCCAACACCGGAGGGAGTGCCGGTAGAGACAACATCTCCCTTCTCCAAAGTCATAACGCTAGATAAATCCATGATAATTTCCTCTATACTGAATATAAAATTGGTGATATCCGATTCCTGTTTAACACGACCATTAACCCTACACTTAACTTCAGCGTCAACAGGAATACTACCTACAACCCGAGGACCTATAGGGCAAAAACTATCAAAGCCTTTACACCTAACCCACTGACTCTCCTTTTCCTGAACCTTTCGAGCAGTCACATCATTCAGACAGGTAAAACCAGCTAAAACATCATCAACCTCATCCCGCTCAACATCCTTACAACGCTCCCCCACAACAACAGCCAACTCAGCCTCATAATCAACCCGACCAACACCTCTAGGAACTTGAATCACATCCCCATCTCCAACAACACTAGAAACCGGTTTATAAAAAAACACAGGCCGCTTAGGAATATCCATACCAAGTTCTCTCGCATGATCAACATAATTCAAACCAACACAAACAACCTTAGACGGATAGCATGGAAACCCATCACCAAGACCAGTAATCAAAAATACCTCCAAACCCAACTATATACCTATAACCACAAAACAATTTCCATAAAAACAAAATAAAACAAACAACAAACCATAAACAACAAAATAAAAACACTAAATAAAACTTAATCCGTATATTGATTTCGGTTTTTAATCAAAATTTAATCAAAAAAGATAAAAAGATATAGAATATATCTGATATGCCATGCTAAAAAGACTTGCATCGGAGATTAGGAATTTTCCTGGGGTTACCCGAAAAAACCCTATAGGCGAATTGGTAGAGAAGTTCACAGACCACCCTGAAAATGTAATAGCTTCTTTTGGAGAGGATGCCGCCGTTATAGAGGTAGGAGAAAAGGGAGTCGTTTTTGCAGCAGATGGTATTTGGGACAAATTAATGCGTGCAGACCCACATTGGGCCGGATATTGCTCCGTCCTAGTAAACACACACGACATAGCTGCAATGGGTGGAACCCCAATAGCAATGGTAAGCGTCTGCAGCACCTCCGACGAAGGCATTTGTAATAGATTGGTCGAAGGAATCAATATGGGGATGAAAAAACTTAACGTCCCAATGGTTGGTGGCCATACAAACCCAGATTGTGAATACAACGCAATAGATGTCGCAATCATGGGTACAATAGATCTTGACCACGTAATCTTCAGCACAACAGCTCAACCAGGAGACGACATAGTGGTGGGAATAGACCTAGAAGGCCGAATACATCCATCGTTCCAATACAACTACGATACAACTACAATGAAAGACCGAGACATATTACTAAAACAGTTAGGGTCGATGGAGAAACTTGCTAAAAAAGAATTAGTATCGGCAGGCAAGGACATAAGCAACCCTGGAGTTGTCGGGACCGCAGGAATGATGATAGAAATATGTGACATGGGAGCAGAGATCGATATAGACAGCATACCAAAACCAAAAGACATAGATATGGTTGACTGGATCAAAATGTATCCAGGAATGGGTTTCGTAGTAACAACCCCCCCAGAAAAAACAGACGAAGCCATAAAAGTATTCGAACAATCAGGGCTTACAAGCAAGAAAATCGGAGAGGTCCATGAACACAGAAAACTAAAAATAAAACAAGGAAAAGAAGAAGAAACAGTATTCGACTTTGAAAAAGATAAAATAACAGGAATCTCCTGCCAAAAACCTAAAAAATAAACAAAACCCCCAAAAACACGAAGAATAACGTTTTAAGCCAATCTAAACAAACAAAACCACAAATACACCACAATAAAAATAATATTGAGTTTACGAAAGCAATTTTTTAAAAAGTTTGTTTTAAGTACTATAGCCCTGTATGTTTCCTTGATAGCTATGAGGTTAGATGAGCTGTATAGTTTGGGTGGCCGGAGGGATGTTAAGGTTGCTGTTGGAGCCGGTCTTGAGAGAGAAGGATATACCCAGAAAGTTATTGATTCAGTTAGAAAGATAGAGGATAGGTTTAACGTGGTTGTTGTTGGGTATAATGATGTTGGTGGAGAGATTGATTTTGTTGAATCTGAACGTCCTGAAGAACTTATTACTGAAATGCTCGTCCAAGGAGAGGTAGATGCAGTTGTCCGAGGGACTTTAGGTGCTGAAAAAACCCTTTCATCGCTAAAAGATTTATTTAGTTTAAATAGCCTTTACAGGGTTGCTGTTCTTGAAACTCTCCATCCAACCAACAAGGTTTTTTTACTTGCACCAGTCGGAATCGATGAGGGAGAAACTGTAGATGAAAAAGTTAAGTTCGGTTTATTATCTATCTCTTTATTGAACCAGCTAGATATGGATGGAAAGATCGCTGTATTATCTGGCGGTAGAGCCGAAGATTTTGGTAGGAGCGAGAGAGTAGACCTTACCTTAAAACAAGCTAAAGAACTGACTGAGAAACTAAAAAAAGAGGGGGTTGAAGCCATTAACCACCAAATATTGATTGAAGATGCAATCAAGGACTCCAACATGATTATACCCCCAGATGGAATTACCGGAAACCTCATTTTCAGAACTTTAACGTTTTTAGGAGATGGAAAAGCAATCGGAGCCCCCATAATGAATATCGATAAGACCTATATCGATACCTCGAGAGCAAGCGATAACTATGAAGACTCTATAGCGCTTGCAGCGGCCCTAGCCAAATTTAAAAACAAGTATATTTGAGATACAAAAAGAAGTGTTAAATATGACCAATAGAGTAACAATCGTGTTGGATGAAGAATCACAACACCTTTTAGACCAACTTAAAGAAGAGTTCGACCAAAACCAAAGTGAAGTGGTTAGAAACGCCTTAAAGTTTTATTCAGAAAACAAAGAGTTTTTAGAAAACTATGGTGAAGATAGAGTTAAGTTCTATGCTGACATGCTTTTCAAAGGCGAACACGTCATACTTGACATGGACCACTGGATACTTTTCTTAAAATACCTCAAAGATATTCCAGATGACAGTGAGCTCTGGCAAGAAATCGAGAAGGTTGCAGAGTCCCACGCCGAACAACTAAAAGAAACCATTGACGGTCCAAAAGAATATTTAGAGAGAATAGAGGCCTGTAATTTCTTTAAATTAAACCAAACCTCCCCGAAAGAATATACATTGATATTGAACAACAACGAAAGCAAGAAATTCATCAAACAACTCGTAGAAAATACATTAAGAGGTATGGGATATGAAGTAGAGGTTATTGAAGGTGTTTCTAAAATAAGAGTTAAAGTGACATCCAACCCCACCTAAAGAAGCGTTCTTAGGTTATCTTAAAGCAGTGCTAAGACCTCCCTATTTAGGAGGGAAAAAAGGATCTTAGCTCTGACTTAGCCATCCTGTCTATAAATTTTTGCTACCTTGATGGGTGTTGAGTTTTTTTGTGTTTTGTAGGAAATGATTTAAATTAATATATAGGTTATATAGAGTGTCGTTGGAGAGTTTTGTTATGGCCATTTAATGTTGTTTGAATTGTGTTTCCAGTATGTGTGTTGAGCTCTCCATTTAATATTTGGTGTTTATTATGTCTAATTTGAAAAGAAATGACGTATTGGGTACGATTAATAGAGGCAATCCATCTGAGTCTGGGTTATGCACGCTCTGCAGAGCTGATTGTAAAGGTAAGTGTGAGGTATGGATGTCTAGTTTGAAGGGCCGTAAAATGCTTTATCCCAGAGATTTTGGTGATATAACTGCTGGTAGCCGTAACCTAAGTCCTGAGGGTGTTGGATATCATTCGTTGAGGGTTAAGGGATATGCTTATGGTTCTGAGGGATTGCCTGAAGGAGTTTCTGATAGCCCTGATGACTGTTTATATACTAACGTTGATGTTGAGACTGAGTTTGGTAATGAGATTAAGACTAAATGTAAGGTTCCTTTGATGACTGGGGCGCTTGGGTCTACAGCTATTGCTGCTAAATATTGGGAGTCGCTTGCGATTGGAGCTGCTGTGAATGGTTTCCCAATCGTTATAGGTGAGAACGTTGTTGGTGTTGATAGGGAGGCTGAACTGGAGAACGGTAAGGTTGTTGATGCTCCTGAACTTGATAGGCGTATAGATACGTATTATGAGTTCGCTGATGAGGATTATGGTGGGTTGTTTATACAACTGAATGTTGAGGATATGAGGAATGGAGTAGCTGAATATATCGCGGATAAACATGGAAACGATGTTATAATTGAGATTAAGTGGGGTCAGGGTGCTAAGAGTATTGGCGGTGAGATACAGGTGGATAGTTTGGATTACGCTAAATTCTTGAGGAATAGGGGTTATGTTGTTGATCCCGATCCGAATGTAGAGGCCAATGAAGAGAGCTTTAAACAGGGTGGTATAGATGGTTTTGCTCGGCATAGTCGTCTTGGAGCGACAGATGCACCAAGCTATGAAGAACTGAAGGAGCAGTTTATGGAGAAAATTGATTATTTAAGAAGCCTTGGGTTTAAACGGATTTCTTTAAAGACTGGTGCTTATGGGATGAGAGATCTTGCTGCTGCTATTAAACTGGCTTCTGAAGCAAAACTTGATTTATTGACTATCGATGGTGCTGGTGGAGGAACCGGAATGAGTCCTTGGAACATGATGGAGCATTGGGGTGTGCCTTCACTTGTTCTGCATAACAAAGCGCATGAATATGCTAGAATTCTTGATGACCAAGGAATGTTTGTTCCCGATCTCAGTTTTGCTGGTGGTTTCGCGAGAGAGGATCATTTGTTTAAGGCCTTGGCTCTTGGCTCGCCTTATGTAAAGCTTGTTTGTATGGGTCGTGGTTTGATGATTCCAAGTTTCTTAGGCTCTAACATCGAGGGTGTTTTGAAGCCGGAGCGTAAGGAAGAGGTTAATGGTAATTGGGATAGTCTGCCAAAGACTGTGAAGGATATTGGTGAGACTCCAGAGAGTATGTTTGCAGGTTGGTATGACGTTGTTGATCATGTTGGTGAGGATCGGATGGATGAACTACCGTTTGGTGCTGTAGCGTTATGGAATCTTGTTGATAAATTGAAAGGTGGTTTACAGCAGTTGATGGCTGGCTCCAGGAACTTTAGTTTGGAGACTGTGTCAAGGGATGATTTGATGGCTGCTAACAGGGAGACTGAGAAGGCGGTTGGGATTGAGTATATGGGTGAAGCCGATGATGAGAAGGCTAAGGAGATATTGATTGGTTGATTTTTTGAGGCCTAGCCTTTTTAGGACCCACCCCTTTTTTTCTTTTTTTTTCTTTTTTTTGTTTCTATGAGTTTTTGTTGGCGGTATTCTTAAATAATAGAAATATCTTAATTCTTGTCTAGGTAGTGTTTGTTGGGTTTAAGTGGTTTGTTTGAGGTATTTTGGGTGTTTAATGTTTGTAGTTTGCTGAATTGTTTATTGGTGGGGTTTTATTATTGAATGATGTTGAGAGATGTCCGGAGTGTGGGGGGAAGCTTATTTCTGAGGAGAATGAGGTTAGGTGTGAGAGTTGTGGTCTTGTTGTTGATGAGGAGATGATTGATTCTGGGCCTGATTGGCGGGCTTTTTCTTTTGATGATGAGAAGGAGAAGTCTCATGTTGGTCTTCCTTCTAGTGTTACGAAGCATGATAAGGGTTTGAGTACTGAGATTGGTTTTAAGGATAGGTATGGTAAGGAGTTGGCTCCTGAGAAGAAGGCTCAGTTTAGTAGGTTGAGGCGTCATCAGCTTCAGAGTAGGAGGTCTTCGGGTAAGGAGAGGAGTCTTTCTACTGGTCTTCAGGAGATGCATAGGATGGTTAGTCAGCTTAATATTTCGAAGGATGTTCATGAGGTTGCTGCTGTTTTTTATAAGACTGCTTCGGGTAAGGGGTTGATGAAGGGCCGTAGTATTGAGGCTATGGTTGCTGCCACTCTTTATATTGCTTCTAGGTTTTATAATCTCCCTAGGACTCTTGAGGAGCTTTCTGAAGCGGCTCGTGTTTCTAAGAAGGAGGTTGCGCGTGCTGAGCGTTATTTGGCGGATGAGCTTGATATTAATTTGAAGCCTGCTTCTCCTGTTGATTATGTTCCTAGGTTTGTTAGTGAGCTTGATTTGGGTAAAGAGGTTGAGAATCGTGTTGTTGAGGTTATTGGGTTGGCGGATGAGAAGGGTCTTTTGAGTGGGAGGTCTCCTGTTAGTATTGCTGCTGCCGCTACGTATTTGGTGGCTAAGGTTATGGGTAAGAAGGTTACTCAGAGGGAGATCAGTGATGTTTCAGGTGTTAGTGAGGTTACTATTCGAAATCGGTATCATGAGATTGAGGAAGAGCTAGATCTTTGATTTAAGAACTAGATTTTGTATTTTTTTGTTGGTTTTGTTTTTGTGGGGGTTTGTTTTTTTACACAAACCATAGAGTTACCTATAGTTACTTTTTTCGTAAGGTTTTTAAGTATAAATAACTATATTAGTTACGTAAGGTAACATTGGGTTTGGAGGTCAAACTTGAAAAAAACAGAAAACACACTCAACATACTCGGCAACAAAAACCGGAGAAAAATACTAGAAATGCTCGCAGAAAAACCAATGTACGTAACAGAAATCTCTGAAAAACTACAGACAGGTCGAAAAGCAATAATCGAACACCTCCATATACTCGAAAACCAAGAACTAATCAAACCATACAGAAAAGGAAACAGAAAATACTACAAAATCAACAACACCCTAATGCTACAGATCGTAATCAACAGAAACACAACCCAAATCAACATAGAAGACCTAGAAATGACCGAAAACGACAAAAAACAAGTAAGAACAACCTTCCCAGAAATTGAGAGAATGGAGCGAAAAAAATACGAAATAAACCAAGACCTACGACAAGTACTATCACTAATAAGAGAACTCGAAGAACAATGCCAAAAAATCAAGAAAACAGAAAAACACCTCTACCAACTCATAGACGAAATAATGCAAACAGGCCAAGAAATAGTAAACCAAAAAGCCCTGAACCAGAAAGAAAAAGCCCTACTTAACGAAATGATGAAAGAAGGACAAGTACGGCCAGAAGACCTCTCAAAACGACTAAACCTCGAAATAGAAGAAATATACGAAACTGTAAAAAAACTAAGAGAAAAAAACGTCCTATAACCCCAAAACCCATTAAATAAACCTTAAAACTAAAAATTAAAAATCTAAAAGGTGTTAAAATGCCCGATAAAACTATAAAACTAAGAGTAGCAGAAGCGAGACACCGAGATGCCGGAAGAGGCATCGCAAGAGTCTCATCGAAAGTAATGCAAAACCTCAATCTAACAAGCGGAGACATAATCCAAATCGAAGGAAAAGGAACAGCAACCGCAGTAGTCTGGCCCGGCTATCCAAACGACCCCGACAACGCAATAAGAATCGACGGAAGCGTAAGAAACAACGCAGGAGCAGGAATAGGAGACCGAGTAGAAGTCAAAAAAGTCGACGCCCAAAAAGCCAAAAAAATCACCATCGCCCCAACCGAAGAAATAAACCTACGGATCTCATCAGACGGAGTCCGCAAAATCCTAGAAGGCCGGCCAATCTCAAAAGGACAGAAAATTAGAGTAGAGTTCTTTGGAAGAGCAATAAACTACAAAGTAGTACAAACAGACCCAAAAGGAACCGTGATAGCTGACAGCAACACACAGATAGAAATAGGAGACAAACCAGTCGAAGAAGTCGAAGACGTACCACAAGTAACATACGAAGACATAGGAGGCCTAGAAAAAGAACTCAGAAAAGTCAGAGAGATGATAGAACTCCCAATGAAAAAACCAGAACTATTCCAAAGACTAGGAATAGAACCACCAAAAGGAGTTCTACTACACGGCCCACCAGGAACAGGAAAAACCCTAATCGCAAAAGCAGTAGCAAACGAAACCGACGCACACTTCATAAGCCTCGGCGGACCCGAAATAATGAGCAAATACTACGGAGAAAGCGAAAAACAACTAAGAGAACTCTTCGAAGAAGCAAAAGAAAACGCACCATCAATAATCTTTATAGACGAACTCGACTCAATCGCACCAAAAAGAGAAGAAGTAAGCGGCGAAGTAGAAAGAAGAGTCGTAGCCCAACTCCTATCACTAATGGACGGCCTTGAAGCAAGAGGAGAAGTAGTCGTAATAGCCACAACAAACCAAATAAACCTAATAGACCCCGCACTAAGACGACCAGGCAGATTCGACCGAGAAATCGAGATCGGAGTACCAGACAGAGACGGAAGAAGACAAATATTCGAAGTACACACACGAAGCATGCCCCTCGCAAAAGACATAGACCTCGACGAATTCGCAGACAGAACATACGGATTCGTAGGAGCCGACATAGAATCACTAACAAAAGAATCAGCAATGAACTCACTACGCCGAATACTACCAGAAATCGACATAGACGCAGAAGAAATACCACAAGAAGTAATCGACGAACTAGAAGTAGAGAAAAAAGACTTCGAACAAGCACACAAAGAAATCGAGCCCTCAGCAATGAGAGAAGTATTCGTAGAAATACCAGACATAACATGGGAAGACGTCGGAGGCCTACAAGAAATAAAAAACCAACTAAGAGAAGCAGTAGAATGGCCAATGACATACCCAGAAGCATTCGAAAAAATCGACACAGCACCACCAAGAGGAATCGTACTACACGGCCCACCAGGAACAGGAAAAACACTACTCGCAAAAGCAGTAGCCAACGAATCAGACGCAAACTTCATATCAGTCAAAGGACCCGAACTACTCAGCAAATGGGTAGGAGAATCAGAAAAAGCAGTACGAGAAACATTCAGAAAAGCAAAACAATCCGCACCAACAATCATATTCTTCGACGAAATCGACAGCATAACACCACGTAGAGGAGGAATGAGCGGAGACAGCCAAGTCACAGAAAGAGTAATAAGCCAAATGCTAACCGAACTCGACGGACTAGAAGAAAGAGGAGAAGTAGTCGTAATAGCCGCAACAAACCGACCAGACCTAATAGACCCAGCACTCCTAAGACAAGGAAGACTAGAAAAACACATCGAAGTAGGAGCACCAGACACAGAAGCCAGAAAAGAAATATTCAAAGTACACACCAAAAACAAACCACTCGCAGAAGACGTAGACATAGAAAAACTAGCCAAAAAAACAGATGGATACGTAGGATCAGACATAGAAGGACTAAGCAAAGAAGCATCAATGATGGCCCTAAGAGAAAAAGTCCAACAAGGAATGACAAGAGAAGAAGCCAAAAAAGCAATCCAAGACATAGAAATAAACATGGAACACTTCGAAAAAGCACTAGAAAAAGTCAGATCATCAAGCGACCGAGGCGAAATAGAACAATACAAAAAAATATCAAAAGACTTCCAAGCAAAAAGAGAAGAAAAAATAGAAGAACCAAGCATAATCTAAAAAACCACAAAAATAAACCACAAAAAAGGAGGGGGGACACCCACAAACCCCTCCCACACAAAAAAACACCAAAACCAAATACACATAACCCAAAAATAAAAGTGAACAATAATGCCAACACCAAAACCCCAGGCCACGAGGGAAACAAATTGAGCAAACATAAAACCCTCAAAAACCCAACACCAAAACAAACCACCCAATTCATAAAAAACGCAATAAAAAACCAAAAACTCCTAACAATAACAGCAAAATGCGAAGTAGACTATCAAGGCAGAGCAGACGGATACCTACCACTAGGAGAAAGAATAACAATACTAAAACCCGACGGCACAACACTTGTCCACCAAAAAAACAACAGCGACCCAACAAACTGGCAACCACCAGGCTCAAGACCAACAGTACACAAACAAAAAAACAAAGTAATACTCAGATCTGAAAGAACCTCACCAAACGAAACACTAGACATAACACTACATAAAGTAATACACACAGCATCATACAACCTAAAAGATGGAGCCGAACTAACACTAAACAAACAAGAAGCCCAGATGCAAAAAAAGATAACAAAAAACCCTGAAATAATCGAAAAAGGCCTAAGAATAATAGAAGCAGAAAGAAAAACAGGATACGGCCGAATAGACCTATTCGGAAGAGACAGCCAAGGAAACAACGTAATAATAGAACTAAAACGCAAAAGAGTAGGCCCAAAAGCAGTAGACCAACTACAGAGATACATAGACTACTACAAAGAAAAAGGATACAAAAACCTAAGAGGAATATTAGTCAGCCCATCAATAACACCAAACGCCCAAAACAGAATAAAAAACCAAAACTTCGAACACATCAAACTAAAACCACCCAAAACAAAACCCAAAAAAATAAAAACCCTAGACCAATTCAAAAACAAAAAACAATAAACAAACCAAATAAAAAAGGGAAAACTATTAAATAACTGAATTAAAGAAAACAAACCCAAGGGATAAAAATAGGCCCGGCAACACAGGCCGGAAAACCACAAATCCCTAACCCCCCAACAACCATGAAAAAACAAAACGAAACCCAAAAAAGGATAACAAAAAACCCAAAACAAACAGAGTTCATATGCGAAAACTGCAACACAACATACAAAAAAGACCTACTAATGTCAAATGAAATACGATGCCCAAACTGCCAGAGCCTAAAACTATTCTACACCGACAACAATAAACCCAAAAAAATCAACAAACTACATAAAAAAATCAAAGAAATCTTCGGAAAAACCTAAAAACCCACATAAAACCATGTAAAACCCAAACCAAGATAAATAAAGAGCCAAACCCCCACTCCAAACAATCGTTAATTAATATTAATTAGAAATACCTTTTTTTATAAACTTTTTTGTAAACTTTTTTGTTGACGAGAGATAAATCAAACTATAATTCTGGTTGTGTTACTTTGGAACAAAAATACAATGGAGCCGTTGTTGTCGGTGGAGGGCCCGTTGGAGCTATAACTGCATATACGGCAGTTGAAAATGGCCTTGAATTAATGATTTTAGAAGAAGACAGAGCTATTGGCCATCCAATTCAATGTGCCGGTATAGTTAGCACAAGAACAATTCAAGAAAGTGGTTTAAACCATGATAACTACATTCTGAATGAAGTTCGAGGCGCAATAATACACTCGCCAAATGGAGAAAAAATATGTATAAGCCGGCCAGAAACACAGGCTTACATAATAGATAGAGCTCAATTCGATCAGAGATTGATTGAAAAAGCAGTTATGGCAGGAGCGGAACTAAAGCTCGGGTGGAGAGCAATAAACTGGGATGGCTCAAAACTTAAGGTAAGCACTCCAGAAGGCATTAGAGAGATATATCCAGAGGTTGTGGTTGGTGCCGATGGAGTTAAATCAACAATAAGACGTACCAAGGGATTGCCTGGTCCAAAGAAATTTCTTTCAGGAGCCCAACTCACATTAACTGGAGTTCAGGTTGAAGACCCAGAGTTCGTTCAGTTATTTCTGGGTGAAAAAATCGCTCCAGGATTCTTCGGATGGAGCATACCAATAGACGAAAAAACCGTTAGAATAGGACTTTGTCTAGATCCAAAAAAAGCTCAGAAACCTGCAAACAAATATCTAGAGAACTTAATCAAAAAACATCCAGCCCTCAAACAATACAGTGGTAGTGAGCTTGAATGGAATTATGGCGCAGTACCAATCGGATATCCAAAAAAACTTGTGGGAGATAAAACAATCATCGTTGGCGACGCCGCTGGCCAAGTCAAACCGACAACCGGCGGAGGAGTCTACACAGGAATGTATTGTGGGAAGATAGCTGGAGAAACAATAAACAAATATATCGATGGCAGAACCTCCCTAAAAAAATACGACATTGATTGGAGAAAGGAATTAGGTAGAGAACTACAGATTGGATTGGCGATTCACAACTCCTTAGGTTCACTATCAGATAATGAAATAGATGACGTGATAAAAAAACTGGATAACCCACGATTGATAAATGCAATTGAGAGCCATGGGGACATGGATTATCCCTCCAAAGTTGCATACCAGATATTAAAAACCAAACCATCTCTAATAAAATATTTCGGAGTCTTTGCAACTAAATTCCTTGGAGAAATGCTATGAACAAGTCAGAACTTTCCGGAAAAATATTAACCAGAGAGTACCTCATATTACTGGCCTCTGTGTTCATGTTCTTCATAAGTTTCTTCGCAATAGTCCCAATAATCAGTCTTTACGCCGAAATACTCGGGGCTGGCGAACTAATGATCGGAGTGATAGTTGGGATATTCGCTTTTTCAGCAGTACTAAGCCGAGTACCCTTCGGTAGGTATGCAGACAACGTTGCCCGTAAACCACTGCTTGTGGTAGGAGCAATAATCTTCATACTCGCCCCAATACTCTACACACTAACCGAATCTGTATTGATTTTAGCTTTGATACGGATATTCCATGGAATCGGGATAGGAGCTTTCAGCGTTGCTTCAATGTCTATGGCAGTGGACATGGTTCCAAGAGAAAGATTAGGAGAAGCTATGGGTATGTTTGGAGTTCCAGTAATGCTTGGAATGATATTGGGGCCTGGAATAGCGGGTTTTTTGGTTGATCTAACTGGATACAACGAAGCATTCTATATTTCCTCTTTATTCGCAGTAGTATCACTAATACTCGTTTTTTTAGTAAGCGAAAGCGATATAGATGGAACTGGAACAGCCACCTTCATGGATGTATTGAAAGACAGCAATGTAACTTCAGCAGTGGTAGGTGTTTTAGCATTAACAACAGCTTATGGAGCGATTACAGCCTTCTTTCCAGTTTACGCAAACAGACTTGGATATACAGAATTCACAATCGGCCTGTTCTTCACAGTATACGCAGTTGCTGCCCTCATAGTAAGGGTTCCAGTAGGTAGATATGCAGATAGAAAAGGAATGAGCATAGTAACCGCTCCAATGATGGTTGTTTCCGTCCTAGGAATAACAATTATAAGCTTGACAACAACCCAAACCGGTTTTTACATAGCAGGAATTGTATTTGGAATCGGATTCGGAGCAGCATACACAACCCTACTAGCCCTATCTGTAGAAACCGTAGCACCTCTAGAAAGAGGTAAAGCAAGCGCACTTATAAACTCCAGTTTCGATATGGGTATCGCTATAGGCTCAATAGCATTAGGCGTCCTCGCCAACGCCTATGAATTCGATACATTCTTCATGATAACAGCATTCATACTACTACTTGGAACAATAGCATTCATTATAGCTAAAAAAACACTAACAAAAATATAAACAAAAATAAATGTGGTCACACCTAAAAATAAAACAAAGATAAAAGAAACATGTTTTTTGTATTTTTGAAGCGATTGTATATTATACTTTTAAGTTTAATAACTTAAAAAGGACTTTTTGATGGTGATTTTTTAATGTTTAAGGTTGGAGAAGCTCTTATAGGACAAGAACCAGAGTTAGCGCATATCGATTTAGTGATTGGAGACAAGTCTGGGCCCGCAGGCCAGGCATTCTTAAATGGATTAACGAATTTATCCGAAGGACACACACCCCTTCTAGGCGTAATAAAACCTAATTTACCGACAAAACCCTCAACCCTGATTGTACCAAAAGTAACAATACAAGACATGGGGGACACTGAGAAAATATTCGGTCCCGCCCAAGAAGCGGTTTCAAAGGCAGTTGCAGACTCACTTGAAGAAGGAATAATAGAAGAGGAAGAAGTTGAAGACAAAGTTATAATAGCAAGTGTATTCATACATCCAGAAGCCAAAGATTTCCAGAAAATATATAGATACAACTATGGTGCAACCAAACTCGCAATAAAACGAGCTCTAAATGAATATCCAACACCCAAAGAAGTAATAAAAGAAAAAGACATCGGAGGCCACCCAATAATGGGCAACCGCATAACAAGGCTCTCCAAACCACCATATCTACAGGTAGCTCTAGACACCACAAACTTCCAACACGTCGAGAAATTGTTGAAAGAAATACCAGAAGACGACCACATAATATTCGAAGTGGGAACACCCCTCGTTAAGAAATATGGAGTCGACGTAGTAAGCCGAATGCGAGAAATAAGAGAAGACGCATTCATAGTAGTCGACCTAAAAACACTTGACACCGGAAACCTAGAAGCAAGAATGGTAGCCGACGCAGGAGGAGACGGAGTCGTAGTAGCTGGAATAGCAAGTAAACCAACAATAGAAGGCGTAATAGAAGAAGCAGATAAAACCGGTATATACTCAATAATCGACACAATAAACATGAAAAACCCCATCGAACTATTAAAACAACTTGACCAAAAACCAGATATATTAGAGCTTCATAGAGCCATAGACGTAGAAGACGAAGCCGAACACGCATGGGGAAACATAGAAAACATCAAAAAAGAACTAGATGGAGGCCTCGTATCAGTAGCCGGGGGAATAAAATCAAAGAACGTGCAAGAAGCAATTGAAGCCGGAGCAGACATATTGGTCGTAGGAAGAGCCATAACAGGTGCTAAAGACCCAGAAGGAGCAGCTAGAGAAATAATCGACGAAATAAAAACAAGCCTCTAAACCCGAGGTAACAAAAAATGAAGTTGATTATAAACCTAAAAACCTACAAAGCCGGAACAAACCAAAACGCATTAAAAATAGCAAAAGCAATCGAAAAAACACAAGAAAAAACAGACACTGAAATAATAATCTCCCCACAACCAACAGACATACAAAAAATAGCCGAAGAAACAACAGTACCAATATACGCTCAACACATAGACCCAATCCAATACGGAAGCAACACCGGACACATACTACCAGAAGCAATAAAAAAAGCAGGAGCCACCGGCACACTAATAAACCACTCAGAAAAAAACCTCACACTCAAACAAATAGCAAAAGCAAACCAAAGAGCAAAAAAACTCGACCTAAAAACAATCATATGCACAAACAACGTCCAAACAACAGCAGCCGCATCAAAACTCAACCCAGAGTACGTAGCCATAGAACCACCAGAACTTATAGGCGGAGATATCTCCGTAACAACCGCAGACCCAGAAATAATCGAGAAATCAGTTGAAAAATCAGAAACACCAGTACTATGCGGAGCAGGAGTATCAAGCGGAGAAGACGTAAAAAAAGCAATCGAATTAGGCGCCAAAGGAATCCTAGTAGCATCCGGAGTAGTTAAAACCAAAAACCCAGAAAAATCAATACAAAAACTACTCTCAAAAACACAATAAAAAACAAAAAAAAGGGGTTTCAACACCCCAAAAACCCTACTTCTATTTTTTCTTTAAACTTCATACTTGATGTATTCACTAGAATCTACATTTCCATCTTCATCGAGGGGAATGAAATCCATAGCAGTTCCAAATCCATCTGGATCAGACCATTCTGAATGGACTTGAATACCTACTTCATCAGGATCATCAATTTCTTCAAGAGGCACCTCAAATATTAGTTCATATCCTCCAAAAAACTTTGAATCAACTGTGTAACCTGCTCCATCTATATCCATTAAATCTCCTTCAACAGGTTTTTCTGCATTGAAATATTCAGTATCACCAATGAACTCTAACGCAAGTGAGTTAACACTGGCTTCATCACTACCTAAATCCTTGACATTAACTTCATATACAGTTGCGCCTTCTTCAATGGTGTTTGGTATATCACCGTATGTCTCGATAGTTATCAATAAGTTTCCATCACTTACATCCAATCCAACCTTCTCCATATCTACGTGGTTCTGTATCTCTGGATCTATCTCTTGATCTGTAAGCATAGCAAGACCTTCTTCAGCAGAAACCGATTTATCATAACCACCTAAACATCCAGCAGTTGATAAAGCAAACGCGATTATTAATATTGAAATATAAACGTATTTTCTATCCATAAATATCCCCTTGGTATTAACCGACTATTACTATATGAATGTTAACGGTTGTTTTTTGTTTCGGTTACCTGACCGAGAAGTGATTTGTCTTTGTAATGCATATATAGTTGTGGATTTCAATATGAAGGATAATGCTCTATCCAACCTGCTTGAAGACCTTGGTGACAGTATTCGTAAAACAGATCCTGGCCAACCTTTGTTCAAAGGATTCAACTACACCCCAATCAAGTTATCTAGAGATAAATTCACTCCAATACCAAAGGGAGAAACAGATAGAAAAATTTCATTTATAGATGGCGGGAACATGGAGTTGTTCTCCTCCCCAATGTTCAGCGTCCACCTAATACGTATTTATTATAATGTTTTTAAAGGAAAGAAGAGAATTGAGCCAGGATCTATACCTCAGAGAATCGATTTCTATGCACTTGCCAGCGCCTCTGAACTGGATGGAGAAATAAAATATCAAGGAAGACTCTATCCAATCACTCCAGAACACAAAAAATACCTACCAGATGAAAGTGATTTAGAGTTAAAACTTAGTGAGGTAGTTGGAGAGCCCGACGAACAACTAAATATGTCCCGAATCGGTAGAGTATGCACAGCAGCAAGACGTTTCGCAGAATGGAAAGTTGCAGGCGATATCTCTAAACAAGAACTAAGTTCTGGAGACATAATGGTGATGGACGGTAGCCTACAGACATCTGTTAAAAACGAAACCAAGTATGCAGAATATGCATACAGAAAGGCATTAACCAATGATGTGGTCTATTCAGGCCTATCTAAAACCACAACCCTACACACAACAACAGGCAATAGTTTGGTTAAGGCCTTGAAGGACCTAGCAACCGACATAGATAAACCATGGTATTACTACCCGGTTGTTAAAAACACCGATCCAAACCATAGAGCTGAAATCTTTTTTGTAAAACTATATTCAACATCGGAATATGCATTTAGGTATGAACTGCAGAGGGATTGGATGGATGAAGTAGGGGAAAAGGAAATAGAATCTGTTTTAACAGCTCTATCCAATAACTCTAGAGATGTCAGGTTTCCGGGATATCCATATGGGTTGATAGATGCAGACAGAATGGCTAGTGTATCAAAGGAAGAGGCCTCTAGATATAGAGCCAGGTTTAGGGCGATGACAGAAGGAAATGATCTCTGGAATGAGTTACGTGGATATCTATCTGCTGTAGATGCTCATGACGTATTAAACAAAATAAGATAAGATAAGTGGTTAATAATGAATGTTGTTGGAAGAATTGTAAGTGGAGATTTTGACACAGTAAGAGTGAGACAGAAGGCAAGTGAAACAATAGAGATGGGAGATCTTCTTGTAGCAGAAGGTGAATCCTGGATCACATTACTCCAAGTACATGACTTGATGTACGGCTCCCAAATCCCGGAGAAGGAAAAAAACCTAGTTGCCGGAATGAAGTTAGAGGGATATGGAAGAGACCTCGACTTCACAGACCCAGAGTTAAGCAACTACATAATAGCCGACCTAAAAAGCCTTGTAACGGTAGAGAAAAACGGAGAACTACGTTCACACTCACCTAAAAAACTCCCACAATTCTTTTCAGGATTAAGAAGAGTCATAAAAGAAGATTTTAGTTTCATACAAGCCCACGAAAAACCTTTATCACTAGGAAACATCCGTTCAGGTTCAAGCGAACTGGATGTCGAGATAACCCTACCCGGAGAAGAAGTATTAAGACACCACATCCTAGTTCCAGCATCAACAGGAAAAGGTAAATCAAACCTGGTTAAAGCCATGTCATGGGAACTACTAAACCAAGAGTACTGTGGCCAATTAATAATCGATCCCCACGACGAATATATAGGGACAGCAGGAACTCCCGGCCTATCAAACCACCCAGACTCTAACCGCCTGCTCGAACCCTATTCACCAGGCAAAAACAAATCAGGGATAAATAAACTTGTTATAAACATCCAGGAACTAAAGCCCTGGGACCTAATCAAGGTAATCGACCTATCTAACGCCCAAACTGAAGCAATAAATGCATACTACCAAAAACACGGCCAAAACTGGATTAAAAAACTATTGTTAGCACAAGAACCTTTAAAAGGCGTTCAAGAAGTAACACTCGAAACTATGAAGAGAAAACTTGGTGTATACCTCGATATACATGAAGCGGAAAACGAATTAATCTGCAAAGGTATTTTCGACGAAAAAGCAGGTAAAGCAACAATAGACAATATAATTAACGCACTTGAATCAAGTAAAACAGTAATACTGGATACATCAAATTTAGAAGCTAAAATAGAGTTATTAATAGGCTCCATAATAGCTAACAGACTTTTCAATCGATATAAAAACTATAAATCCAGCGATAAACTCAAAACAAAACCAGTAGTATCAATAGTTCTAGAAGAAGCACCACGAGTAATAGGCGAAAACTCGGTTATGAAATCCGGTAACATATTTGAAAAAATCGCTAGAGAAGGACGTAAATTCAAGATAGGAATGACAGCAATAACCCAACTACCAAGCGTAATACCCAGAGAGATACTAGCAAACATGAATACAAAAATAATCCTAGGCATGGAGATGGGGAGTGAGAGAAAATCAATAGTTCAAAGCGCTTCACAAGACCTATCAAAAGACGATAGAAACATAGCCAGTTTAGACAAAGGAGAAGCTATAGTAACATCAACATTCACAGACTTCGCAATACCAATCAAAATACCCTACTTCGACGAAATCGCAGAAAAACAACAAAAAGAACCAGAAAACATCCAGTTCAGAGGAATAACATAACAACTGGAGGAAAACAATTTGAATAACTTCCGTTTCGCACATATCTCAGATATCCACCTAGGATCATGGAGTGGATCAAAACTAAAAGAAATAGCAATAAAGGCATTCAACAAAACAATAGACCAATGCCTAAATAAAGACGTCGACTTCATACTGATTTCAGGAGACCTATTCGAAACAGGAAGACCACCAACAACAGTTTTAATGGAAGCCTTCCGGAGATTAAGAGAAATAAACCAAAAAGAAATCGAAGTAATCGTCGTACCAGGCTCCCACGACTTCTCTCCATCCGGCAACACAATGTTAAATGTACTTGAATCCGCTGAACTCATAAAAAACGTAGGTAAAGGCCAAATGAAGAACGGTAAACTAAAACTCAGTTACCACGAACCAATCGAAGGAGTAAAAATAACAGGAATGCCCGGAAGAGCCGGCGCCCTAGAATCAAAGGCCTACCAAGTTCTCGACCACGAAAAACTCAAAAAAGAACCCGGATTCAAGATATTCATGTTCCACTCCGCAATAAACGAATACAAACCTGAATACCTAAAACGCATGAAAGGAATCAAACTCTCCCACCTACCAAAAAACCTAGACTACTACGCAGGCGGCCACGTACACAAACAAGACATATTTAAAGAAGATGAATATGGCCCAATAACATTCCCAGGCTGCATATTCCCAACCGACTACCGAGAACTAGAAAAAAACAGACATGGAAATTTCTACATCGTAGATGTAGTAGACGATGAAATAGATATCAAACCCCAAAAAATAGAGATCGCTCCAATAATATCAATAGAGATAGATGGAGAAAACAAAACACCAGACATGGTTGAACACGAAATAAACCAAAAAATACAGAAAAAAAACATAAAAAACTCAATAGTCTTATTAAAGGTATATGGTGTCTTAAAAACCGGTAAAACAACAGAAATAGGATTCAACAACATAAGAAACAAAATAACAGACCTAGGCGCAACAGCAGTACGAATAAACATCAACCAACTAAAAACAAAAGAATACCAAGAATTCGACGTAAAAGCAAGCGACCGAAAAGAACTCGAACAAAAATTAATAGAAGAACACACCGGACAGTTCGAACTTAAAAACAAATCAGACGAAGAAAAAAAAGAAATAACAAAACAACTATTCAACCAACTATCAACAGAACAAGAAGACGGAGAAAAAAAGAAAGACTACAGAGAAAGAGTAGTTCAAGACGCATTAAAAACACTTGGAATAAAAAAAGAGATAGAAAAAACACTATAAAACCCAAAAACCCTAAACCCTGAGAGGCAAAAATTGAAAGTCAATTCAATACACCTAAAAAACATACGAAGCTATAAAGAAGAACACGTAGAGTTCCCAACAGGAACACTTCTTTTATCAGGAGACATAGGCCATGGAAAATCATCACTACTCATGGCAATAGAGTTCGCTTTATTCGGCCTAAGAGGAAACCAACTATCCGGAGCAGACCTACTACGAGAAGGCACAAACAACGGATATGCAGAACTCACATTCACAATAAACAGCCAGAAATACACAGTCTATAGAGAGTTAACACGAGAAAACTCAGCAATAAGACAAGAAAACGGATACATCAAGAAAAACGCCAAAACCGAGTTAACACCAACCGAACTAAAAACAGAGGTATTCAAAATCCTTGGCTACCCAATGGAAATGGTCTCCAAAAGAAAATCACTTATCTATAGATACACAGTCTACACCCCTCAAGAAGAAATGAAAAAAATCATAGAAGCAGACGAAGAAACAAGACTCAACACATTAAGAAAAATCACTGGAATCAATAGATACAAAAAAATCCGAGAAAACATAGATGAAGTTAGAAAAAACTTAAGAAAACCATTAAACCAACTAGAAGGAGTAACAAAAGACCTAAAACAAAAACAACAAAAACAACAAAAAATCCAAGAAAAACTACAAAAACACCTAGAAAAACAAAAAACCCTAGAAAAAGACGTAGAAAACCAACAAAAACAACTAGATAAATTAATTGACCAAAAACAAGAAATCGAAAAAGAAATCGAAGAACTACATAAACTAGACAAAAAGAAAACAGAAATCAAAACCGCACTCCAAAACACCAAAGAAAGAATAAAAGAACACAAACAAGAAAAAGACCAAACACAAAACCGATACAACGAAATAAAAAAACAAACAAAACCCACAGACCTAAACCAAGAAACAATAGAAAAAAGACTAAACAAACTCCAAAAACTCAAAGAAAAATGCCATAAAAAAGAACCCGGAATAGAAAAAAACCTCGACCAAAAAATCCAAGAAAAACAAGAGATCGAAAAAGAAATCGAGAAACAACAAGACCAAATCAAAAACCTAAAAGCAACCAAAAAAACACACCAAAAAAACCTCTCAAAACTAAAAGAAACCAAATCAGAATGCCCAATATGTGGAAACCAACTCAACGAACAACACAGAAAAAAAGAACAAAACAAAAAACAAAAAAACATCCAAAACATCCAACAAAAACTACAAAAACACCAACAAAAACTAGAAAACCATCAACAAGAAATCCAAGAACTAGAAAACAAAATCGAAAACAAAATCAATGAAATACTCAACCGAATAGAAAACAAAACACAAGAACTAAAAAAAGACAGAAAAAAACTCCAAGAATACAAAGAAAAAACAAACCAAGCAAAAGAACTAAAACAAAAAATCCAAGAAAAACAACAAAAAATCCAACAACTCAAAAACCAAAAAACAGAAAAACAAACCAAATTAAACCAAACCCAACAAAAACTCAACCAACTAAAAACAACCAAACAAAAAAACCAGGAACTAGAAAACAAAATCGAAGAAAAAAGAACCAAATTAAACCAAACTCAACAAAAACTCATAGAAACCAAAACAAACATAAAAAACAGAAAAAGAGAAATCAAAACCATAAAAAAAGAAATCCAAGACAAAAAACAAGCCAAAAACCTAAAACAAAAAATAGAAAACCATAGAGAATGGCTCGAAAACCTCAAAAACCTATCAGCAACAATCGAACGAAAATACATGACACAACTCCAAATGAAATTCAACGAAATATTCAACACATGGTTCCGAATGCTAATAGAAGACAGCGACCTAAACGTACACGTAGACCAAGGATTCGCACCAATAATAGAAAGAGGCCAAACAGAAACAAAATACAAAAGACTATCAGGCGGAGAAAGAACATCAGTAGCACTCGCATACAGACTAGCACTAAACAGAGTAATAAACCAATTAGTAGAAGACATCCAAACCAAAAACATGATAATACTAGACGAACCCACAGACGGATTCAGCACAAACCAACTAGACAAAATAAGAGACATAATAGACGAACTCGACATGCAACAAATCATATTAGTATCACACGAACCAAAAATGGAAAGCTACGTCGACAACATAATCGAAATAAACAAAACAAACAACACATCAACAGCCAAAACACTATAAAAAAATATAGATACAAAATGAACCTCCAAAAATGGATCCAACACATCGACCCTAAAACCATCGAAAAAGGCCCAGACCACATAAAACAAAAACTAACAAAAAAATACAAAAACCAATCAATAGAACAACTACCAAACACAACCAAAAAACAAAACAAAAAAGGACAGTACATAGAACGAATAGAAACAACCAAGAAAACAATAAAAACAACCAAAACCCACAAAAAACACACAGACCTAAAACCAATCAAAGGAATCGGACCAAAAACAGAAAAAAAACTAAAAAAACAAGGCTACCAAACAATAAAAGACCTCAAAAAACATAAAAAATGGAGCAAAAAAGCAAAAAAACACCTAAAAAACACAAAAAAACCATATAAAGCAATACAAACACTACACAAAAAACTCGGACCCACATGCCATGAAGCCCTAAAACACACACCAGAACTAAAAAACAACGAAATAGCATTACTCGACATCGAAACACTCGGCCTAACAAACCAACCAATAATACTAATCGGAATAGGCCTACCACAAAAAAACCAACTAAAACTACATCAACTACTACTTCAAAACCCAAAACAAGAAAAAGCAGTCCTCCACCAAACCCAACAATACCTAAAAAACAAAAAAACAATAATCACATTCAACGGAAAAAGCTTCGACATCCCATACATAAAAAAAAGACAACACCACCACAAAATACCAACACAAAACCACCCAACCCACATAGACCTCTACCACTACACCAAAAAAACACACCAAAACCTGAAGAAACACAACCTAAACCACATAGAAACAACCCTACTTAACATAAAAAGAAAAATAGACATACCAAGCAAAAGAGTACCCGACTACTACCAAACATACCTAAAAAAACAAAACCCAGGACCATTACTACCCATACTCAGCCACAACCGACAAGACATACTCACACTAACAAACCTCTACCACAACATAACCCAAAACCTACCAAAACAAAACTAAATCCTCTCCAAAACATCCCTATACTTCTCCATCCTAATTTTGTCTCCTTCGCTTTGAACAAGCCAAGTCATCCATGTAATTTCAACCGACCGATAACCAGTCACATCTGACATATAATCAATCGTCTCAACCAACTCGATATCCCCATCAACAGGTAGATCAACATCTGCTCTAACCAAAATATCCTTAACCACCCTCCGCACAACACCATCAGGCATACTTGTATCAACACCACCCATCATCCTTAAATATTGATATGTCACAACCCCAACCCCCTTAACCTCTCCAACAGGGTTCTCCCTCCAACCAACCAAACTACTTTCACTAGCCCAACGCCTCAAAGCCAACCTATCATCCAACCCATGCCTATCACCAACCTTATCAATCAACTCGGCAACCTTCCTAGCAACATGCCAAGACCGCTCGTTCTTCCATAAATCACTGACAACATCATGTTCCAAACTACTTAAATCACTTAAATTAACAATTCTACCTCGCTCTACAAACCGGTTTTCAAACTCCATTACCTGTGGAACAACGATATTAAAGTAATTGAGTCCAACAGATGTGAACGCGGCATCCAAAACCATTAAAACAACCGAGCCACCCCACCTCCGAGTCTCGAGACATCGATTGCAATGCCTATCTAAACCAATAGCTAACTCCATATAACTATCAACAACCTCTCTTAACCTATCGACTTCATCACTAGCTAAATCCACTTGACATCCTCCCTCTAATATATCGAATAATTTTTGGGTATATTTTATCGTTTTTTGGTGGGAATATATTTGTTTGGAGACGGACTACTATGCTAAGAGGTTTTGTTTATGGTAACTTTAAATGAGCTGCATGAATTTGCTGTAGAGCAAGCTATTGAGGTTGATCCACGGGATAGGTCTCGAATTGAAGAGATTCTTGATGAGAGAAGTGAGGAGTATGAGGATTTAGAGGGGGTTCGGAAGGACAGTTATGATTTAAATCGGTTGGAGAATCCCTATGATGATAGCAAGGTTTTGTATGCTGGTGATAGAGAGGTTGAGAAGGTTGCGGTTGGAATTGATATTGAGACGCAGGATTTATTACTTATAGATAGGTTGAATGAGAAAGGTCATGAGATAACTGGAGCTATTGCTCACCATCCTGAGGGTCGTGGGTTAGCTAACTTGCATGAAGTTATGAAGATGCAGGTTGAGACACTTGAACAGGTTGGGGTCAGTATTTCACAGGCTGAAGCTATTGTGAGGGGTCGAGTTGATGAGGTTCGTAGAGGGGTTCACTCTGGGAATCACCCTAGATCTGTTCAAACAGCTGAACTACTGGATATTCCTTATGCATGTTTCCATACACTAGCTGATAATCATGTGAATAGTTATCTAGAAAGGTATGTTGAGGAGGAAGATCCTGACCGAATATCAGATTTGATAGATGTATTGCTTGATATACCTGAGTATGAATGGGCATTAGATTATGACCTTGGTCCAACCATATTTAATGGCAAAAAAAAGAACCGTGTTGGTAAGGTTTCTTACGACATGACTGGTGGGACAGAGCTTAGTAAAGATCGGTTGGAGAAGATGGCTCAATCTGGAGTTAACACTATAATAGCTATGCATATGTCTAAGGATCAGATTAAGGAGGCTAAAAAACAAAACATCAACGTTGTTGCGGCTGGACATATATCTTCAGACTCGGTAGGCCTGAATCTGTTGTTGGATAAAATGGTGGATAAGTTTGGTATTGATGTAGTTGAACTCTCTGGATTTAAGAGGGTGAGTCGGCTGTGAACTAACGCCTTTCCCAAAAGGGGTTTTGGGCGTTTTTTTAAGATAAAAACATTTTTTTGTGGTTTCCTCAGCCTATGTGGGTTGGGGTTTTTTATTAATTTATGTTTGTGTGGGGTATGTGTATTGGGTTTTGTGTGTTGGTGGGTTTGTGGGGTTGTTTTGTTTATTTGGTTATTTGAGGTGTTGTGGAAGTTGATTTAGTTGGGTTTGTGTGGTTATGGGTTGTTTTGGTTGTTTTTGTTGTGTTTTTCTGTGTTTTGTGGGTTGTTTTGGTTGTTTTTGTTTTTGTTTGGTGTTTGTTTTGGTTAAGAGGTGTTTTTATTGGGTTTTGTTTTTGCGATGGTTTTTTATACCATAAGGTAGAAAGGTTTGTATGAAGGGTGCGCTGGCGGTATCCCATCCCCTCCAAGATTGAATCCGCTTTGCACCCTTTCTTTATATTTTTTTTATAGTTTCTTTTGGATTTCTTCTTTGAGTAGTTGGCTTGCTGTTTCTCCGTCTATTCTTTTGTCTAGTTCTTGCATAACTACTCCCATTAGTGGTCCGAGTGCGGCCATTCCTCTTTCTTGTATGAAGTCTTCTTTTTGGCTGGCTATTTTTTGTATTGTTTTTTTTGCTTGTTTTTGGTCTATTTTTGTTTTTCCTGTTTCTTTTGCTGCTTGTTTTGGTGTTTTTTCTGGGTTTTTTGTAAGTTCTTTCAGTATGTCGGGTATTACTTCTTTTGATATTTCTTTGTGTTCTAGTAGTTGGAATGTTTGTTTGATGTGGCTGGATGTTATTTTGTTTGTGTTATGGCCTTCTGATTTGAGTTCTTGTAGTGTTCCTGTTAGTGTTTTCACGATTATTGTGTGTGGTACGTCTTTTTTTGCTATTTCTTCGAATATTTTGGCTTGTTGGTTTTTTGTTATGTTTTTGGCCATTTCTTTGTTTATGTCGTAGTTTTTTGTGAGTCTCTCTATTTTTTCTGATATTAGTTCTGGTAGGTTTTGTTTTATTTCTTTGATTTGTTGTTTTTTTATGTCTACGGGGGGTATGTCTGTTTCTGGGTACATTCTTTCTGAGCCTGGTAGGGGTCGCATGTATTCTGATCCACCGTTTGGTAATGGTTTTCTTGTTTCTTCTGGTACTCCCTTGATTGCTTGTTCTGCTCTTTCGGTTACTGCTTTATGTGCTTCTTGTGCTTTTTTTGGTTTGTCTGCGATTATTATTATGCAGTCGTTTGGTTTGGCGTTCATTTCTTCTCGGAGTTTTTTGAGTTCTTTTTCGGTTATGCCGTATTTGGGTAGTTCGTCTGTGTGGAATATTCCTCCGACTCCACCTGCTTTTTTTGCTCTATCTGATAGTTCGGTTCCTAAACGCCTGTTTTCTTGTATTTCTTTTCCGACAAGGCCTTTGAATCCTTTTAGGTTTTGGGCTAGTACGGCTCCGTTTTTTAATGCGTTTTTGATTATGCTGGAGCTTGTTTTTTTGAATAGGTGGGAGACGTCTTTTATGTCTCCATCTAGTTGGGTTATGTTTCTTTTTTGTAGTTCTTTTTTTATTTCAAGGAGTTTGGTTTGGCGTGTAACTTCTTTTTTGATGTATGTTTCGATTAGGTCGAGTTCTTGTGCTCCTTTTAGTTCGATTCTGTTTCCTTTTTCTATGCTTATGTTTATGTCTTGTCGTATTGTCCCGATGCCTCTTTTGACTTTTTTTGTTGATCTTAGTATTTCTCCCATTTTTTCGGCAAATTGACGGCCTTGTTTTGGTGTTTTTATGTCTGGCTTGCTTCCGATCTCTATTAATGGTATTCCAAGTCGGTCAAGTGAGTATGTTATTTCTTCGTCACCGATTTCTCCTGTTATTTTTCTACATGATTCTTCTTCGATTGATATTCCTTCTATACCTATTTTTCCTTCTTCGGTCTCTATTTCTCCGTCGGTTGCCACCAATGCGGTTCTCTGGAACCCAGTGGTGTTGGAGCCATCTATAACTATTTTACGCATTGTGTGAACTTGATCCACTATTCTGGCGTCTAGAAGTAGGCTTACTTCCATACAGATATCTAGTGCTTCTTTGTTCATTGGTTGGGGTGGCTCTTCGTCACATTCAACGAGGCAGGTGTTTTCTTTATATCCATGGTATCGATAGAGTTTTGATAGCCGTGCTTCTTCAAGCGCTGCCCTATCGACTTCTCCTAACTCGCTTTCTGTTGGATGGAGGTATCTAGTGAATGTGTAGTCTGGTTCTTCTTTTTCTGATAGCTTTGTTGGGCAGTTGCAGAAAAGTTTGTTTTCTGTATCTAGTTGTTGATGAAATTCGAATCCGACCTTTAATCCAAGTTCTTTGAATTTACTCATAAAAATCATCTCGTGTTATTTTAGATAGCTTTCTGGTTCACTGCGGTTTGTTATCTCGCCAGCGATATCTGTGGTCATCAAATCCTTTATCTCGGTTTGGTCATCTGTCTGGTTTGTGGCCCACATAAGTTTCACTAATGCTGTTTCGGGTAACATGTCTCGGCCTGGTATGACTCCGGCTTCTATTAGGTCTCTACCTGTGTCATATACCCTGTCGCATACACGGCCGTATAGGCATTGTGAGGTCATCACTATTGGTGTTCCTTGGTTAACACCTTCTTTGATGACTGGGATTAGGTTGTTTGAGACGTGTCCAAGGCCTGTTCCCTCTATAACAACTCCATCCATGTTTTTTATATGGTTTCTTAGTGTTTCTGGAGTTGTGGTGGGTGTGAATTTTATTAGACCACAGTTTGGGTTTAAACCACCGTTATAGTTTAATTTTTTTTCTCCACGTTTTGTATAATCGGTGATAACTGTTATTTCGTTGTCTATTTTAGCTATTGGATCGCTGTTGATTGATCTGAATGCGTCACGCCTTGAGGTATGCATTTTGCGTGTTTTTGTTGCTTTATGTGCTAGACAGTATGTGTCGGAGGAGGTTCCGTGCATTGCAACCATTACTTCAGCTATATCGGATTTAGCGAGTTTTACTGCAGAAACAACGTTAAGGACGTTGTCGCTGCTTGGTCTGTCAGCACTTCTCTGGGAGCCAACAAAAACGATTGGTACTGGGGTGTCGATTAGAAAACTTATTGCTGAGGCTGTATAGGCCATTGTGTCGGTTCCATGTGCTACTACAACTCCCTCACTACCTTCCTCGATTTCTTTGTAGATTGCTTTACTTATTTCAATCCAGTCATTGGGTTTTATGTTCTCGCTTAATATGTTTGAAACAACTTTTGAACGATAGTTAGCCATACCCTCTAACTCTGGTATAGCTGAAAGTATTTCTTCCATATCGAAATCACTTGAAACGGCTCCTGTCCGATAATCTACCCTGCTTGCGATTGTACCTCCGGTTAACAACATCGATATGGTTTTTTTATCATTATGGGTTGTTTTAGTTGTTGTTTTAGTTGTCTTTTTTTCGGTTGCTTTCTCGATTAGGGTTGCTTCACAACCTTCGATATCTATCCCGATGTTGTATCCGTTTTCAAGTTTTATTACGGCTGTTTGTTCTTTTGATGACGGCATCAACCGTCCTTTATAGCTATACTCTCCCTTCTTAATCTGAATTTTATCGTTTTCATTAATGTCGTTTTTCTCCATAAACTGTTGAATAGTCATCAACTTCCTCCATCTAAAAATTATTTTTCTTTAAGGTAGTTATCCAAGGTTTTTTTAATTTTGTTCAGACCTTGGTTAATCTTTTTTTCTCTTGACTTGATTTCTTTTTCATGTTCTTCAAGCCTTAGATATCCATCATTTACTTCTTTAGATGTAACTATTGGTGAGGGGGATCCGTGAACTGTTTTTCTTTCAAGTATCTTTTCAGGATCTGTGATTTCATCTATAACGTCTTCAGGTATATCAAGTCTAACAGCCATTTCCTCTAAACTAAGTCCTTCGTTAACTAGATTCGAGACCTTTGAGTGAGCTATCCGGAATGGAATACCTCTATCTCTAACGAGGTAGTTCGCTATCTCACTACCGCTTGTCAATCCTTTACGTGAAGATGATTGTAGTTTTTCGTCATTGAACTCCAATCCATCGATTACTTCGTTTGCTATTTTAAGTGACCCTTTAACGTTTGTTACACTACTCCAGATCTTCGGCGTCAGTTCTTGGAGATCTCTGTTGTAAGCGTAAGGAAGTGACTTTAAGATACTTGAGATGGCAGTGTAATCCCCTAATACGCTTCCTGATTTAGCTCTAACCAACTCTAGAGTATCGGGGTTCTTTTTCTGCGGCATAATGCTTGAGGTGGATGTATAGTCATCAGGTAGTTCGACGAAGGAATATTCGGTAGAACTCCAGATAATAAGTTCTTCAGCAAGACGACTTAAATCCAACATGATGTTGTTGAAACAGGAAACAGCTTCTAAAGCGAAGTCGCGTGAACTAACCCCATCCATACTGTTCCTCATAACACCATCAAAACCAAGTAGTTCAGCTGTGTACTCCCGATCTATCTTGAATGTTGTAGAGGTAAGAGCACATGACCCAAGAGGGGTTTTATTGGTTCTAGCGAAACAATCCAATATCCTGGTTAGATTTCTGTTAAAGGCCTCAAAATAAGCTAGGTAGTGATGGCTAACGGTTGTGGGTTCAGCATGCTGTAGATGGGTGAATCCAGGCATCATTGTATCCTTGTTATCTTCAACAACACCTAATATCTTATTTAAGAAGTTGTGGAGACTCCAAGCTACCTCCAATAGTTCATGTCTCAAACGAATTCTTATACAGGTCGCTACCTCATCATTCCTAGAGCGAGCTGTATGCATCCAGCCAGCAGTTTCTTCACCAACCAATTCACTTAGACGGGACTCGATTGCAACATGTACGTCCTCTCCACTTAACTCATCATAACTTATCTCTTCTAAAGCCGTTATGATTTTAACTCCCGAATCCCTCGGAACGATATCCTGCTCCATCAACATCAAAACATGCGCTATATCTACAAGTATATCTGCATCAAAAATCCATTCATCATCACTTAGAGATGAAATAAAACTTAATGCATCTTGATCCATTTTCCCGAGCTCACCAAGCAACTCATCTTCCATATATTAATTCCTCCTAAAAAACAACAAGACAATAAATACCATTAACATCAAAAAGATTAGTATTTTACCCAGACAACTAAAAACAATTTTTTAGAGTTTTTTATTCATATAAACGCCCTTCTTATTATATCCATACTTTCTATAGTAATTCCTAGCTCCAACACCACTTATCACAGATAACTCTTCTGCACCCAACTCCCTCGCTCTCTCTTCAGCCTTTTTAAGCAGTTTTTCACCATAACTATGGTGTTGCCAATCGCCTTCCCTGCCTATAGGTGCTGCTTCTCCATATACATGTAGCTCTCTAACCAATGCATCACCAGAGTTTAGTTCAGGACGGAAAGGTTCATCAAGAATTCTCAATCGGAGTAAACCAATCAATATGTCCTGACCAACATCCTCGATAGACAAGAATATTTCCTTACCACTAGAAGCTTTGTACTCCCTTGAAACCAACTCTATATCTTGAGGTGAAACACCATCCTTCCTCTCCCGATGTCCAACCTCTCTACACCTAATACATCTACATGGATTTCCTTCTTCAACCAGTTTCTTACGACCTACTTGACGTAAATTGGTTTTATCCGGCCCTGCATCAATTTGATGAGAAGGTATATCCCGCATAACCCGCATTATCCTGACATGTGGTGGAACCTTTTTCTTCACACGAGCAATCAGGTCAGCAGTCTCTTCATTTGTAAGTGGCCTGTAATCACCATCCAAATACATCTCATAGAGCTCTGTACCTTTGACAACCTGAGTTGGATATATCTTAAGAGCGTCAGGCTGAAGCCTTTCATCACTGAAAATCTCCTCAAAAGCCTGAACATCTTTATATGGAGTTGTACCAGGAAGACCCAACATCATGTGATAAGTAACCTTTAATCCAGAATCCTTCAACTGTTTCGTAGCCCTATACACATCCTCAACCCGATGTCCTCTCTCTATTTTTTTATAAACATCATTATATATTGTTTGAACACCCAACTCAACTCTCGTGCAACCCATATCAAGCATCCGGTCTATATCATGTTGTTTACAGTAATCAGGCCGTGTTTCAAATGTAAGGCCGATGCAACGTATATCCGCATCCTCATTTCTTGATTTAGCTTCCATCAATGAACTTGATTTCTTTTTGTTCAAACCATCGAAACAGTTTTTAACAAAATCCTCAATATATCCTTCACGAGCCGGTGCAGTACCACCCATAACAATCAACTCAACCTTTTCAACATCGTCATGACCAATCTCCTTCAATTGACTTACCCTGGTTCTAACTTGACTATATGGATCATATCCCTCTCTAATAGCACGCATAGCAGCAGGCTCCTTCCCGGTATAACTCTGTGGACTATCGTTTTCAGGACCACCAGGACAAGGCACACAACGACCATGAGGACATTTATATGGCGAGGTCATCACCGCTATTATATTAACACCTGATATAGAGCGAGTAGGCTTTAATTTAAGTTTATCCCGTTCCTCCTCCCCATCTACATACTTCAATATCTCAGGATTGCTTGGAAAACGAGAAACACCAGTCTCCCTACAAACCTCCCTCTTAACAGATTCAATCTCACTTTCAGGCACACCATCCTCAACAATACGTCGAGCAATCTCCCTGCAAGTCTCTTCAAAACGATCCATAAAAAACACCTAACAAAAAACACAAAACAGATAAAAACCTCTAACTACAGTTAAATCCACAACAATAAAGATTTAATTGAAAAAAACACCACACCCATAGACCTAAAAAATAAACATAAAACCACACCCAATCCTTGATGAAAAAAGATAAAACTTTTTTATCTCTCTAGTGCTTTTAAACCCGCTTCAGGGTCATCAACTTTCATTATAACCCTATCTTTTCCTCCGGAGCTACAGGCCGAGTAGGCATACTCGATGTTAACCTCGCTATCTCCAAGTTTGTTTGAAACACCTGAAACTTCATCTCTATCGATTGAGATTACTTTAACTATAGATACAGTGTAACTATTCTTTTCAAGTTTTTTCTCCAGTTTATTAGGTTCTGGAGTTATCATTCGAATCACACCGAAATCACCAGCTTCTGCTATCTCAAAAGCAGATACATCGATTTCACCGTCTATAGTATTGAACAACCTAGCTAGCTCCCCCGGCTTGTTCTTAAGGAAAACAGATATCTGCTTAATTAACTTCAATAAACCACCCAACTAAAAGGTAACCTCAGAGATAATTATGTTTTTCCAAAAAACAAGGTTCCGCTAGATTAACACTGAAAACCTTAAGTACGATAGGTAGGTAATTAGGTTTAAGTGATAATTTTGAAAGTATCGTTTATTGGCGGGTTCTATGGCTCTGGAAAAACCACCTTGATCTCTGAGATGGCGAAGAAACTTGAGAAAGATGGTAAAAGCGTTTTAATTATAGATAACGAAAAAGGTAATTCAAATGTCGATCCATTGTTTGTAAGGGAGCTGGGCCTTGATGGAGATGAATTGACCGGTGGATGCATCTGTTTCTACCTAAATCGTTTAAAAGAAATTATGAATAAAGTAAATGATAAATCAAGTAAAGATGTCTTGTTTGTAGAGCCTGTATCCTATTTCTTGCCTTCAAAACTATATTTCGATTTACGCAATGAGTTTGGGGATGAAATCGATCTAGCCCCAATAACAATCCTTTTAGATGGCCGTGAACTAAAAAACGTAATCGAAAAAGATAGAGAGTTCCCTCTAATAGATGCAAGACAGGTTAAGGACGCTGAAATAGTTGTTATAAATAAAATTGACGTATTATCAAAAGAAGACATAACTAAGATTGAAGAGATGGTTTACAACCTCAACCAAGACGTAAAGATATTGCATGTCTCAGCAAAAGACTCCACAAACATCAATGAGATAATAGATGTTGTTTTAAATGAAATTCATGAGGGAACCGAGTTCAACAGCCCTGCACTATTCCAAGAATACCTAAAATCGGTTTCCGGAATAAGTGAGAGAGGAGAGAAATTCAAATTTAAATCAAACAAACCTTTCAACAAAAAACAAACACAGCAAATATTAAGAGAAGTAGTCACCTCCATAGACGAAAAAATCTCAAATGCAGGTGGAGAAATAAACCACATTAAGGCATACATAGGTAATGACAACTCCTACCTTAAAGGAAGCAGGCCCAGAGCAACAAAAGAAGTAGACATTACAGGAAACCTAACAAAAATAACAGAAGGACGATTAATCTTAAATGTAATAGCCAGTGAAGTACCAGACGACCTAATCTACGGAATAATGCTAAAAACACTTAGTGAAATAAACAACACACACCAAATAACCGTCAAAACCTAACTTTAAATAACATAAAACCATGGATTCCTCTTTTTCTTTTTTTTAATAACTAACCAAACATAGATTAATTGAATAACGATACTATATTCTGATTGGATTTTTTAAAAAGAAATTAACTTCAAAGAAAAGAAGTATGTGTGTTAAAAGAATATATTGATTTGTAAAAACAAAATAAACACCTAAACTTAGAGATACAATTAACAATTAGATGTGTCGTAAAGGAAATACCTATTGAAATAACTAACAATTGTTGAATAATTGTTGTTTGACCGTTTGCTTAAAATGGTTTGTAATGTTTTTGGGAGCTTGATTTATGAAGAGTTCAATCAAGATATTGGAGGTTTGGGGGATACCAATAAAGCTCCATATATCGTTTTTAATAATCTTACCGCCTTTTGCATGGCTATTCGCTAACTCACCATTCTTTTTTGAAGGCTTAGTTGAACCTTGGCTAGCCTATACCTTAGGTACATTACTTACATTGATGTTCTTTTTATGCGTTTTGTTACATGAATTAGGCCATTCTTATATCGCTCTTAAAAACCAGATCCCTATAAACAGCATAACATTGATGATATTTGGTGGGGTTGCAGCAATGGAGCAAACCCCAGATGACCCCTCAATCGAATTAAAACTAGCTTTAGCCGGACCTGTAGTCAGCCTTTTAATAGGAGTTATTTTGTTATCAATCAATTATATAGCGGGATTACCAACCCCAATATTCCCCGATGAAAGAACACTAGCAGGAATATTTATCGGATGGCTTGGATACATAAACATAATTGTAGCCGCATTCAATCTCATACCCGCATTCCCAATGGATGGAGGCCGGGTATTAAGATCAATTTTCGCGAAAAGAATGCCATACCTAAAGGCAACTGAAAGAGCAGCAGGAATAGGTAAGGCATTCGCCTTCTCAATAGGCCTTATAGGGCTTTTATTATTACCAGCAGGAATTTGGTTGATTCTAATAGCTGCATTCATATATTTCGGTGCATCACAGGAAGAAAAAAGCACCAAGATAACAAGGATATTCTCAGACCTACAGGTTAAAGACCTAATGACAGAGAATGTATTAACCGTTGAACCAGAAACAGATGCCAAAGAACTGATCGAGTTAATGATGAAGCAAAAACACATGGGATATCCAGTAACACAAAACGACAAACTTATTGGAATAGTAACCTTCTCAGACATACGTGGAATCCCAAGAGAACGGAGAGTAGCCACATATGTCAAAGACGTAATGACAAAAAACCCAATAACAGTTGAACCAGAACTTGATGCAATCGAAGCACTCAGAATAATATCAAGAGAAAGAATAGGAAGAATACCTGTAACCAGAGAACAAAAAGTTGTAGGAATAATAAGTCGAAGCGATTTCACAACAGCAATCGAGTTAGGCGAAATGGGAATGGTCCCAGAAAACTAAAACAAAACATAAAACAGAGAAAACCAATCCATATCTTGCGATATAAAATCTTTAAGCTATTAATCAAATAATTGGTGGTTTAAATCTATTTCTTGGTTTTTTTTAAAGAAGCTGTGTTTAATATCTATTTATGTTGTTTATAAGGACTAAAATCCAGTTTCTTAATTTTTTTGTTTAGGAAGATTAAGGGAGGGTGTTTAAAATGGTATTAATGTTTCGACGTCGATTCCTGCGAATTTTAGGAGTATGTATGCTCCTATGAATGTTCCTATTATGCTTCCTACATTTGCGGCTGCTGCGACTAAAATAACTTTGAAGAGGTTGTTGTTCATTAGTTCGCTTAGTTTTTCGGCGTCTTTGAGTAGGTTGAAGTCTTGGCTTGTTGGTTTTCTTACATATGCTTCTGCCATGCCTGCAAACCATCCAGCAGCTAGGAATGGTGAGAGTGAGGTTAGCCAGGCGAAAGAAAATGCGGTTGCTATTGATAGTGGGTGGCCTCTGGCTAACAATGTTGCTATAGCGGCTAGTGAACCGTTTATTAGGAACCAATAACCGAGGGCGGTTAATATTACGGATAGTGGTTTTCCAGCGAATACTAGGTATCCGAATAAACCGATTATTGATAGTGGTATGAGTATTCCAATCGCTTTAAGGTATTTGCGTGATTTAGGGATTTGGGTAAGTTGTTTTAGAGGAGGTATTTCTTCATAGTTCTGTAGGTAGTTTTTAACCCCTTCTCCATGTCCTGCTCCAATGACTCCTAATACTTTTTTTTCTTTTTTAGCTTCTTTTAGTAGGTTTGAGGCTAGGTATGCGTCTCTTTCATCTATCAATACTTTAGCTGCATTTGGGGAGAATTTCTCGAACTCGGAGACCAACATCTCGATTGTGTCGTCTTCAGTTATTTCGTCAATATCTATCTCTTTTTGTTTTCCAAAACCGAGGGCGCCAAGCACCAATGAACTTATCATCTTTAGTTTTTCTCGAAGGGTCATTTGGTGCCACAGTCTCTTCATGGTGATCCGGATATCTCTATCTATCAAGGCGACCTCGATGTCTTTCTCTTCAGCTAATTCAATAGCTTTTTTCATTTCAGCTCCAGGCTCGACCCCTAAATCTGCTCCAATCCGGTTCTGTAAGTAGGATAAGAGCATTTGGAAAAGGAAGATAAAGACATTTCCCTTTAGGATGTCTTTAACGCTTATTTCTGTTTCTTCTCCTTTTAAGGATTTATATCTAGGTAGATCCAATTCAACAGCGACAACATCTGGCTCTATTTCGTTTATAGCTTCTTCAACCTCCTTCACGCTTTTTTCAGAAACGTGAGCGGTTTTTAACAGATGTATCTCGCCTTTTCCCATAAAACAAACCTACCAGATATGGTTAATCCTCAACAACAATAAAAAACCATGTAACTAACAGAAAAAACCTTTGAACTAGATTGAATATCCGTGACATCATCCTCTCCCTGAAGGAAGAGGTCTTAGCCCTGAGTTAAGATAAAAACCGTTAAAACCCCTTTTTCAACGTTTTTTTTGTTTTCATTTTAATTATGGATTGGGTTACTGTTGAATGTAACCGATGTCTTCAACTATTTCACTAGCTGCTTGTCTAGGTTCTCTACTGTCGTATATGCTTCTACCTACGATTACTTGGTCGGCACCGGCATTTATTGCTGTTGAGGCTCCGCCTCCCTGTACACCGACTCCTGGTGAAAGTATCCGCATGTCTCCAGCCAATTCACTAACTGTATTCAGTCGTTTTAAGTCGTTTGCTGGAGCTATTAATCCATTGGCTCTTAGTTGGCTGGCTAATTCAACGATTTCTTGAGAAACTGGATGTATGAAACGTTCTGCGTCGGGATGTGACATCTCTGCGACAACATATACATCTCCATACATCTGGTTAGCGATCTCTACACATGCCTCTATACTGTTTCTTCCTGTAAAGCCATGGCAGATTATGGCTGAAGCCCCGGCCTCAAATACATTTTTACATATCTTTCTGTTTATGTGGGGTACGTCAGCTATCTTAAGGTCTGCGATCACTTCCTTGGTTCTACTGAGTTCTTCAACTATCTGAAGTCCATTAGATAGGATTATTGGGTAATTAACCTTGACAGCATCGATTAAATCTGATATTTCGTTTGTTATATTTATTGCACGCCTTCCATCTTCTAGGTCGGCTGCAAAAATAAGTCCAGTGTTCTTTTGCATCGATTCTTATTTAATTCCTCAAAAGATTTAAGTGTTCTTCAAGTATACTGAATTCGGGACGGGGGCTAATCGGTTAATGGAAAAAACTAATAAATCAATTTCAGGATTCCTGATTACTTTTCTTGCATTGATGGGGTTTTGGTTACTCCTATCAGGATACTATGATTTAGCACACATATCGATGGGAGTTGTTGCCTCCCTATTAATCGCTTATATAACACATGACCTATTCTTGAGAAGAAGTGGTTTAGATGGATTACACATCGAGGTTTTTAGGTTTTCTAGATATATTTTTTGGCACCTAACTGAAATAATCAAGGCAAACATTAATGTTGCCAAGATAGTTCTAAACCCCAACCTCCCCATATCACCAACTTTCGTTAAACACTCCCCGGACCTCGAAAAAGGGATGGCGATCACCGTTTTTGGAAACTCAATAACACTAACTCCAGGAACTTTAACTGTAAACGTAGATGAAGACAACGATATCTACATACATTGCCTAACCTCAGATCACTACCAAGAAATGGTTGAAAGTGGTATGGAAGAAAGAGTTAAACACATATTCAGGGAGGATGAAGATTAATGGCTATAGAACAGACATTTCTCGCTGCAGCCATAATACTGGTTATAACTGCCTTAATAGCTGTATATAGAGCTATAGAAGGTCCAACACTACCGGACAGGCTTGTAGCAATCCAAGTGATAGGTACAGCAACGCTAATAGTTTTGGTCTTAATAGCTTACATTACAAACCAACCATTGTTCATCGATGTAGCCCTAACCTATGCATTACTAAATTTCTTACTTGCAGTTATAGCGGGTAGATACATGATAACGGGGGAGATTTTCCAGTGATTGAAACGGCCCTTGAAATAACCTCAATTATATTAATTGCAGTAGGAGTTTTCTTTTTCATAGTCGGTTTGATAGGCTTGATTAGGCTGCCAGATGTATTCACAAGACTCCATGCAACAACTAAATGTGATACTTTAGGGGTTGGAGCAATTTTGTTAGGCTTAATCATCTATCAGGGATTTGATATAACAGCAATAAAACTATTTATGATAATATTTTTTGTATACCTAACCAACCCAACCGCCGCACAGATAATATCCAAAGGCGGCTATATTTCAGGGGTCAACCCATGTGAAATAACCAACTACAGTAAATGCTCAAAACAAACAATCACCAAAAAAACACAACAAAACCAAAAAACCGATAGGACTGATGAAAACGATAGAAAAAGCCATATGAAAGATTATGGGGAGGAGAGTTAAATGGAGTTAATATTAAACCTATTACTATTACTCCTATTACCAATAACCGCTATAGCGGTAGTTGTTGCAAGAGACCTAATAGTTGCAGCCCTAATATTCGCTGTATACAGCTTTATAATGGCAATAGTTTACGTTCAACTTAACGCTCCGGACGTAGGTATCGCTGAAGCAGCAGTTGGAGCAGGAGCAACAACCATACTTTTCATAATAACAATAGCGCGAACGGAGAGGATGGAAGATGAATAAAAAAATATCAATGATTCTTGTCGGTATAGTAGGCGCCATAATGGCTATAGCCGTAGCCGACATGCCCGATTTCGGCGATCCAAACAGCCCCGCCTCATCACACGTATCACCAACCTACATACTTGAAGCATATGACGTAGCCGGAGTACACAACATAGTGACAGCAGTACTTGTATATTGGCGGGCCTACGATACATTTGGAGAAATCACCGTAATATTCGCAGCAGGAATAGCAATTATGGCATTGCTTGGATGGGATTAACAATGAGTTCAGAAATTATGGAAAACGAAGTAATCGTTGAAAACGTAAGTAGGTTATTAATCCCCGTAATAATGTTGTTCGGGGCATACGTAATCGGACACGGACACGTTTCACATGGCGGAGGATTCCAGGGCGGAGTTATAGTATCAGCGGCCTTCGTACTATACATACTTGTCTATGGACTAGAAAAAGGACGTGGATTCGCCAACCAAACAGTCAGAAGATTGATGGAATCCGGAGGAACACTAATATTCATAATAGCCGGGATGGCAGCAATAATATGGGGAGGAAATTTCCTAGAATACCCTGCAATACCACTACCCTATCCAGACCCCACGATAACACTAACCTTTATAGCATTACTTGAAATAGCGATAGGGATAACCGTCACAGCAATCATTATATCCATTTTCATCACCATGGGGGGTGAAACAAGAAAATGAACTTCGAATTCTACTTACTACATTACAACTACTGGGTAAGCGTCATACTATTCATGATCGGGCTCTATGCTATGATAGCAAAAAAGAACTTAATAAAGAAATTCATGGGCCTAAACATAGTTGAAACCTCCATATTCCTTTTCTATATATCTATGGCCGATAAGACAGACGCAATAGCACCCGTCTTATACAACTACGACCAAGTCAACGTAGACCAACACGCGAACCCCCTACCCTCCATAATAATACTCACCGCGATAGTTATCGCACTAGCTATAACCGCGACAGCGCTGGCATTGATAATACGGATATACGAAGAGTATGGAACCTTGAATGCAGACGAAATAGAGGAGTTGTGGTAAACTGAGCGCATTCGAAAACCAACTTCCAATGCTAATAATCCTCCTACCACTTTTAGGAGCATACATAATACCAATAATAGGATACTTCAAACCTAAAATAACAAACATATTAACAACAATAATCGTACTAATAACAACAATACTTGCAGTTCTACTTGCAATTGAAATATTGGTAAATGGCGAGATCTATTACTTCACAGTCGGAGAAGAACCTCCTTGGGGAGTTGAAATACTAGCAGACCACCTCGCTGCATTAATGGCTTTAATAGTTCTCGGTGTAACACTACTCGCCACAATATTCTCAAAAAAATACGTAAAACACAGCCTTAAACCTAAAAAAGAGGTACTTTATTACACACTAATCCTATTAATGACCGGCGGCCTCCTATGGTTCATAATGGCCGCAGACGCCTTCAACATGTTCGTAGGTCTAGAGATATTCTCTATAGCATCATACAGCTTAACCGCAATTTCACAAGATAAAAAAGCAATAACAGCCGCATTCAACTACCTCCTAATGGGTGCTGTAGGATCCGCATTCTTCCTACTCGGAATCGGATACCTCTATATAATGACCGGAACACTCAACTTCGCAGACCTCGCCGCCAGAATAGTAGAACTCGACCTATATCCATCAACAGCGATATTCGCTTCACTCGCATTCATAGTAACCGGCCTCAGCATAAAAAGCGCTTTATTCCCACTACACGTATGGCTGCCCGACGCACACTCAAAAGCATTAAGCCCGGTTTCAGCATTATTCTCAGCAGTATTGGTAGAGGTAGCCGCCTACGGATTGATACGGATATTACTAACGGTATATGGATATGAATATATAACTGAAGTAATACCACTAACAACAGTCTTCCTAATACTCGCTGGAATCGCAGTCCTATTCGGATCCCTACTAGCAATATACCAGACAGACATCAAGAGAATGCTAGCATACTCAAGTGTAAGCCAAATGGGATACATAATCTTCGGATTTGGTTTAGGAACATCACTCGGCCTATCAGCCGGACTACTCCACCTATTCAACCACGCATTAATGAAATCAGCGTTATTCCTCGCAGCAGGAGCAGTAATATACCTGACAGGCAAGAGAAACATCTATGACTACGGTGGCCTCGGCCAAAAAATGCCATATACAATGGCCTTCTTTGGAATAGCGGCACTAGCAATGATAGGCATACCCCCAACCAACGGATTTATAAGCAAGTTCTACCTCGCCTGGGCAGCAGTAGACATAGGACAATGGGTTTTCGTAATAGTAATACTACTAAGCAGTTTATTAAACGCCATATACTTCTTCAGAGTACTCAACATAGCATACACCAGAGAAAACGACGACATGACGAAAGTGAAGGAACCACTAACAATAGTAATACCAATAGGAATACTCGCAATATCATGCATAATATTCGGATTCGGGTTCTCAATACCACTAGACCTAATAGAGCCCTTCGCAGAATCCTTAATGAAATAAAAAAAAGATTAGATAAATCAGATGCCTGAAAAACCCTATAAAAACGGAAAATAAACCATATAAAACAATAAACTGGTGAAAAAATGACGACTGTAACAGATATCAGACCACTACTAATAGTCTTAATAGGTCTCATAGCACCCATCCTGATATACCTAGCAGGAGAAAAACGTCGAGACCTAAGAGAAGGCGTTACATTCATAACATCAATAATAATCTTTTTATTAGTCGCATCAATGGCTCCCCACATCTATGGTGGAGGCGAATATATACTAGAAACCCCTGAACTTATATCAGGCATCTCAATATCCTTCCTAGTAGACCCATTATCAATGTTCTTCGCTCTCCTCGCCAGCCTACTATGGATAGTAACCTCAATGTTCTCCGTAGGCTATATGCGGGGATTAAACGAACATAAACAAACCCGATATTACGCAGCATTCGCAATCTCAATAGCAGCAACCATGGGTATAGCAACATCCAAAAACCTATTCACATTATTCATTTTCTACGAAATACTAACAATAGCAACATACCCACTCGTTATACACGAAGAAACCAAAGAAGCAATGAAAGCAGGCTGGAAATACCTAGGCTACACATTAACAGCAGGAGCCGTATTCCTACTACTCGCCCTCATAATCACATACGACATATCAGGCACACTAACATTCGCCGAAAACGGATTCCTAACACAAGACATGGCTTCAACACAAATGCTCCAACTACTATTCATAATATTCATCATCGGGTTCGGAGTTAAAGCAGCCATAATGCCATTACACGGATGGCTCCCATCAGCAATGATCGCACCAACACCAGTATCAGCATTACTCCACTGTGTAGCTGTAGTCAAATCAGGTACATTCGGAGTAATAAGAGTCGTAAACAACGTATTCGGAATAGAACTAACAGCCGCAATAGGCATGGGAATAGCACTCGCAACAATCGCCTCAATAACAATAATACTCTCAATGCTAGTCGCACTCAAAAAAGACAAACTAAAAGCAAAACTCGCATACTCAACAATAAACGAACTATCCTACATCGTCTTAGGAGCAGCATTACTAAGCTACTTCGGAATCGCCGGCAGCATAATCCATATCTCAAACCACGCATTCATGAAAATAGGCATGTTCTTCTTCGCAGGAGCCGTATTCGTAGCAACAGGAAAAGAATACGTCAGCGAGATGGACGGCATAGGCTGGCGAATGCCAATACACACCCTAGTATTCTCAATAGGAGCCCTAAGCCTAGCAGGAATCCCACCACTAGTCGGATTCGTATCAAAATGGTACCTAATAAAAGGAGCAATACAAGCAGAACTCTATATCTTCGTATTAGTCCTAATAGCAAGCGCAATACTAAACATACTCGTATTCTGGCCAATAATATACAAAGCCTTCTTCAAAAAACCAGAAGTAAAAGTAAAAGCACCAGTACCAAAATGGATAACAGCACCAATGCTCTTCGCAATGGCAGGAACAATCATACTAGGCCTATTCGCACTACTACCCTACAGCTTCCTAGAACTAGCATTCATAGCAGCCGACCTATACCTACCATAAAAAACCAGTCATACAACCCAAAAAAACCAAAAAACACCAAAAAAACAAAAAAATAGGAAAAGACAGGAAGGGGTTTAAGCCTTCTTTAATTTTTCTCTAGCAGGCTCTAAAACCCTGTTCAAATAATCCTTAACACCATTCTTTAAGTCAAGCGGATGTAACTCGCCTGACATATAATCACTTGCCAACTCACTATACTCCGTGTAAACCAAGTTCCCACCAAACTTCTCAGGCCTTTCAATCTCAATCTCTTCAAACCTAGGCATGACATGATACCTCATTATCTCAGTAACCGGGTTATTCTCCACCTGTTTCTCGGGACAGTAAGCATCCATTATTTTCTCTTCAACAGTTTCATAACTATCAGATATATCTATCCAGTTATCTTTAGAAGAACTCATCTTCTCACCATCCAATCCAGTCAAAATAGGGGTATGGATACAGATTGGTGAGTTATAACCAACTTTAGGAAGTTTCTCCCTTGCAAGCATATGGATTTTTCTCTGATCCGTACCACCCATAGCTACATCAACATCAAGCCATCCAATATCGATAGCCTGCATTATCGGATAGAGCATTTGACCCATAATAGGGTTTTCCCGACGCCTACTAATTTCATCCATACTTCTAGTAGCCCTATTCAAGGTCACTTGAAGTGAAAGCTCATAGACCTTCTTAGTGTACTCCTCATTAAGTTGATACTCACTACCGAAAACAAACTCAGTTTTATCAGGATCCAGGCCATAAGCCAAAAAACACTCTTTATTCATCTCAGCAACCTCTTTAATCTCATCTAAACTACCTTTCTCATTTAAATATGCATGGAAATCCGCCAACAAAACCTTAACCCTAAACCCAGCCTCCTGCAAATCAATAAGTTTGTTAGCAGTCAACAGATGTCCAAGATGAAGTGCCCCACTAGGCTCATAACCAACGTAAGTAACCGGTTCACCATTCTTATCTAACAACTCCCTCAACTCATCCTCAACAACAACTTCCTCCGTATTCCTAGTAACCAATGAATACCTATCCAAATTCATACAAAATCACTCACAAAAAACATATAAAATCTATCTCCCAAAAAACCCAGATATCTCAAAATAACTACCAGATAACAGTAATGTTTTTAATCCTTAAAACATTCGAGTGCAAACAACAACCCAATTCAAAATAACAAAAAAAAGACAAACAGTTGTTTTATGTGGTGTTTTGGGTGAGTTTTCTGGAAAATGATTAATACAGTGTTTCTATAAAATAAATCGATGTCAATTCATCCAATAGAAGGCAGATATGGTTCTGAAGAGATGCGGGAGATATGGAGGAAAAAAACTGAGTTAGAGTATATGTTAAAGGTGGAGGCTGCGTTAGCTCGAGCTGAAGCCGACTTCAGTATAATCCCAAGTGAAGCAGCAGATGAGATTGAAGACAAGGCAAACCTAGATTATGTCTCCCTTGAAAGAGTTAAAGAAATTGAAGCAGAAATAAAACACGACATAATGGCTATCGTTAAAGCATTGTCAGAGCAATGTGAAGGTGAAGCCGGGGAATACGTCCATTTAGGCGCAACAAGCAACGATATATCAGATACAACAAGAGCACTACAGTTTAAGAAATCACTCTCAATAATAATGAGGCGATTAAGAGAGCTCGAAGACTCTCTAATAAAAAAAGCAGATGAATACAGAGACCTAACATGTGTAGGCCGTACACATGGACAACACGCCGTACCGACAACAATCGGCCATAAATTCGCTATATACGCTTCAGAAATCAGGAGACATATAGAGAGAGTCGAGGAATTAAAACCAAGAATATTGGTCGGACAGGTAACAGGCGCCGTCGGAACCCAAGCCGCCTTAGGAGACATGGGGGAAGAAGTACATAAAAGAGTTAACGAGATACTTGGACTCAAGCCAGTAACTATCTCAAGCCAGGTTATACAGAGAGATAGATACGCCGAACTAATATCCAAACTCGCAATAATATCCAGTTCATTAGATAAAATAGCCAAAGAAGTCAGAAACCTACAGAGAACAGAGATAAGTGAACTACAAGAGCCTTTTGGAGATAAACAGGTCGGTTCAAGCACAATGCCTCAGAAAAAAAACCCAATGAGATCTGAAAGAATCGGAGGGCTCGCCAAAGTAGTGAGATCCAACGTAACAACGGAACTAGAAAACGTACCTCTTGAACACGAAAGAGACCTAACAAACTCCTCATCAGAAAGAATGGTTTTGCCAGAAACATTTCTTTTAGTAGATGAACAACTCAAACTAATGAAATACGTTATCGATGGCTTAGTAATAAACCAAGAAAACATAGAGAAAGTTCTCAACATGACTGGAGGCCTTAACATGAGTGAAGCAATAATGATAAAACTATTCAACAAAGGCCTCGGACGCCAAACCTCACATAAATTAATTCGAGACTGTGCAATGGATGCATACCAATCCAATAAAACACTTAAACAAGCATTAATGGAAAACACTGAAGTTAAAAAACACATGACTGAAGAAGAAATCGAAGAGGTACTTGACCCCTCAAACTATCTTGGATGCGTCGACCTACATATCGAAAACGTAATAAAATACTATAAACAAAATCGGGAGGAAATAACAGAGTGACATTATGGGGCGCGACAACAAAAAACCAACTTAAAAAACTAACAAAAAACCAAACTAAAAACCAAAACAGACAAACAGTCAGCTCAAACAGAAATGAAACCGAAATAACGATAGAAAAAACAAACTACATCGATTCAGAGATAATCAAGAAAAACCAAGACTTTGTCGCTATAACCGGAGCAATCTACAGTGGGAACAAACAAGTTTCACTAAAGAAAGCCGTAAATAAAATCAACGACCCAACCGAATTAATGCAACTGGATGGCGAATACGCATTCGCATGGCTATCTAATAAGAAATTGATGTTAGGGAGAGACCGAATAGGAAGCATACCACTATACTACACACAAGCAGATGGGGTCACCTTCTCAACAAACCAACTAGATATCTTAGAATCTACCGAAAAAAAACCCAAAAGAGTGGTTCCAGGAAAACTATACAAAATCGATGGAAATAAAATAGAAACAAAAAACATTTCAAACACCAATGACCTAAAAAACGAATCAAAAACCAAAACAACCGAGGAATACGGAAGAGAAATCATAAATAAACTGGATCAAGCAGTGCAAAGAAGAGTTGGAGAAGAAACAGCCATAGCTTTTTCAGGTGGAGTAGACAGTTCATTGATAGCTGTTTTAGCAGATAGATACACAGACGTAACATTATACACAGTTGGATATGAAAACTCCCCCGACATAGAGTGGAGTAAAAAAGCCAGTGAACACCTAGAACTACCACATAAACCTATAGAAATCGATTTACCTACAATTAAAAAAACAATCCCTGAAACAATAAAAGCAACATGCGATGCAACCCGACTTTCAATAGGAGTCGGCCTACCATTCCTAATACTGTCAAAAAAACTTAGAAAAGATGGATACCGAACAGTCCTAACAGGCCAGGGTTCAGATGAGTTATTCGGAGGATACACAAAATACAGAAACTCAGATAACCCTGAAACCGAGATGGCCAGAGACATAGATAACATAGCTGAGAAAGACCTTGAACGAGACTACCACGTATTCACAAACCAAAACATACTTTCTAAAAACCCATTTCTAGACCAAAAAGTAGTTAAAACCGCTTTATCAATACCAATTAGAGATAAAATACCTGATGAAAACGAAATAGAAAAAAAGATATTGAGAGCAGGAGCCAAAAAACTACTTCCACCAGAAATAACAAAAAAACCGAAAAAATCCTTACAATACGGAAGTAGAGTTGACCGTGAAATAGATCGAATAGCAAGAAGAAACGGATACAAACGGAGAGAAAAACACCACGTAGATAAATACCTCGCTGCTGAATCTAAAAAAATATTTAAAAAAACCGTTTCAAAACACGTCACGCGCAGCTTTAATAACTGAACTCTGAGTAATCAACCCAACCAACTCACCATCATCAACAATAGGAACACGCTGAATACCAGTCTCAACCATTATGTCGGCAATCTCCTTAACCGATGTATCACCAGTTTTCTTAACAACATCCTTAGTCATAATTTCCGAAACCCTGAACTTAGCTGGTGCTGGAGACAAAGTAATATCCCGCAAAGTAATAAATCCAACAACCCGATTCCCAACAGTAACAGGTAAACCACCAACATTATTCCTCGACATAACCAACCTAGCCTTAGCTAAATAATCGTCAGGACCAATCCTAACCACTTTTTCACACGGAATCATTATATCAATAGCCTTTATATCACTCAAGAATACAACACCCCAAAACAACAATTCAACAAAGATCGAAACACAATACAAACTATGACAACAACAAACATAAATACTCATCCATAAAAAAACAAAACCAAACCAAATAAACAAAAAAACAAAACAACAAAAAACCTGAATTAAGTTAAGGGATAGTTTGAAGATGGAGAAAGAACAAAAAAAAGAAGAATCTATAATAGGAATAATCTAAGGCTCTACATATAGAGCAAAATAGAAGTTTAATTAACTATCTATTTTCTTGATTCATAAAACAAAACATGGGAGGTGTTAATCTGGGAAAAAAGAAAAATAACGATGAAAATACACATAGAAGCCCAAGGCTTCCAAGAGGAAGAGAGATCCAAGCTCGAGTGATCAGCATGCTTGGGGCTAACAGAGTTAGAGTACATTCTGAAGACGGTGAAACCCGTATCGCGAGAATACCGGGCAAGATGCAGAAACGAAATTGGATTAGAGAAGATGATGTGGTTCTTATTGAGCCATGGGACTTCCAGGATGAAAAAGCGGACATTAAATGGAGATATAAACAATGGGATGTTCGTTGGCTAAAAGAGCATGGTAAGTTAAAAGTATAAAAAAAAGTTTTTGTTGAAGGAAAATGCCGGAAAATAAAGATTATGTAAAAATCCCTAACGATAGAATAGGGGTATTGATCGGTAAAGAAGGTAGCACAAAAAAAGATATAGAATCCCGGACAGGCGTTAAACTAAAAATCGATAGTGAAGACGGAAACGTCCAGATAGATCGAGAAGACGCCGACCCCCTGCTGGGATGGAAAACAAGTAAGGTAGTTAGGGCAATAGGACGTGGATTCACACCAGAGAAAGCAACCAAACTACTAGAAGATCAAAAAGTACTACAAGTACTGGACATCACAAACTACGCAAAAACAAAAAAATCAAGAAAAAGACTTAAAGGACGAGTAATCGGTAAGAAAGGTAAAACAAGAAACTTACTCGAAGAAATATCCGGAACAAACATATCAATCTACGGTAAAACCGTATCCTGCATCGGTAAGCCAGAGAGAGTAACAGCAACAATCGAAGCCATAGAAATGATATTAAACGGAGCACCACACGGACATGCCTATAGATTCCTAAAAGAAAACATAACAACACCAGGAGAGATAGAGTACGTCCAATCAGACCTAAGGCCAGGCAGACCACCAGAAAAAGAAACAGAAAAAGAAACAGAAAACAAATAAAAAACCAATAAACCCACCAAAAAAGGCTAAAAAACCTAGGTGGGTGAAGGATATTTAGGCCCTGAAACCATTAGAGAGAAAATCTAAACCCAAACATCCTCAGTTTTTATTCAACTCTTCCCTCACAACTTCTTCAAACTCACTTAATACTTGATTTATTTTGTTTGGAGGTATTTTTCCCTGCGCCATCTTTTCACTTCCTCCACCACCACCACTATATTTTTCAGCAAGTTTCTGGAACAGTTTGTTTGCACTTAATCCTTTATCAATCGCCTCTTGACTAACCGAGATTGCTGTATGGCCTTTTTCTCCAGCTATCAATGATGTAACTCCTCTTTCTGAAGTTTCTTCCGCCGTTGCCCTGATTTCATCCATCTCGGCTTCAACCAGTTTCTGGCTCACAACTTTGATTCCATCAATCTCTATAGCCATGTTTATCAGGCTTTGCCTACGTAGTTTAGCTATTTCTTTCTGAAGTCTATCAATCTCTTTTCCACGTTCTTTCCATTCTTTAAAGAACCTTTCAGCCGTTTTAGGAAGCTCTTGATAGTGAACCGAGAAAGTGTTTGATGTTTCTTGAAGTATCTCATCCCTTTCATGCATGCTCTCAATTGCAGCTTCTCCAGCAGAGAAATTAAGTCTTAAAACACCGTCTTGCACACTCTCAGTAGAAAGTATTTTTACAGGCCCTATCTTTCCAGTGCTTTCGCAGTGTGTACCACCACAGGCTTGAACATTCCAGTCCTCCGTTTCAACAACACGTATTTCATCGCCCATTGGAACACCGCCTTGATAGAGTATATATCCATGTTTTTTTTCAGCTTCATTCCTATCCATGTTTCTTGCATTTACAGAACGGTTATCCATAACGATTTGATTAACCTTCCACTCTATATCTTTTATTTGACTGGATGTAATCGGTTTGTAATGGCTTATGTCAAGCCTGGCCTGACTTGTTGATAGATTAGATCCTTGTTGAAAAACATGATATCCGAGTACGTCTCTAGCGGCACCAAGCACTACGTGTGTAGCTGTGTGATGTCTTGCATGGGCCCTACGTCTCTCTTGATCTATCTTACCTTGCACTACCACTCCTTTTTTTATGTCTGAGCCTTCATCACTTTCATCTTCAATAGTGTGTACAACTACGTTGCCGACTTTCTGTACATCGGTTATTTTATATATACGTTCACCAGTGTCTATTGTTCCTTGGTCTGCGGGCTGTCCACCGCCCTCAGGATAGAAAAGTGTTTGGTCTAACACGATTTTGTTGTCAAAGGAATCTATTATAACTCCTTCGAAACTGATGTCGTTTGGTTGGCTGTAGAACAATAGTTTTGTTGGTGGGTATTCCTTCAATCTCTCTTCGATTTCAGTTGGTTCTTCAGGTTCTTTTGTCTCTCCTTCATGTGTTTTTGCAACCCGTGTATAGAAATCGTCTGGAACCTCAACCTCTACCCCGACCTCTTCACCTACTTCCTGAATGATCTCGGGTGGAACTCCATGTGTATCATATAGCTCTAGAACAGATTCGAGTGGTATTTCTTTTCCTTTCTCGTTATAGTGTCTAGCTGTCTTTCTAACAAGGTTTCTTCCTTTAGATATCGTTTCTCTAAATTTATCTTCTTCTATATCAACTATCTCCCGTATTTTGTCTTCACGCCGCTTAAACTCTGGATAATCATCCTCCAACATATCAATCTGGATTTGAACAACCTCGGATAATGGTTCCTCTATACCAAGGGACATCATCATTCTTAATGCGCGTCGGATTACATGGCGCGCTAGATAACCAGCTTTTGCGTTCGAAGGAACGATTCCGTCACCAAGCATGAAGGTAATTGTCCTACTGTGGTCCAAAATAGCATAAGCCTCTTCAATCGGCTCCATCATCTCTTTAAGTTGACCTACATCAAAATCTAGCCTACTTGCAACCTCTTTACGTATCTCCATTAGGTCGCTCCCAACCTCAACATCCATGTAACCGGATAGTTTGGCATGCTCACCAAGTATATCACGGTACTCAGGATCCTTTAGAGGATGGTTGATTCCAGCCAACTCCATAAACTCGTCTACAGCATCACCGAAAACAGCGTCATAGATAGTTGGACTTCCCTTTGAGGCCCAAACAAACCTTTCAAGTCCATAACCAGTGTCAACAACCCTAAGATCCATTTTACGGTATCTATCACCCTTAATCTCGAATTCACCATCTGGATCCAGCTCCATGTTCATGAAAACAAGTGTTGCCAACTCCAAACCACGACATAAAACCTCAAAAGCCGGTCCAGCATTACCTCCACCAGCCCAAGGATTTTCTTTATATATTATTTCACTACCATCTATACCTAAGCCGGTAAGTAACTCATGACATAACTCAACAGTCTTATCCTTCCAATAAATATGTTCATCTCCGAAATTGAAGGCGTGATGCGCCATCATCTCAAAATTAGTCAAATGTCTCCCGCTCCGGCCAACTGAATCGATGTCATCAAGCCTTATACAAGGCTGAGATATAGTTAATGGGTTAGCAGGAGGAAGGCAGTGACCCCCAGTTACATGGGGCTGGAAATCAGCTATAGAGGCTATTGTTAAGAAGATATCATCTCGCCATCTAGCGATAACTGGACGCCTATCGACACGTTCATGCATACGGTCTTCGAAAAAACTTAAATAGTGTTCCCGCATCTCAGTTAAACTAAACTCCCCATCTATCGGTGGGTCTCCAATAAACGAGTAATCATCACATGGAGGATCACCACAGGTCTCACGACTTTCCTCCAAAGTCCAGAAATAACTTCCACACTCCTCACACTTTTTTCTAAAAAAATCATGATCTTGAAGAAAATCCAGTTTATACTCATCTTCTAAACTCATAGTCTAATCTTGAAATATCTATTATAGAGATAAACATAAAATCTATGCAAAAAACAAGGTAAAAACACTTGTTAACAAGAAACCAATAACAAAAACCGGGTGGTTATAAAAACTTAATCCATTGTTTCAAGCGAAATAGCCATCACACCGTTATTGTATTTATATCTAGCTTTTTTGTTTTTCACTTTAGCTGGAAGTTTAACATCAACAGAATAATCCTCATACTTTGAGGGAATATACACATGTAATATATTTTTGTTATAGACACCTAGATGTACATCGTCTTTAAAGGCCCCAGGCGCTTCAACAAGAACCCTAACTCTATTCCCTTTCTTGAATACATCTACAAAAGGCTCTTTTTTACCTATTTTCTGGGAAGTATTTTCTTTATCAACTAATGAATCTTTATATCCATCCCTGAACTCTTTTTTCGCCCTCTCAAGCGAACCCCCCATCTTACGGAATATCTTTCCTAAAGACTCAGATAACCAATCTTCTCCCATAAAAACACACCAATATACTCCTAAACAAAACAACTCTATTACCTTTATTTAGGTCCTGAATACAAAAAACGTTTTTAGCTAAATAAAATAGAGGTGTTTCGCAATTAATCATTAAATCAATATCCGGATTTATAATAGATTAGAAACGATATTCATTATTGATGCCAACTGAAGTACTCCTAATCAACCCACCGGATTTTAAATCTAAATACAAAAAATATTTCAATATTAGGGCACCCCCTTTAGGTATCGCTTATATAGCTGCAGTTCTTGAAGAAAACCATGTAGATGTAGAGATAATGGATTGTGCCGCGGAAGACATTGGATATAAGGAGATGGAGAGACTTGTTGGTGAACTCGACCCATTCCTAGTTGGAGTCACAGCCACAACTCCATTAATACCTGAAGCATTAAGGTCTGTTGAAGTTGTGGATGATTCCTGTAACGCATACACAGTTTTAGGAGGACCACACCCTACTTTTATGCATGAAGATATTCTCCAAAACAATAACTCGGTTGATTTTATAGTTAAGGGCGAGGGGGAGTATACAGTTCTAGATTTATATAGAACACTTAGAGAAGGTGGTGACCTAAGTAATGTGGAAGGCATTGTATATAGGTCTGGAGGCTTGGTTGTTGAGAATAAAGAAAGGGAGTTGGTTAAAGATCTAGATTCCCTGCCATATCCAGCTAGACACCTATTGCCAATAGATGAATACGTTGTGTTTGATGAAAGAATGTCTATAACAACTATGATATGCAGTAGAGGCTGTCCAATGCAATGCTCTTTCTGTGCTTCATCAGCGTTACATGGCAAAAAAATCAGGAAAAGATCGCCAAAAAATGTAGTTGATGAAATGGAGTACGTTAAAAACAATCTTGATGTATCAACAATAGCGTTCATGGATGATACATTTACATTACTCCCTGAATGGGTTGAAAGATTTTGTAATGAATTAAAGGAAAGAGACCTAGATATCGGTTGGGGCTGTACAGCGAGAGTTGACAAGGCTGATAAAGAGCTTATTGAGTTGATGAGAGAGGCAGGATGCCACACGATATTTATTGGAGTGGAGTCTGGAAACCAAGAGATCCTTGATAGAGTGAAAAAAGGCACCAGTACCAACCAGGTTAGAAATATATTTGACACTGCAAATGATGTTGGAATGAGGACTGTTGCATCTCTAGCAATCGGATTGCCCGGGGAAACCAAGGAAACCGTTGAAAAAAGTATAGAGTTTGTTAAAGAAATAAAAGCCAACTACGCTCTATTCTCTGTTGCAACACCATATCCTGGCACAGAGTTCTATAAAAAAGTGAAAGGTGTCGGTGAGATGCAAGAAGATTGGGGGAGGTATGACCTCTTTTCACCTGTAGTGGAAACCACAGAACTGACGTATGATGAAATCAAGAAACTTCAAAAACAAGCTTTCAAGGAATTTTACTTAAGACCTACATATGTCATCAAAAACCTCATAGATGAAGGAATACCCTTCTATAAAGTGATGAAGGCTATTTTAAAACAATCTATGAAGCAATAGCGCTAGTAGATCCAAAAAAAAGTTTTTTGTGGAATTGGATCGGAATGAAAAAGGATTATTATTTCAAGGGAGAATGTAGTTTAACGTTTGGTTATGATTGATTATGGAAATTTTGTTTGGATTGCACTAGTGTTTTTTGTTTTGGCCACATCTCTATCTTTTCGTAAAAGGGAGGGCCGATTAGTACATCTAGTTGGTGGTGTTGGTTGGTTATTGTTTGGTGTTTATTGGCTATCTGTTCCAGAGGGCTATATTGAGATCCAGGATTATTTTAATGCAGTCTTAACTGGTTCTGCTTCTGTTTTGTCTTGGGCCGTTGCTTACCTTGAGTTTAGAGGTTTATGGAATGCTGAATTTAGGGATGAAGCGGTTTTTCTAACTAGATTAGCAACTATTGCAGGAGTTATTTATTTTCCATTTGCGTATTTATCTGCAGGAAGTTTTGATTTTCTCCAGGTAGTAGTTGCTCATAATACTGCTTTTATTCTTGATTTGATTGGGATGTCTGTTGAACGTTCTGGAACAACATTGTTGTATATAGATGGTGGGTCTATAACGAGCGTAAAGATTGTTTTTGCTTGTACTGGTATAGAGAGTATAGCGATTTTTACTGCAGCAATTCTTTCGTCTTTTGATACCATTATTAATAAGGTTAAGGCATTTATCACGATTCCAGTTATATATATACTTAATTTGTTTAGAAATGTTTTTATCGTTTATGCAACCGGTAATGATATATTTGAAGGTATGACTATATTTGGTATAACAGGTAGTTTTGGGATAGCGCACCATGTCATTGCTAAAATAGGGTCTTTAATAGCTCTTTTTATACTCGCATATTTTTTGTTAACTGTCTTGCCTAAACTCCAGGAAATGGTTTTAAGGGTGTTGATGGTTCCATATAAAATGTTGAGGGATTTGAAATGAAGGTGGCTAGTGAGGGAATAAAGCTATCGAGTGTTTTATTGGTTTTAGCGCTTGCTTTCTTATATCTAGAGTTTTTGTTTGTCGGTATGGTTTTTATAGTTCTTGGTTTAGCTGTTTTATTTTTCTTTAGAGACCCTGAAAGAGAGATTAATGGTGATGGCGTGGTTTCCCCTGCAGATGGCCGTGTTTTAGATATCAAGGAGGTTGAGGGTCGGCCTGTTGTATGTATTTTTTTAAGTCTTTTTGATGTTCATATAAATAGACTTCCTTTGTCTGGTGAGGTTATTGGTGTTAAACATCATTCTGGTAGGTATATTCCGGCTTTTAAGAAAGAGTCTGAGAATAATGAACGGAACGAGGTTTGTTTATCCACTGAGTGTGGTGAATTTAAAGTAGTTCAGATAGCTGGTTTTTCGGCTAGGAGAATAAGGTGTTATATAGAGCCTGGGGATAAGGCCGTTAAGGGAGATAGGTTTGGTTTGATAGCTTTTAGTTCGAGAGTTGATTTATATTTCCCTGAAGACTTTGATTTAAGCGATTTAACTGTTGATTCGGAGGATAGAGTGATTGCTGGGGTTACTAAACTTGCGGACCAACCTAAATAATCTCTATCTGTTTTTGGTTTTTATCTGGTTTTTTGATAAAACTTAAATATTTAAAAAATATTTGATTTAATTAAAAAATAGTTTATTTGTTTTTGTTTATCTAAAAAACTATTAAATAAAATAAAAATAGAAAAAACCAGGAAAGGACAACTAGATGAAGACAAACCTCAACATACCAGACATAATAACGCTAGGAAACCTAACCGCAGGTTTTCTAGGAATAATCTACTTAATAGAGGGACAGCCAATAATATCAATCAAACTAGTTGTAATCGCAGCAATACTAGACGGCCTCGATGGATTAACAGCCAGAATACTATATGAAGAAGGATCAAACCAGTTCGGCGTCCAACTAGATTCACTAGCCGACGCAACATCTTTCGGAGTTCTACCCGCCGCAATACTATACACAACAATAGACATAACAATATCAATCCCCTTAGCAATACTTTTTATAGCAACATCGGTCATAAGACTTGCAAGATTCAATAAAAACCCAACCAAAAAACATTTTCAAGGCATACCAACAACCTCTGCTGGACTCACACTAGCACTATACACAATATACTTCGAAGCAATAATACCAACAACAATCGTTGTAACAACACTATCCATCCTAATGATATCAAATATAAAATACCCAAAAATAACAACTAAACCAAGAATCATCGCAGGAATCTTATTAATTTTAGTTGCAGCCACAACAGGAACAATATTCACAATAACCTCAATAACACTCCTCTCATTAGTAACAGCATATATATTAATTGGACCAATAAAAACAACGATAATAAAGACTACAATAGCAGAGCAAAGATAAAGAATATAAAACAAAAACCCCAGACAAGACTTAAGAGAAATCAAATAAAATAAATTGTGGTTCCCAGAGGGCCTGTGGCTTAGGCGGTTAAAGCGCACGGCTGATAACCGTGAGATCCCCGGTTCGAATCCGGGCGGGCCCACTTAAAGCTATTATTTTTTGGTTTTATTGTTTTTATATGTTTAGCACGCGTTAAATCCTGTTTTTTAGTTTTGGCAACATGTAAATCAGTGTTTAATTTATTTTTAGATGTTTTATTTTGTTTTTTTATTTAGTGTGTTTTTGGTTTTTTATGGGAACCTTTATATATTTTTTACACATATGTGTTTTATGTTTGGGTGTTATATATAATGCCAAGAAGAAACCAAAAAAATAGACAAAAAAACCGAAATCGACCAAAAAACAGACCAACAAAATGTATATGCCCTAACTGTGGCTACAAAGAACAACATATACAAGGCAAACCCTGTAATGAAAAAAGATGCCCTGAATGCCAAACAAACCTAAAACGAAAAAGTTGATCAAAAATGAAAATAACAATACCCTCAGAAGGTAAAAAAATAAAAAACAATATCAGCTCCGTTTTTGGACGTAGTAAATATTTTATAACAGCTAAAACAAGTAACAACGAAATTATAGATTATAAAACAGAAAAAAACAAGGGAAAAAACCAAAATAGCGGAGCAGGAATAACAGCAGCTCAACAAATAGCCAAAAAAACACCAAATATTCTTATATGCAAATCAATAGGCCCAAAAGCCTACTCAATTCTAGAAGACTGGGAAATCAAAGTAATCAAAGGAATAGAAGGAACTGTTAAAGAAAACATCAAAAAACACCAACAAAACAAACTAGAACAAATCAAAGCCCCTACAAATCACACCCATTCAGGAATCAAATAAAAAGGTGAAATAAAAATGAAAAAAACAAAACAAAAAAACACTATAAAAACCATTACAGACCAAATAAACAAATCAATAGTAGTAATGAGTGGAAAAGGAGGAGTAGGTAAGAGCACAGTAGCCGCAAACATAGCAATGCAACTCTCAAATGAAAAAAACAAAGTAGGTTTAATGGACTGCGACATACACGGACCAAGCATACCAAAAATAATCGGAGCCAAACAAAAACCCACACAAAACAAAAAAACGATAAACCCAATAGAAACGGAAACCGGAATTAAAACAATATCAATCGGATCACTACAACCCGAAACAGACGAACCAGTAATCTGGAGAGGCCCACTAAAAATGAAAGCCATAGAACAATTTTTTACAGACGTAAACTGGGGCAAACTAGACTACCTAATATTTGACCTACCTCCAGGAACCGGTGACGAACCACTAACCATCGCCCAGATACTTCCCAACCCAGATGGAACAGTAATAGTAACAACTCCACAAGAAGTAGCACTACAAACAATAAGAAAATCCGTCAAATTCGCAGAAAAAGTAAACCTCCCAATAATCGGATTAATAGAAAACATGAGTGGATTCAAATGCCCAAACTGCCAAGAAACAACAAATATATTCGGTTCAGGCGGAGGAAAAAAACTAGCCCTAGAACTAGAAATACCATTTCTCGGAAAAATCCCATTAGACCCAGAAATAATGGAAAGTGGCGAACAAGGAAATCCAATAGTAAACAATAAAAAATCAAAGACCTCAAAACAGTTCCAAAAAATAACCGACCAAATAAAAAACAAAATAAAATAAAGGAAGAATAAAAATGAAAATTGCGATCCCAGTATTAAAAGACCAAGGAACAAAATCAAAAACCGCAGACCACTTTGGAAGATCCCCATACTTCACCATAATAAACACAGAAAAAAACCAAGTGAAAACCATACCGAACAAAAGCGAACACACAGGAGGAACTGGAAAACCACCGGAACTCCTAAATAAAAAAGACGTAGACACAATAATCTGCTCAAACCTAGGTCCAAAAGCAATCCAACTCTGCGGAAAAAAAGACATTAAAGTATACATAGGGGCCAGAGAAAACGTAGAAAAAACAATGGAAGCATGGGAACAAAACAAGCTTAACCAAGCAACAACCCAAAACGCCTGTCAAAACCACAAACACTAAAAAAAACCTAATGAGAACAATGAACATCTCAGTAGCAAGTGGAAAAGGAGGGACAGGAAAAACAACAATAGCCACAAACCTCACACTAACACTAAATCCCAAAAAAACCCAATTACTCGATTGCGATGTCGAAGAACCAGATTGCCATCTATTCTTAAACCAAGGCATAGAAACAATAGAGACAGTATATTCCAAAACTCCAGTAATAAACAAACAAAAATGCACAAAATGCGCCAAATGTGTCCAACACTGCCAATTCAATGCAATTGCCATGTCAAAAAAAGGAATAAAAATATTTCCAGAACTATGCCATTCATGTGGATTATGTAAAATAGTATGCCCAGAAAACGCAGTTAAAGAGAAAAAAAGACCATTAGGGAAAATAGAAAAAGGAACAAACCAAATGGGATTCTATCACGGAAAACTAAAAACAGGAGAACTGTTATCCCCACGCATAATAGAAGCAGTCAAGCAAAAAACAAAACCAAATAAAACAACAATAATAGACGCTCCACCAGGAAACGCATGCCCAACAATTGCAGCAATTGAAGGAACAGACTACTGCATACTAGTAGCGGAGCCAACGCCATTCGGATTAAGCGACCTAAAAAACTCAATAAAAATGTTAAAACAACAAAAAACCCCATACGGCGTAGTAATAAATAAAGAGGGGATAGGAAACAACGAACTCGAATCATACTGCAAACAAAACAATATACCAATACTAATGAAAATACCAAACGATAGAAAAATCGCCAAACTATATTCAGAAGGAATCCCATTCACCGATAAAAAACCAGAAATGAAAAAACAATTTAAAAAACTCTACAAACAGATCCAGGACACCATACAATGAAAAAAATAACAATAATCTCAGGAAAAGGAGGCACAGGAAAAACAACCATTACAGCAGGATTCGCAGCAATAGAAAAAAACTTAATACTCGCAGACTGCGACGTAGACTCACCAAACCTCCAAATACTCCTAAATCCAGAAATAAAAGAGACAAAAAATTACATAGAACTCCTAAAACCAACCAAAACAAATAAATGCACCAAATGCGGCAAATGCAGAGAAATATGCAACTTCAACGCAATAAACACAGAAATCGAAATAAACCAATCAAAATGCGAAGGATGCGCAGCCTGCGAATACATATGCCCAGAAAACGCAATAAAAATGAAAAACAAACAAATCGGAACAATCTACAAATCAAAAACAAAATACGGACCATTCATACACGCAAAACTAAAACCAGGCGAAGAAGCATCAGGAAAAATAGTAACACAAGTCCAACAATGGGCCCAAAAAACCGCAAACAAAAATAACACAATCTTAATCGATGGATCACCCGGCATAGGATGCCCAGTAATAGCATCAATAAAATCAACAGACAAAACATTAATAGTAACCGAACCAACAGTCTCCGGAATACACGACCTTAAAAGAATAATAGAATTAACAAAACACTTTCAAACCAAAACACAAGTATGCATAAACAAACACGACCTAAACCCAAAAAACACCAAAAAAATAACAGAGATATGCAAAACCCAAAAAACACCCGTAATAGGAAAAATCCCATACACACAACTAACAACCAAAGCAATGATAAACAAACAACCAATCACTGAATACACAGACACAGAAATAACCAAAAAAATCAAAAAAACATGGAAAAAACTCAAAAACTAACAAAAAACACAGAAAACAACAAAACAATAACAAACTAAATTATCCCGACTCAGGGCTAAGACCCCTCCTCTTTAGGGAGAGGTCACTTCACAGACTTATTAACTCTGCAAACATCATTCTCAGTAGCGAAATAAAAAACATCACTCAAACAATAATCGTAGAATGAGTCAAGTTTTTCTTTATATATGACTGGTTTTTCATACATCCCACAGGCATAACCATCCATTAATTTATTATTATCCAGATGGTTAACTCCAACCTCCCTTAAAATCATAGAGTAGATCTCTCTTAATTCAATAACATCTTTGATAACCTCTCCATCATCACCTGGTCTCTTAATCATTAAGGGAACATTTATCAAGTGTTTATTTGTGGAAAAATGATGTCCAAACTTACCTTCTTCACCAATCAACTCACCATGGTCGGAGAAAACAATGAACAAACTATCTTCATAAACCCCATACTCCTTAAATAGACCTAAAACTTTACCGAACAGGTCGTCAAGAAAATCAATTTCAGCATTATAAAGACGATTCAATACCTCCAACTCCTCCTCAAAAATCTTTCCTCCATACTCTAAAGGCATCGACTTTAAATCCCCAACATCAAGATTCACACCATGTCTTTTTTTGTATTTCTCCGGTGGATTATATGGATAATGTGATTCAACCAAATTAATATAACAAAAAAAATCTCGTTCACTATGGCTCTCTAAAAAACGTTTTATTGATTTAATTTGATCTAAAACACCATATCTATCTTTAGATGTATTGAGTAAATTAAGTTTAGAGGAAGACAAAATCAATTTCCTTTGAACATTATTTAAATTATTTTTCCCTAACCATTTCCAAAAACTATGCAGATACTTAGACTTATTAGATATAGTTCTTTCTTCGTCAAAATCCTTGGTAACCCCAGTAATTGGAGTTAACCAAGTGTTATTATGAATAATAGATGTAAAATATCCCTCATCCTTCAACTTAACAGGTAATAAATCAACTTCATCACCTAGAAATGGCTTTAATTGATTCCCTTGATGTTGCCATGGATATAAACCGGAAAGAAATGAAAGTTGTGACGGAAAACTCCAAGGGGCCTGACTAAAAGCATTCAAATAAACATCAGAAGATTTTGAAAACCGTAAAAAATTAGGAGTGAAATCGATATCACGGTTATAAAGAGACAGACGATCCCTCCTAACAGTGTCAACAACCAAAACAACAACATTCATAAAACATCAAACCCGATAAACCTACTAAAACTAAATACTTATTTTACTAAAAAACCCCCTCCCATAAAAAATGAAAAAATAAAATATTGAAATATAAATAAAACCAATATTAATACAAAACAATTCCTTTATAGGTTTTAAAGAAAATGGACTGGCCTAATTGGCGTAGAACTGGATTTATTGTATTGGCCTTACTGGCCTTATTGTCACTCCCGTCTTTTTATGAGCATGCACATTGGTTTATGATGGGTCATGTTGAATCCATGGTGGTCCAAGGTCGTTGGGACCTCGTTTTACTCAACATTGGTGTTTTCCTTGTCTTTTTGTTACCTCTTTCTTTCAGGAAGAAAATTGAATGGAAATCAATGGGGATATACACAGCCTTCATAGTTTCACTATTTATCGAAATGTACGGTGTTCCATTAACAGTCTATATCTCATCTGCAGCCGCTATCTCACCTGGAGGAGCACCACCAACACAAGAAATTATATTCTCCTTTACATTCCTGGGTCAATCTCTATCTATGACCTTCTGGAAGATTGTTGGAATGATAATAAGCCTCATAGGAATGATTATAGTCATTCTAGGCTGGATCACCTTATATAAAAACATAAAACAAAAAGAGCTTGTAACAAACGGAGTATATCGTTATTCCCGCCACCCACAATACCTAGGTATAATATTAATCGCAGTTGGATGGTTTATCCACTGGCCTTCACTACTAACCTTAGCTATGCTACCAGTCTTAATATATTTCTACTATAAACTAACGATCGATGAAGAGAAAGAGGTGATGCAATCCATCGATAACCCACATTTATATCAAAAATATAGAGAAAAAACACCCAGATTCATATAACAAAAATATAACACAACCCCCAATACCCCTCTATACTTTAGGTTGTTTGGAGCAGTCTGAACATCAATCGTTTTTTCTGAAAATATAGTTTTTTTGGAAAAACTAATGGTTTTTCCGGTTGTATTGGTTTTTTGGTGTTTATATTGAAAGCTCTGGGTTTTAATGGAAGTCCTCGTAGCGATGGAAACACTAAGATTTTAATTGAGAAGGTTTTTGATGAACTTAGAGACAGAGGTATTGATTGTGAGTTGATTCAGGTTGGTGGGAAGCAAGTTAGAGGGTGTACTGCCTGTTTGAAATGTTTCGATAACAAAGACATGAAATGTGTTATCGATGATGATATAGTTAATAAGTGTATTGGTAAAATGGCTGAGGCCGACTGTATTATCATCGGTTCTCCAACATACTACTCCGACTTAACCTCGGAAACAAAAGCACTTATCGATAGAGCCGGATATGTCTGTTCTGCTAACGATAATTTCTTACGTAGAAAAGTTGGTGCAAGTGTTTCAGCTGTTAGAAGAGCGGGCTCTATACATACCTTGGATTCTATAAACCATTTTTTCTTGATCAATGAGATGTTTGTCGTTGGCTCAAGTTATTGGAACCTTGGTATGGGTGGTGAGAAAGGTGAAGTGTCAGAAGATGATGAGGGTATGGAGACTATGAAGGATCTAGGTAAAAATATTGCTTGGCTTCTTAAGAAAACTAATGGTTCTCAAGAAAACTAATAGGTAGATTAGTAGTTTGCCTCTATATCGCATTGTCTTATTTTTTTATTTTTTATTTTTTTGGTTTGGTTTGGTTGGAGGGTTTGGTATGCGCGCTCCAATAATTTGGTGTAGTGGTTTATGTCGATAGGGCTTTCTTGTTCTACTAATGCTATTTTATCTCTGTTTTTTAGGTTTGAATTTCTGATTATGTATTTGATTTTTTTTCCAGGTTTTATTTCACTGCCTTTATCTCTGTATTTTATTAACGCGGCCTTGTTTCTATTCATTGTTTTGTAGTCTTCTATTTTTTTAGATGGTTTTGAGGTATATGCAAGTTTTTCTCTTGATATACAACCTTGTTTTATCTGTTTTTTGTATTTTTCTAGGAGTTCTAGGGCTTCTAGTTGTTTTTTTCTATATTCTTTTATCGTATCCGCTTTTTTAAGTAGTTCTAGAACTTCTTTTTGAAATTCTTTTATTATTTTAGGTGTGTCATGTCTACAGGCGGTAGAGGGAGAGTGCCTCGGGGCTTGACCCCGAGGGTGAATCCCGTCCACCCTACACATGTTCGGAATGATTGATATGCTTCTGAATTACTGTACTTGAAACATTACCAGCTGTTCCAACGTAATAGGATTCTTCCCAAAACCCACCACCCCAGAAATACTCTTCTAACAAATCCTCGTGATTCTTCCATGCGTCTCTTGCTGTGATGCTTTTCAACACTCGAATCATCTTGCTCGGTGAGTGTTTTGGGTGAGCAGAGACGAATAAGTGAACATGGTCGGGAGAGATGTGTAATGAGCGTATATCATATTCATACTCGGAACACACCGTCCGAATACTATTCTCAATAGTGGTTTCGACTTCTTCTAACACCGAGTGTCGATACTTCGGACACCAGACGAAGTGATAGTTGATATTGTATACTGTATGGTTCGAACGGTTCTCTGACATACATATAATTATTTGTTAAAATACTAATAGTATTTCTTAGATATATCCGCAAAATATATAACAGTTCAACATAAAGTATGTGTCATGACGCAACTGAATATCTCCGATAAAGTGCATGAAGACCTCGAAGAAATAAAAGAGGATGAAGACCACAAGAGCTTCGATAGCGTACTTCGAACGCTCATCCTGCACTACAGACACGTTCAACCAAATAACGAAGAGTAACTACCCATGACTCGAAAACAGCAACCTCTCACGAAAACTCTTGACTTTCAAATGGACATCGAGAGTGGCAACGAGGGAGTGCTGTACGATGGAACGCTTGAAGCAAGAAAAGCCTATAACGAAACCATCCAACTCGCTAAGCAAGGTGAAGACTGGGACGATATTGATGACATCGTAGCCGAGAAATTCGACCTTGTGAAGAATACAGCACAGCGAATCGTTGCAAAGGCACTGGGGGCGATGGAGAATTATTACGAGTACGACGACTTCGGAAAACCCAGTCACACCAAGGATGGATCGTATCCGCTTCGGTCGAACTACGAAGAAGGCTACAACCTGTCGCTCGCTGATGATGGGTGCGTCAAGTTCCGTGTTAGTGCGAAGCCGTACAAGCACGTCAAAGGAACCCTCAATGGGAGTGACCAACACCTCAACCTACTCCGCACGGCACTTCAAAGTGATGAGTGGAGTATTGGTACAAGTGAAGTTATATACCATGACGAAAAGCCTGAACTCCACGTGAACATTACTAACGAAGAGCTGACGATTCGAGACCAGCAAGACAGCAAAACCCTAATCGGACTCGATGTGAACGAAGATAACGTCGCTCTTTCCGCCCTCACAGAAGAAGGAGTCCAAGACTCAATTGTTATCGAGTTCCCTGAAATCAAGTTCGAACGCCATCGGTACTTCACAATCCGAAAGCGAGTTCAAAACGCCGAGAAAAATAGTGTTTTCCATGCACTTGGAGACAAGGAGAAGCGATTCGTGAACGATAAGACGCACAAATTGTCACGGCAAGTCATAGAGTGGTGCCAGCAGTTCGAACACCCATGTATCGTCCTTGAAGACCTCAAGGAGATGCGTGAGAACATCGACTATGGTACTCGAATGAACCGACGCCTACATCACTTGCCATTCAATCTGATTCAATCGTTCGTCTCGTACAAGGCAGCGTTCGAAGGGATTCCAGTAGCGTGGATTAACCCTGAGTACACGTCGCAACGGTGTTCAATGTGCGGGTACGCTGAGAAGGCGAATCGGAAGCGGAAGCGATTCAAATGTCTAGAGTGTAGTCATCAAGACCATTCGGATAGGAATGCAGGCGTCAATATCGCTGTGAAAGGCGTTGCGGAAGCAGAAGTTGATTGGAATGTGCCGACCCTCTATACACTCCCAGTGATTCGTACTGGAGAGTTGCGACAGTCGGCATCGGGCTGTGTGAACCAGCCGTCCGTGACCCACTCCACCGTTCGAGACAATACGGTCGATGGTGGAACTGGGAGTATTAGCAGTTAATCCACGGGAAGAAGCCTCGGAGCTCGACCCCGAGGTAGTTCACATCGACCTCTATAAAATGACTTAACCTTCTTTGAGCCTCAAATGGAAAACTAAATTCCCTGACCCCCTCAACCTCTACATACCTATCGATAGTTGTTTGATGCCTATCTAAGGATGGACAAAAACTCCTAACCATATCCCTCCAATAAACTTCAAAACAACCCTTGCTTTCCTGGATTTCAACAACATCATCTAAAAAATTACTCAAAACCTCACTAAAGCAACCTATCCCATTTAGGGAAAACATCACTGAGACAGCGTTTTTATCGATACAGATCTTCTGTAGCTCAGATAAACAATTCCTTAAAACCCCCATACTCTCTTTTTCATCGATTTCCTCATCTCTAAATAGATCAAAGGGCTCTAGAAAACAAACAACCCTGAAGTCCTGGCTCCATAGATTATCTATTATCCCACTGATTTGGTACGTGGTGAAGGCCCTGGACACCGGAACCTGTAGCACACTCTCCCTGCTAAGCCCTAACTCATCTCCCGCCTCTCCAATCAGATATGGATTGATACAACCACCTCCATCCACTATAACACTATAGCCAGCGTTACAGGCAACAAACCTATAAAAAACATCCATACATCCATCTCCACGAAACAAAACCAGATTACCGCAACTAAATGGAGAGGGATCGAGAAAACTATCAAGCCTTTCAAATCCAGTACTAAACATAATCAAAAAAAGATCTGACTTAAAACTAAAAATTGATTTCCAAGAGAGTGAATTGAAAATGAAAGTGAACTGCTTCGGGGTTGAGCTCCGAGGCTTTTTCCCGTGGGTTAACTGCTAATACTCCCAGTTCAACCATCGAACGTATCTTCTCGAACGGTGGAGTGGTTAACGGAAGAGCCGTCCACAAGCTCCAAGGCACTATCCCTTCTCATCTGTAGAACTAATCCATACTAAGATCTCCTTTAAGCGATGACCGATAGATACTTGGGAAACTATCCAAATCTATTTCATCCTTATTTTTATCGAATACAACTTCGCCATCGATAAGTATTGAGATAGAATCAGATAACTCAAGACCTCTCTGGATGTTATGTGTAGTCATCAAGACTGTTTTACCATCTAGGTCAGATAAGGTATCTCTCAACATCTCACTGGCCTGAAGATCTAGCCCCGTATAGGGTTCATCTAACAAGAGAATCGGAGGATCATGAAGCAAAGCCCTTGCAATAGATAGTCTTTGCTCCATCCCCCTACTAAAATCCTCAACCTTATCCAAACCCCTACTCAACAAACCAACTTTAGATAAAAGCTCCCTAACACGCCTGTCTTTATCCACACCATACATACCAGCATAAAACCTTAAATTCTCCTCACATGTCAACTTACCATAGAAATAAGATTGATGCGAAACAACCCCAATCTGAGACCTAACATCAACAGGATTCTCCCTTAAATCAACACCATTAACCATTGCCGTACCTAGAGAAGGCTCCATAACACTAGATAATATCTTAATTAACGTGGTTTTACCAGCACCATTAGGCCCAAAAACAGTTTTAAAACCATCTACAGATAAATTAACATTATTTAAAGCCCTAACATAACCAAAATCCTTTACAATATTTTTAACCTCAAGCATGACAAACACCGAACAAAAAACCCACAAAAAATGTTTTTAATACATATATCACTATCAAAATAATATAATCATTAGCATCTCTAAAACAAAAACCGGTTGTATTTCAACTTAAAACTGAGACTTCCTTACTGGGAAGAGGATGTTTTTTTTTTAAAAAATTGGGATTCCCAAAAAAATAAATAGGGTTTTGATTTTACATTTAAACTGCCTGTGAGATTTTTAGATTAATATAAAAACCTTTTATCTCAATTCAGGGCCGAGACCCCCTTCTTTCAGAGAGGGGAGGATGTCACCGGTCTTTACTGATATGGGGTTTTGGGTGGTGTTTGTGTCTGAGGATAATGATTTAGGCAATGGTGTGTCCGAGGCTATTCCTGAGGAGGATGGTGAGCAGGTTAGTGTTCATGAGGAAGGGGTTGAGCTTGAGAGAACAATTGGGTTGATGGGAGGACTCACTATTGGTATTGGAACTATGATTGGTGCTGGTATATTTGTTTTTCCAGGACTTGCTGCTGGTAATGCAGGGCCTGCAGCTATACTTAGTTTTATTATTGGTGGTTTAATCGCTTTATTGGTTGCATTACCTGCTTCTGAACTTGCTACTGCGATGCCTAGAAGTGGGGGTGGTTATTTCTTTATTTCTAGGGCGTTGGGTACTAAGGCCGGGGGGATGGTGGGTGTGTCTATTTGGTTTGGTTTGATTTTTGCTACAGCTTTTTATCTTGTTGGGTTTGGTTATTATGCGATTCAGGTTTTGTATGAAGCTGGTTTGACGATTGGTTTTGATCCAGTTGTGTTATTGGCGGTGTTTTTTGGAGTTTTATTGGTTTTAATTAATATTTCTGGGACTGAAAATACGGAGAAACTGCAGAATTCAGTTGTAACTCTTTTAATAGTTATTTTGGTTGTTTTCTTGATTTATGGTAGTTTAGATGCGGTTGGTGTTTTAGGTAGAGAGACTGTTCCGGAGGAGTTTGCGCCTTTCGGTATAGCCCCTGTTTTCTCAACAGCTGCATTGGTATTCACTTCATATCTTGGTTTTGCTCAAGTGGCAACGATAGCAGGAGACATTGAAGATCCAGGTAGGAATTTACCTCTTGCGATGGTTGGCTCTGTTGTGGTTGTAACTATATTATATGCGTTAACTATCTTTGTTGCTACTAGCGCAATCGATAGTGTAACTTTAGGTGGTTTTGGGGAGACAGCTATAGTTGAGGTTTCTAGAGAGCTTCTAGGGGTTTTAGGAGCGATTACGATTCTTGTGGCTGGTTTGTTAGCAACGATATCAAGCGCCAATGCCTCTATACTGGCTTCGTCAAGGGCTTTGTACAGTGTGAGTAGAGATAGACTTGTACCTCAAAAACTTAGTGAGATTAATCTTAAATACGGGACTCCTCACATAGCGTTGATATCTGCAGGTATATTTATAGTTGGTTTGGTTTTAGTAGGGCAGGTTGAGTTGCTTGCTGAAGTAGCTTCATTTCTCCACTTAGTTATGTATGGATTGATTTGTTTCTCTGTAATCTTCTTTAGAAGAACCTCTCCAGATTGGTATGAACCCGATTTTAAGACCCCTGGATATCCAGGGCTACCGATAATAGGAGGTATATCAAGTTTCGTCTTAATAGCCTTTATGCAGCCTGCTTCTAGATGGATAGGTATAGCAATACTGTTGATAGCAGGTTTGTGGACAGTAATCTACGCATCAGATGTAGAACTTAAAGGAGTATTGGAAGAATGACTAAAAAAGTATTAATTCCAATCGAAGTGGTTAAAAAAGAATCAGTATCCGAGGGAATTATCAACCTCCTTTCAGATATGGAGGTAATTCTCCTTGGGATACATGAAATACCTGAACAAACTGCAGCAAGTCAAGCCAGCTCCCAATACAAAGACAAGGTAGAGGTAGTTCTTGAAAACATTAAAAAAAGCTTTGATGAAGCAGGGGCAACAACCCAGACAAGACAAGCATTCACACACAATAAAAAAGAAACAATAGAAAGGATAGAGAAAGAAGAAAAAGTGGATGCAACAATACTACTAAACCCACTACCACCCTACCAAAAGGTGTTGATAGTATACAGATATCTAGAAAACCTGGAGAAATCTGGTGAATTTATTAACCAACTCGGACTTAAAGAACCTGAAGTTGGTTTGATGTTGGTTGATCCTGAAGAAACAACTCTGGATCAGGGCGTTTCAACATTAATGGAACATGGAATAAAACTAGAAAACATCACAGAAAGAATAGAAATCAATAGAGAAAATCTAGTTAAAGAGATTGAAAAAAGATCACCAGAGTACGGGTTATTGATTATAGGCAAGATTGGTAAAAGCCTGAAAGACCTTATATTAGGAGACATGGCTGGTAAAATAAAGGAAGCAACCTATGGACCTGTAATTCTTATAGAGGGAATGAGAGGAGTTGACAAACCAGAAAAAGAAGAATAAAAACCCAAAAACCAGTTTATTGGTTACACAAAAAAATATTAACTTTTGTGAGGGTTTGAGAGAGCAGTAACCCCTCTCCTTAGGTATAAAAGGATGTCAAATCGAATATATCCAGAAAAACCATTACCCGGAGCTTTCTATGAAGGATTATTTCTCTAAAACACTTCAATTGGCCTATAAAGACCTTTTAATAGAAATAAAGACTAAAGAAATGATAACATCAATGGCGGCTTTTTCCGCCATAGTAATAATCATATTAAACTTCGCCGTAACAGAAAACTTATCAAACAACTACAGTGAAATGTTCCCTGGCCTACTTTGGATAACATATATATTCGCCGCAATATTAGGTTTAAACCAGAGTTTCGCGTTTGAAAGAGAATCAGGTGCTATAAAAGGAGTGTTATTAACACCAATTGATTGGAGCGCCATATACATCGGTAAAACAATTTCAAACTACATAATAATACTATCTGTCGAATTACTGACCCTAATCTTCTTTATATTTCTATTCAACTTAACAGGAGTTATCACCGCATTACCCAAAATCCTTTTAGTAATAATTGTCGGGACATTTGGATTCGTATCTGTAGGCACCCTACTTTCAGCAATAACATCTTCAAGCCGACTCCAAACCATGATACTACCGGTCCTCCTATTTCCAATAATAATACCGGTTGTAATTGGATCGGTAGAGGCAACCACTATAGCTTTGAACAATGGAGAAAACTACCTACCATGGATACAGATGTTAAGTGCATATGCAGTAATATTCTTTACAGCCTCAATACTAACATTCAACTACGTAATGGGGGAATAAAAAATACAACAAAAAATCGATAAGGACAACCTATTAATACTGGCCACCACCATCGTTATGGCAATCACCATCTACCTAATCTTCATATATTCACCAACAGACATAGAGATGGGGGTCATACAGAACGTTTTTTATTTCCATGTAGCCCTAGCTTGGACATCATTCCTAGCGTTCTTCATAGTATTTATATCGAGCATACAATATCTAAGAAATGAATCCCGAAACTGGGACATAACAGCATATACATCAGCGGAGATAGGTGTGTTGTTCACGGGCCTAACTTTAATACTCGGATCTATTTGGGCAGAAGCAACATGGGGAGTATTTTGGACTTGGGACCCCCGCCTAACAACAACACTCATAATGTTTATAATATACATTGGATACCTAACCCTAAGACATAGCTTGGAAACGGAGAAAACAAGTAGGTTATCAGCAGTTTATGGAGTAATCGCTTTCATAAGCGTTCCAATAACATATATATCGATAGAGATATGGGATACAATACATCCAAGGGTGATAGAAATTAGTGAGGTGAGAATGGAGACCTCGATGCAGATAACCATGATCTTTTCTGTAATTGCCTTCACACTACTATACATAACTCTAATGAGAATTAGGAAGAAGATAGAAAAAGACAGAGACAAGGTATACAGAAGTAAAAAAATAAAATAAAAAAAGGTTTTTTAACTCAAAAAATAAGTTTAATCCAGTTCTAGGTACTTTGGGTGTTTAGCATTGTCTAATACTTTTGGTAACTTATTTAGCGTTACTACATTTGGAGAGTCTCATGGAGGCTCTGTTGGAGCAGTTGTAGATGGCTCTCCTGCAGGCCTAGAGCTCTCAGAAAAAGATATACAACTTGAATTAGATAGAAGGCGTCCGGGACAAAGTAATGTCTCAACAAGCCGTGATGAAAAGGATTTAGTGAAAATACTTTCCGGTGTTTTCAAGGGAAAGACCACTGGAACACCAATAGGTATGTTGGTTGAGAACAAGGACGTAGATTCATCTAAATATAGTCGTTTTAAATTGAGGCCTGGTCACGCAGACTATACATATGAAGCTAAATATGGATATAGAGATTTTAGAGGTGGCGGGAGGTCTTCAGGACGTGAAACTGTTGGAAGAGTTTGTGGTGGTGCAATAGCTAAAAAACTCTTAGAAACTATAGATATCGAGATATATGGACATGTAAAAAAAGTTGGTGAAGTTGAATCAAACCCCAAACCAAGTCAGATAAAGCGTTTTGTCGAAGAAAACCCTGTTAGGTGTGGAGACCCAGAAAAAGCCAGCCAGATGGAGCAAGAGATACTCAGAGCTAAAAATAAAGGCGATTCAGTTGGAGGAGTAGTTGAAGTTATTGCAGAAGATGTCCCACCAGGAATTGGAGAACCTGTATTCAAAAAACTCGAATCAGAGTTAGCTAAAGCCATAATGTCTGTTGGAGCCGTAAAAGGATTTGAAATAGGCGCAGGATTCAACTCCGCAACTATGCTTGGAAGTGAATCAAACGACCCAATCACAATTGAAAACGATGAAGTTAAAATGTTGGAAAACGATGCCGGTGGTGTTTTAGGCGGAATATCCACCGGTATGCCAATAATTTTCAGAGCAGCAATAAAACCAACCCCCTCAATCAATAAAAAACAAAAAACGATAAACCTCCAAAATAAAGAACAGATAGATCTAGAGATAGAAGGAAGACACGATCCATGTATATGTCCAAGAGTAGTACCCGTCCTAGAATCTATGGCAGCACTAGTTCTAACAGACCTCAGTATGCAGGCAGGGAAACTCCCACAAGACAAAATACCATAAAGAACAAAAAACCGAGATTTAGTTTTTTAAATAACGTGACCGGTACAAACTTGTATTTGTAGATATTTTTGAAGTTATGCTGTAAAGGTAGTTGTATTTGATTAGGTGTATGTTTAAATAAGAGGTGCATGTCTTGACACTTGAACAAAATGATTTAGATATTATAAAGAATAGATTGGGTAGAGAACCTAATAAGGTGGAAGAAGAGTTTTTCGTTAACTTATGGAGTGAACACTGTGCTTATAGGTCTAGTAGGCCTGTTTTAACCAACTTTGTTACAGATGGCGATAACGTTGTTATTGGTCCGGGTGATGACGCAGGGGTTATCAACCTTCCGAATGGAGAGATGTTGGCACTAGCTATAGAAAGCCATAACCATCCTTCTTATGTAGATCCATACAACGGTGCTGCAACAGGGGTTGGAGGAATCGTTAGAGACATATTGTCTATGGGTGCGAGGCCGATTGCCTTGCTTGATCCATTAAGGTTTGGAGATCTAGATAAGGAGAAGAACCGTTATTTGCTTGAAGGAGTTGTGGATGGAATCTCTGATTATGGAAACAGCATAGGGGTTCCAACTGTAGGTGGTGAGGTTGAGTTTGATTCAAGTTATAATGGGAATCCCCTTGTAAACGCTTTTTGTGTAGGGGTTGTGGAAAACCTAGTTACAGCTAAAGCAAAAACTCCCGGAAATTCATTACTTCTTGTAGGTGCATCTACGGGTCGTGATGGTTTAGGAGGAGCTTCATTTGCTTCTCAAGAGCTTGAAGAGGAGTCTGAAGAGGAGAGGCCAAGTGTTCAGGTTGGAGATCCATTTACAGAGAAACTATTAATTGACTGTATACTTGAGATGGCGGAAGAAAGTTTGATAGAGGCGTGTAGAGACCTTGGTGCAGCTGGTTTAGGAGGAGCTTCATCTGAGATGTGCTCACTAGGAGGTTTTGGAGCTGAAATTGATTTAAACAAGGTACACTTACGTGAGGAAGATATGCATCCTCTTGAGATATTGTTATCTGAGTCACAAGAGAGAATGCTTGTTGAAATAGACCCTGAAAACATCGATAAAGCACGTGAGTTAGTTGAGAAATATGACCTTGAGTCCAACGTAGTGGGAGAGGTCATAAAAGAAGAACAGTATATTGCTTGGCATAATGATGAAAAAGTTGTAGATCTACCTGTAAAGTTATTGACTGAAGAAGCACCCACATATAATCGAAATGAGAAAGAAGTTGATAGGTCTCAAGAGATTTCCTCAAGAACAACACCACCTGTTGAAGAAAGTTTAACTAAAATAATGGCCAATCCAAACATCGCTTCAAAAGAATGGATATACAGCCAATACGACTATGAGGTGCAGACAAGAACTGTTGTCAAGCCCGGTGCAGATGCTGCTGTTTTACAGATGGATGAAGAGGGGATAGCTCTAACTTCTGGATGTAATTCACACCACACATACCTAAATCCATTTATGGGTGGTAAAGGCTCAGTACTGTTAAACGCAATGAACCTCGCAACGATGGGTGCAGAACCGATTGCAATGGTTGACTGCCTAAACTTTGGAAACCCTGAAAGAGAAGAGATATATTGGGAATTCAAAGAAACAGTTAAAGGAATGGCTGAGATGGCCGATTCAATGGATATACCTGTTGTAGGTGGAAATGTATCTCTCTACAATGAGAGTATAGAATACGGCTCCACAGTAAAACCAACCCCTAACATAGGTATGGTAGGCTGGATACCCGATATCGAGCAGATACCCAGCATGGATGTCTCAACCGGAGACCATGTATACCTATATGGAGAAACAAGACCCGAACTAGGAGCATCACAATACTTCAAAGAGATATACAACTCTGTTGGAGAAAACCCACCTATACCCACAGACCAGGATACAGAGAACATAAAGAAAGTACGGCAGATTGTACGTGAAAACGATATCGCTACAGCTAGAGCTATTTCACGTGGAGGATTAATAACAGCTTTAGCAAAAACCGCTATAAAAAACAACGTTGGAATAAAAACAGACCTAACCGATGTACAGGGAGAGCTGGATAGAGAAGAAATATTTTTCTCAGAAAGCTATGGAAGGTTCTTACTGATATCTAAAAAAGAATTAGAGATAGAAGACAACCTACTATCACATATTGGACAGATCCAAAACAAAAAACTAGAGATACAGTTAGTTGAAGACAAATCCAGTTGGGGACCTAAAGAACTTAAAAAAGCATATAAATCAATAGAAAAACTAATGAAGGGATAAATTTGGTTGCAAAAAGAATAATACCCTGTTTAGACGTAAAACTATCCGGAGAAGGCGGCATGGTTGTAAAAGGAATTGAATTCAAAGACCTAAAGAAAGCAGGAACACCAGTAGACCTAGCAAAAAAATACAACGACCAAGGAGCCGATGAACTCGTATTCCTAGATATAACCGCTTCAGCAGAAGGCAGAGAAAACATGATCGACGTAATCCAGAAAACAGCCAACGAAGTATTCATACCATTCACAGTAGGCGGTGGAATCGGATCAATTGAAGACATAAACCGGACATTAAGAGCCGGAGCCGACAAGGTAGGTATAAATACAGCAGCAGTTAAAAACCCAGACCTAATCAACAAAGCATCAAAAAAATTCGGAAGCCAATGCATAGTTATAGCAATAGATGCCAAAAGAAATAAAAAACCAGAAGAAGGCCGAAACAACATACAGTTCGAAGATGGAGAAGAAGGATGGTTCGAAGTAGTTATATATGGAGGCCGTGAATCCACAGGCATCGACGCAATCGATTGGGCCAGAGAAGTAGAAGAAAGAGGAGCAGGAGAAATACTGCTAACAAGCATGGATAGAGACGGAACAAAAGACGGATACGACAACGAACTAAACAAAGCAATAACCAAAGCAACAAACATACCAGTAATAGCATCAGGAGGAGCAGGAACACCAGAACACATGCACCAAGCATTCAAACAAACCGATGTAGACGCCTGCCTAGCAGCAAGCATATTCCACTACAACGAATACACAGTCAAAGAGGTAAAAGAATACCTAAACCAAAAAGGAATAGAAACCAGGTGAACCCAACCCTCTCTAAAGGAAAAAAGCCTGCTTAAAATATAAAAACCATCGAACAAACATGAAGGTAGTTTTAGGCGGAACATTCTCACACTTACATAAAGGCCATAAAACTCTTCTTAAAAAAGCCTTCGAAATAGGAGACCATGTAATCATAGGGCTGACATCAAACGAAATGTGCAGCGAAAAACATGGAGAGATAGAAGACTACAACACACGTAGAAAAAAACTCTATAACTACCTTAAAAACATCTCCAAAAATACAGAATACCAGATAGTTAAGATAGAAGATGAAATCGGGGTAAGCCTACAAAAAGACATCGATGCAATAATAGTATCCCCTGAAACACGTCCAAACGCAGAAAAAATAAATAAAAAACGAATCCAGCTTAATAGAAAACCACTAAAAATAATCGAGATACCAATACAGAAAGCAGAAAACGGAAAACCAATATCCTCAACCAGAATTAGAAAAGGAGAAATAGATACAGAAGGAAATATCCAGAAATAACAAACACATCCAATAACACTTCAAAATATAATAAACCAAACAAACCAACCACCTAAAAAACCTCCATACCTAAAAGTTTTAAATATTGCTAGGTTGTAAAATATCGGGAGAATAAAAATGGAATAAAAACCCATTTTGAATCCCAGTGAAACAGATTTAAACAAGTAGATAAAATTTCAGTAAACTGAATAACTAAATCCACTCCTCCCCTAAAGTAATGAACTAAAACCTCTTCCCACAAAAAAAAGGTAAAAACATGATCTCAATGTCAACCCAGGCAACAGTGATATCATTACCCGCCTTAGTCGTGCTTGTACCTCTAATCGGCGCATTCATAGCTTACATCATTGGGAAGGGTTGGCGTGAAAAATATGGACATTATACAGCTGCATTAATATCAATATTAACTTTCTTAATCACCGTTCTGATGTATCCATACGTCAGTGGTGGAGGCGAAATCGAATACACACTCGCCTCACTAACAACAATGTATCCAATAACATTCTACGTAGATTCCTTCTCATTTATATTCGCCCTTGCAACCTCCTTTATATGGATGGTAGCAACCATCTACTCAATAACATACGTAAAAAAAGAACACGCCACAAACCGATACTTCTTATTCTTAATAATGACACTAGCCGTCAACATGGGAGTCATCGTTGGCGGCGACCTATTCGTCATATATATATTCTTCGAACTACTCGCACTTTTCTCACTAATGCTCGTTATACACGAACAATCACTCGAATCATACCAAGCTGGTAAAGTATATTTCTACGTCGGCGCGTTCTGTGGATTGATGTTGTTAATAGGAATAATCCTACTATTCATGAACACCGGCTCCATGTCGATAAACCCAAGGCTAGGGGAAATATCGGAGCTTGGAAACCTCAAATACCTAATCGTGGGATTAATGATACTTGGATTCGGAGGAAAGGCAGGGATATTCCCAGTACACATATGGCTCCCTAAAGCACATCCAGTCGCCCCAACCCCCGCATCAGCCCTTCTATCAGCAATAATGGTTAAAGCAGGAATATACGGAATATTCAGAACCACAGGAACAATATTCACACCCAGCGACCTAGCAACAACATGGGCATTACCCGAAATCGGTTACTGGGTCATCTGGATAGCAATAATAACCTCATTCATCGGCTGGATATTCGCATTATTCCAAGACAACATAAAAACACTTCTCGCATACAGCACAATAAGCCAGATAGGCCTTCTAATGATAGGGATAGGAGCAGCCGCATACCTTGGATACGAAGGCGCTGCAATGGGATATGCCGGCTCACTATACCACGTAGCAAACCACGCCCTCTACAAATCAGCTTTATTCTTCATAGCAGGAATCATATACTTCAGAACCGGAACACTAAAAATGAGTGAAATGGGCCAGCTCTACAAAAAAATGCCCATAACATTCATTTTATGCATAATAGCCCTACTAGGAATAGCCGGCATGCCACTATTCAATGGATACGTCAGCAAAACAATAATACACCATGCATTATACGATGCCTATGCATTAACCGGCGACCAATCACTATACATAGCAGAAATATTATTCAAAATCATAGGCGGCGGAACTGTAGCATACTCACTAAAACTACTAATATCCACATTCCTAACTGGTGACTCAAACAAAAAAATAAAAAAAGCACCAAAACTAATGGCAGCATCAGTAGGAACTATAGCAACACTAATAATCTTGATCGGCCTTTTCCCAAGCACATTACTACAAAACCTAATAACACCAGTACTGGAAACCCATTCATTAAACCCAGAATCAATAACATACGTATCAGAAATAAACGTCTTCATAACAGAAGACCTAACAGCAGTATTAACATCATTCGCAATAGGTATAGCCCTATATTCAGGAGCATACATACTTAAACTTGAAACAAGAAGTTGGCCTAAATTGTTTACAGTAAACAATATTTATAACTCAATAATTAAAGGAATAACAAAGACATCAAATATAGTAAACCTAACAGGAACAACGGTAAACGGATACTTCTCAACAAAAATATTCGAACCCATCCTAAAATCAATAAACGCACAAAAAGAAGAACAACAAAACTACGACATAGACAGCGGACGGGGAGTTAGCTTTGCAATATTCCTAATAGTATTAATGCTCGCAATATACATGATATACTCAATTCTCATGTTCTAAAACCTAAATAAAAAACAAAAAACAAAAAAATAAGGAACCTGTAGATGGGATAAAACTAAAAACTAAGTAGAACATGAGGAATAATATGTTGACTTTCAATTACCGTAAAACTCGATCGTAACACAAAACCGAACAATTGATTCACATCGTTATGAATCTAGGCCATCAGTAATGATTTAAATGGTGTTAGGTCTTAAAGCCTGATGGACCAAAAAACAATAGAGGGTTATTCAATGGAAAAAGAAAAACTAGAGGAAATCAAAGAGGCTGAAAAAAAGGCTCTTGAAATAATAGAGGACGCTCAAACTAAAGCCGAAGAAATAGTCAGAGAAGCCGAGATGGAGGCCAGAGAGATATCTAAAAACGCCAAAAAAGAAGCTCGAGAAGAAATAGAGGAAATCAAGAAAGAAGAACTCAAAGAAACCAGTGAAGAAGCGGAAAAAATAATTAGCGAAGGAAAATCTGAAGCCGAAGAAATGTTGGAGAAAGCCAAAGAAAACACAGATAAAGCCGAAGAAGAAGTCTTTGAACTATTAATCGGAACATAAAGAAAAACCAGATAAAAATAATTATGGTGTATTACAAATGCAGATGGAAAGTGGCGTTCAAAAGCTAAAAAAAGAGATAATTAATAAAGCCGAAGAAGAAGCCAGTGAACTTGTCTCCAATGCCGAAGAAAGAGCAGAAAACATAAAGAAAAACGCTCAAGAAAAAGCAGAGAAAAACAAACAAGAAATAATCGATGAAAGAAGAGAAGAGATTGAACAAGAAAAAAGAAGCATGATGGCAGAAGCAAAACTCAAAGCCAAAAGATCAAAACTAGACGTAAAAGAACAACTAATAAACGAAATCATAGAAGACATCAAAACATCTATAACAAATTACAGTGAACAAAAAAAGCTAGAACTACTACAAAACCTAATCAAAGAATCATTCACAGAAATAAACACAGAAAAACTCATAATAAACGCAAACACCAAAGACCTCGAATTAATCAAAGAAAACAAAAACCTAATCAAAGAAGAAATCGAAGAAACACTAAACAAACAAATCGAAATCGAAATCGGAGAAAAAATAGATAGCGCTGCAGGAATAACCGCAACATCACAAGACAAATCAATAACAATAGATAACACAATCGAAGAGATAATCAGAAGAAAAAGAGGAGAAATACGACAGATAGTCAACAGGGTATGTTTCTAAAAAACAAGGTATGGTTGAAGAAAGTGACATATAAATCAAATTCCATGAATGCAATACCCCAAACAACCCAGAAAGGTTTAAATAATTGCGAAATTAGTCATAATAAGTCGAAAACAAAGAGAAAAACAATTGAATCAACCAAAACCAAACTTCAACCCATAAATCTATACCCCACACAAACCTATGGAGGGAAATAATTGTTCTGGCCAAAACGGATGGAGAAAGTGGAGATCGTAACCCTAAGAAACTATAGAGACCCACTTATCGAAGAACTACAAAAAGCCGGCCTTGTACACATCGATGAGGCCACCCAAAGCATCCAGGATTTTCCAGATTTCTTCACATTTAGCGATGCAAGTGAAGAAAAAAAGAACCTAAGATCCTACCACCTTAAATCTCGGAGAATCCTTGACATATTCGATAAAATAAAAGAACTTACAACAGAAGAGGAATCATTTGGAGAAAAAATAAAAAACCTATTCTCAAGCGATCAAAAAACCAAAAAAACAATAGAACCCGAAATCGAGGTAAAAACTCAAGACTTAGATTTCATCGACGAAATCGTAGGAGAAACAAAAAGACTGGAAAACCAGCTAACAGAATTACAAACAAAAGAAGAAAACCTCAAAGAATATAAGGACAACATACAGCAATACACAAGGTTCGAAATACCATTAAGCTATCTAGGAGAATCAAACTACACCTACACAGTAATGGGTAAAATATCTAGAGAAAAAGGAGAAAAACTCCTTGACAAACTAGAAACCCAAGAAACAGCATTATGGATCAACATAAAGAAAGAAGAACAAGGCAAAGACACAATTGCAGCAACCTTCCTCAACGAACAAAAAGAAAACATAATGGAAACACTGAAAGAACATGACGTAGAACTATTCACACCAGAGGAAAAACCAGAAAAAACACCAAGCCAAATAGTCAGAGAAACCGAATCAGCTTTAAAGAAAATAAAAGAAACACAAAAAAACATAATACAAAGAATCAGTGAGATGGACACCGAACACCGAGATAAAACCAAAAAAATAAAAAAAACACTTGAAGTAATGCTCGACAGAAAAGACGCTCAAGAAAAAATGGGAGAAAGCACAAGAGTATCAATAATAGAAGGATGGATAACTAAAGAAAAATCAAAAAAACTAACCCAAATTGTAGAAAACATAACAAACGGTATCGCCCTAATAGAAACACGTGAACCAGAACAAGACGAAGACGTACCCGTAGAACTAGACAACCCATCATACTTCAAAGGATTCGAACTACTAACATCAACATACGCACTCCCCAGATACAACGAAGTCGACCCAACAGCCGTAATGGCACTATTCCTCCCCCTACTGTTCGGTGTAATGTTCGGAGACGTAGGACACGGATTAATAGTTTTCCTAGCAGGACTATTACTACTAAAAGTAGCTAAAGGAGCAATCAAAGACCTAGCAGTAGTTATGTTGCCACTCGGATTCTTTTCGATGCTATTTGGGTTTGTATATGGGAAATTCATGGGTTTAACACCAGCAGCCCAATCCGAAATGCTTGGATTCACAATAACCCCACCAGACCACGCATTATTCATATACCCAATATACGAACCCATAAACTTCCTAATAATCGCATTAACATTTGGAATTATACATATGACAGTGGGAATGACACTAGATATATTCAACAAACTAAAACATTCCGTCAGAGCAACAGTAATACCAATATCCAAAATATGGATATTATTAGGTGCTGCAGGCTTAGTTGCAATATCCATAACTGAACATGGCATGGATCCAATGGCATGGAACATACCACTCTTCCTAGCAGTACTCGTACCACCAGTAATACTACTAACCCTAGGAGAACTAATCGCCGAGATAGGGCACTTCAAAGGAACTAAAGAAGCAGTAACCCTAGTTGGAGAAGGTGCTTTCGAAGCGTTCCACGGGATATTATCCTTTGTTTCAAACACAATCTCATACAGCCGGCTTTTCGCCCTCGCGTTAGTACATATAGGCCTTTTCCTAGCATTAGTAGAGGTTGCTGAAGTATTCACAGCCCTTTCTGGAGGAGGAGCCCTTGGAATTACATTAGGATGGATATTGTTCTACAGCATAGCAACTCTAGTAATACTCGCTTTAGACGGAATAATCGTCTTCCTACACTCTCTAAGACTACACTACTACGAATGGTTCGATAAATTCTATGAAGGTGGATCAAGACAGTTTATTCCCTTTAAATTAAAATAAAACATAGAAGGAGGTGAAGATATGATAGAGTTAGAAATTGGATTAAATCTTGCAGCAGTACTCGCTATAGCAATACCAGCACTCGTGGCTGCATGGGCTATATCAAGAGTCGGTGTAGCAAGCGCAGGCGCAATAGCAGAGAACCCAGAAGTAAGCGGTATAACAATTATATACGTCGCTTTCGCGGAAGCTCTAGCGATCTACGGACTATTGATAGCGCTACTACTGGTATTTGGAATTTAATAGAAAATTGATTTAGAAAATGAGTAAAGATGTAATGTTAAAAGGCATGCTGTGGGGCGTAGTTTTTGCGGGCATAGTAATCGCATCCTCTTTCGCTGGACTATACATCGGCGGAAGAATTACGTTCCCTGGTATCGGCATCGTAATAGGAACCCTAACTGGATTCCTAATAACGGTGCTACTATCTTTCAAAGTATTCAGATGGCATGTCCAAAAAAAGAAAAAAGAAATGAAGAAATGAAGAAGGTGATATGAAGTGGAGGAACTATAGACCAGAAAACAAAAAGAAACTAAAAACTGTTTTTTAAATATTATATTTACTAGATTTATTAAGGGTTCAAAGTTTGCGTAAAACAGTTTGGCCCGCCACCCAACAAATAGGGTGGAGCCAAACAACTATTTTTTTTATATTAGGTAAGGGCTTAGAACTCCGTCTATTTAGGAGAAGGACGATTTCACGGAACTCGCTGTAAACAAGAAGTTATAAGAAATCTATAAACTATTTTTTAGTTTTTTTGTTATATCAGTTTTTAATAAAATAATTTCCAAACATAATAAAAATCCAAAAAAATGTTAGTAACTCTAAAAAACCTTAGTAACATAAAAACACTAAATTGTTTTTAAATAAAGAAAATTAGGTTCATAGAGTGTATTTACCAAAAAATTAATTATATATCGTTTTTTTTAGTAAAAAAACTTTATATGGGGTTTTTATAAAGATATACTAGTTAATAAACGATTTTAATACCCCTAAAACCGAAAGGTATAAATAATAAATGTTGTCAAATCTATAAACAGGTTTTAGAGTATGCCAAGAGATGATTTTTTACCCAATATAGATGAAGAATGGTTAGGGAAAGCCGCGACATTATGGACAACGCCATTCGCCGATACACCATCGGACCGGGTCATTGTAGACCCAATACTTCTGTCAAACGCTGCAACGCTATTCAGGAAAGACACCAAGTATTTCTGGCAGAATCCCGATGATGCAGTACGAATGGTTTGTAATGCTTGTGAAATATACGACATAACTCCAGTAGGCCATTATTTATGGGGAGATTACTGGGGAGAAGACTATGGAGCTAAACTCAAATATACTGAAAAAAGTCCACCAGTCATAGATGAATACCCACTAAAAGAACCCGAAGACGTAGACGACCTAGAGATAAAAGGTCCAGAAGAACTTGCAGAAGGCCCTACACTTGAAAGACACTTTACAGCACTAGACACCTGTCTAGACGAATACCCCGATATGTTTGCACCGGTAACACAATTCAATGGAGCATTCGATGTAGCCTCAAACATGGTTCAAGCAGAACAACTATTAATGTGGTTAATAAGAGAGCCGGAGATTGTAGAAGACCTTGTATATAAAATGGCCGACCACATGCTACAAGCAAACAGAGCAGTCGCTGATAGATATGGAATGAACGTTATGATAGCCGGTTCAGTTGTTGCAAATGGTGACCTACTCAACCGAGATCAAATCGAGAGATTCAACTACGAGCCAACCTGTAAAGCCGTGAAAGACACGTTGAAAGACGGTTCAGGCCCAGGAGTATATTACCACCTATGTGGTGAACACAAAGACGACTGGGACCTATGGACCGACGCACCAATGTCCCCATTCACCGTTATGCAGATAGGATACGAAGATGGAGAAATATTCTCAGCAGATAAATTAGTTGAAAACTTCGGAGATAAATGTACAACATTCGGTGTAGTAGACACATCACTTGTCCAGATGGGGTCTCCAAGAGAAGTATACGATCAAGCTGTAGATCAGCTTGAAAAAGGAAAAGACAGCCCAAGAGGATTCATACTAGGAACAGCCTGTGAATGCCCAACATACGCACCAGTAGGAAATATACATGCAATGGTGAGGGCGGCCAAAGACCATGGACAGTATGAGAGGTTCTAAAAAGGGGGTATGAATAATGATTTGGAAAAAGAAACCAAAATTCGAATTAGAAATGTCAGGTGAAGTAGAAGATCTCGTAGAAGAACGAGGCTTGGATGAAAAAAGCATAAAGGCAGCAATCCATGAAGGCGAGAAATCAGGACACAAATTAGTAAATAACGAAGACGGAACAGTCCTATCAAAAAAAGAAGGCGACAACCTTACAACATACGCAAGATACAGAAAAGTCGATGAAGACAAATTCAAACTCGTATCCGCATACGGACATAAAATGTCAATTGAAGGTCCAGCCTCCGGAGGCCCAGGAACAGAACTTGAAGAATGGGTCTGCGAAGCATGTGGTGGAAAAGCCAGAGAAAAAAACATAGACATAAGCTATCTAGGTATCACAAGACCTGTATTAGGAATGTATTGTCCAGACTGTGAACAAGGATACGTATCCGAAGACGTCGCTGTAAAAACACTACCCGCAGCAGCAAACATCTTAGAAGAAAAAAGAGCCTAACCATTCCTAAAAAATAAGGGATTAAGGGGCTAAACACCCCTGACCCAGCTTTATTTTTATAATAAGACAAAACCAGATAGCGTTAGCTAACCATATAGCGTTAGCCTAAAAAAATGAATTAATTAAAAAATAAAAAACAGAATATACAATAAATCAATATTTTAAGAAAAAAGATAAAATAATACTATTTAGAATATCTAAATAGCGAGATATTTTTTGTTTAGCTGTGATATTTAGATTGAGGTGTTTTTTTGGTTAAAAAATTAGGAGAATATAAAAGTGTATGTCCAGAGTGTCTTGGAGTCATTGTTGGAGAGAAATATATAGAAAATGATGAAGTGGTTCTTGAAAAAAAATGTGAGGAACATGGTGTCTTTAAAACAGTGACATCAAGAAATTCAGATTTCTATTTAGGGATGGAGGATTTCGAGGTTGATCGTACAAAACCAACATCTCCAAAAACAATAAGAGAAGAAGGATGTCCAATGGATTGTGGGCTCTGCAATGAACATAAACAACATACATGCATCGCTGTTTTGGAGGTAACTGAAAACTGCGATATGAATTGCTCTATTTGTTTTGCTGACTCAAAAAAAGGTGGAGATTACTATGAACCATCTTTAGACCAGATTAGAGATATGTTTGAAACAGTTAAAGAGAGGTCAGATGGTAGTTCTCTTGTTCAAATATCTGGTGGAGAACCCACAATTAGAGACGACCTTCCAGAAATAATTAGGATGGGTAGAGAGATTGGTATAGACCACATCGAATTAAATACAAATGGTGTGAGAATAGCTAGAGACCCAGAGTTCTTCAAAAAAATATGTGATGAAGGAATCGATTCACTTTACCTTAGTTTCGATGGGGTTTCAGATAATGTTTATGAAAAAAGATATGGAAAACCACTACTTGAAGAGAAAGTAAAGGCAATAGAGAGAGCTGCAGAAGCCGGAGTTGGTGTAGTGCTTGTACCAACTGTTGCTAAAGGCTACAACATTAATGAAGTAGGCGAAATAGTTGATTTTGCAAAAGAACTGATTCCAGCGGTTAAGGGAGTTCATTTCCAACCAGTCTCGTTGTTTGGAAGATCTCCTTCTTGGCTAGATGAAGACAGCAGAGTAACCCTGTGGGAAACTGCTAAAGCAATTGAAAACCAGACAGAAGGTCAGATAGGGGTTAAAAACTTCACTCCAACCTCCTGTCCAAGTGTACATTGTGATGTCAGTTGTCTCGCAATATTAGATGAGAACGATGAGTTTCTTCCATTAACAGATAAAACACTTGGGGCCTCAGGACAAGTCGGAGATATAGCAGAAAAGACAAAATCATCTGTAGAAAATCGATGGAAAGGAAGTCGATGTGGCTGTGAATCAGATCCTCAAGAACTATTAGACACCATGAGTTCCGACGACTCCTGTTGTGAAGCAGGAGGATGGGAAGACTTTGTTAGGAGAGCAATGGAAAACTACCTAACAATATCAATAATGGATTTCCAAGACGCATGGACACATGAAACAAACAGAACAGAGAAATGTTGCATACACGTTGTTGTCCCAGACGGAAGGATGATACCTTTCTGTAACTTCAACCTAACAAACAAAAACGGTGAATCTCTATATCGAGAAAAAATATACTCCAAATACAGAGATTGAGCAAATGAAAGAAAAGATAAAAGAGTTTTATTCAAAGGTAGCCGAAGGCGAGGTAGATGGGTTCACTGAAATCGATGTAAACGAATCTCCGGAGGCAGAAACCGCCTCCGAAGACCTAATATCACTTGGATGTGATTATCCATTACATGATATAAAGATGGAAGGCAAAGAAACAGTTTTAGAGTTAGGTTCCGGTGGAGGCCTAAACTGTTTTATAACATCTCAACTACTACCAAAAGGAGAGGTAGTCGGCCTTGATTTCTCTGGAGAAATGGCTTATAAAGCCCAAAAAGACATAAACGATTTAGATATCGATAACATAGAGTTCGTTGTAGGCGACGCCGAAAAAATACCTTTTAAAGAAAACACATTCGATGTAGTTTTCACCAACTGTGTTTTAAACCTAATTAAAAAAGAAATGGCTTTGGACTGCATAAACAAAATATTAAAGCCAGGTGGCAGAGCCTATTTTTCTGAAATAATAGTTAACAAGGATATACCCGAAGAATTAAGAGAAGATATATCCATGGTTGTAACGTGCCTTGCTGGAGCCAACACGGAAAAACAACTTGAAGAAAAACTAAACCAAAATGGACTTAAAATCACTGACAGACAGAACAAAGAAAGAATATTATCCATGGATCCTGAGGGACTTGTCTTCCATAAAGTACGGATCGAAGCAAAACACATAAATTAAGACAATTCGGAAATAAACCCTAAATCAAAACCATAAACCTATTTGTTTGTAGTAATATCTATGTTTTATAAGCCCTAACTCCGTTAGCCACCAAATTTTGGGTTAACGCTGCTAGTAATTAAATGATTTTAGTGGTCATTTAGTGAAATCGATAACAAAAGTTTAAATAAAAAAAAGCAGATTGAGAATGATGGCAGTTGTCAACAGATATTTATAAATATTAATAAAAGTTTTTTGGCCGGGTAATTAAATGAAAGAAACAGGAATCTCTTCACTAGATTTTTCTCTTGGTAGGGTACGGGCGAAAAAAGCAAAGTTAATTTCGCCTCAAAAAATGACAGAGATCGCGCAAACCGACACTGTGTCGGAAGCAATAGAGATGCTTAAAGACACTGAGTACAGTGAAAATATCTCGAAAGATGAAGACTATTTTGATGTAGATCGAGAACTCTGCAATCATCTTCTTAAAGAAGAAAACAACATAGCGAAATACAGTCCAGAAATACTGAAAAAGGTATTTAGAGAATACATGAACCGTTGGGACGTTCAAAACCTCAAAGTAGCATTGAGGGCGATTAAAGATAAAGACCATGACTACAGAGAGTTCTTAATAGAAACAGATACAGAGCTATACAACCTAATAGACGATATAGCAAAATCCATGGACTATAAAGAAGCGGCAGAGAAACTCAAAAAAACTGAATACAGTTTTTTAGTTCCAATACTTCAAGAAATCGATGAACAAGAAGACCTACTGGAACCAGAAGTTCTCTTAGACCTAAAGCTTTACGAAAACATAATGAATAAAGTCAAACGCAGCGACACAAGAATAAAAAAATACTTCGAAAAACACGACAAAAACATTGAAAGATACTTCGGTCTATTGGTAGACCGAGTCAACGTAGAAACAGTTCTCAGGTCAATAAGAGACGAAATGGATCCAGAAGAAATCGAACAATTCTTGATAGAGCCCTACAAAATAGACATCGAAATACTTTTAACAATGGCTGAATACGACGAGTTAGGAAAAGCAGTCCAAGAACTAAAAGAAACCTACTTCGAACCACTCACCGAACTAAAAGACTGCGAATGCCCTGAAGTTGTAGAAAAAGCATCGATAAAACTCGACAAAATACTTAAGAAAACCGCTATGGAGATATATCGCGACGAACCACTTGGGCCAGGAGTAATACTAGGATACCTCGCCTTAAAGAGGATAGAGGTTCAGAACCTCAGAAAAATATTTACATACAAAAACGCAGGCCTGAGTTATGAAGAGATCTCGGAGGTCTTGGTACTGTGAAAGTAGCTGTAATCGCCGATGAAGACACCGTAACAGGCTTCAAACTAGCCGGAGTAAAAGAAGCTTCAGTAGCGAAAGAAGGAGAAGAATTCGAAGACGCATTATATGAATTAAGCGACGACATAGGCATAGTGATAACAACAGAAAGAATCGCAGAACAAAACCGAGAAGAATTAAAGAGATTCAGAGACAGAGGAGACGTATTCCCAATTATAGTTGAGATACCTGACAAACATGGGTCAACACAATCCCAGTTACAGGAAATGGTTAAGAAAGCAGTTGGTGTAGAGATAGATCTAGAAGACATCTAAATAAATAAAGGAGGAATTTAAGATTTCTACTAAAAGTAAAGTGGAATCCAGTGGTGAAGAAGGCAGAATAGTTAAAGTTTCAGGCCCAGTTGTCGAAGCCGACAACATGAAAGGAACAGAGATGTACGAGGTAGTGAAAATAGGAGAAATGGGTCTATTCGGAGAAGTCATCGAGTTAGACGGCGATAAAGCCGTAATACAGTGTTATGAAGAAACATCAGGAGTCGCTCCAGGAGAAAAGGTCGTTAACACAGGCCAACCCCTATCCGTCGACCTAGCTCCAGGACTAATGAGCTCAATATTCGATGGAATACAACGACCCCTGAACTACATAAGACAAGAAGGAGGAGACTTCATACCACGTGGTATAGAAGTACCATCAATAGACTTCGAAAAAAAATGGGAGTTCCAGCCAGAAGTATCAGAAGGAGACGAAGTAAGAGAACTAACAATACTTGGAACAGTCCCAGAAACAGAGATAGTTGAACACAGAGTAATGGTTCCAAGAGGAATCAAAGGAACAGTAAAAACAATAAAAGAAGGCGAATACACAGTAGACGAACCAATAGCCGAAATAGAGACCCCGGAAGGAGAAATAGAAGAAATAAAGATGTTGAGAAGATGGCCGGTAAGAGAGCCAAGACCACAAGACGAAAAACTCAATCCAGACGAACCCTTAATAACAGGACAAAGAGTCCTCGACACATTCTTCCCAATGACAAAAGGCGGTACAGCAGCAATTCCCGGAGGATTCGGAACCGGAAAAACAGTCCTACAACACCAAGTATCCAAATGGGCAGACGCAGACGTAATAATATTCATTGGATGTGGAGAACGAGGAAACGAAATGGCAGAAGTTCTCGAAGAATTCCCAGCACTAGAAGACCCAGAAACCGGCGAATCACTAATGGAAAGAACAATCCTAATAGCAAACACCAGCAACATGCCGGTAGCCGCCCGAGAATCATCAATCTACACAGGAATAACACTAGCCGAATACTACAGAGACATGGGATACAACGTAGCACTACAAGCAGACTCAACATCAAGGTGGGCCGAAGCATTAAGAGAAATCTCAGGCCGACTTGAAGAAATGCCTGGAGAAGAAGGATACCCAGCATACCTCGCAACACGGCTCGCAGAATTCTACGAAAGAGCCGGAATGGTAAGACAAGAAGACAGAAAAGGATCAGTCTCAGTAGTAGGCGCAGTATCACCACCAGGCGGAGACTTCTCAGAACCAGTAACCCAAAACACACTCCGGATAGTCAAAGTATTCTGGGCCCTAAGCACAGAACTAAAAGACAGAAGACACTTCCCAGCAATAGACTGGCTCGAATCCTACTCACTATACAACGAAGACGTCAAAAAATGGTGGGACCAAGAAATAAAAGACGGATGGCTCGAACTAAGAAGAAAATCACTTGAACTATTACAACAAGAAGACGAACTACAAGAAGTAGTACAACTTGTAGGGCCAGACGCATTACCAGAAAAAGAAAGAGTAGTATTAGATGTATCAAGAATCTTAAGAGAAGACTTCCTACAACAAAACGCCTTCCACGACGTAGACACATACTGCTCACCCAAAAAACAAATGGAGATGCTAGAAACAATCCTACAGTTCCACGAAGTAGCAACAGAAGCAGTTGACCAAGGCGTACCAGCAGACAAAATAGCAGAAATGGAAGTCAAACAAAGAATAGCCCGGATGAAAGAAGTACCAGAAGAAGATTTCGAACAAGAAGTCACAGACATCCGGAACCAAATGAAAAATGAAGTAGACAAACTTAAAAAGGAGGTTAGAAGATGAGCAAATCCGGAGCAATAGAATATTCAACAGTATCTGAAGTATCAGGCTCCATAATGGTCGTTGAAGAAGTATCAGGAGTAGCCTACGACGAAGTCGTCGAAGTCGTCGGAAGCGACGGAGTCAAAAGAAGAGGTAAAGTACTAGAAGCCGAAGGAGACCGAGCAGTAATCCAGATATTCGAAGGAACAAGAGGCCTAGACACCAAAAACACAAAAGTCCGATTCACAGGCCAGACAATGAGAATAGGTGTATCCGAAGACCTACTCGGAAGAGTACTAGACGGAACCGGCCGACCAATCGATGGTGGACCAGAAATAATCCCAGATGAAGAAAGAGACATCTATGGATCATCCATAAACCCAGAAGCAAGAGAACACCCAGAAGAATTCATCGAAACAGGTATATCCGTAATCGACGGAATGAACACACTGGTACGAGGACAGAAACTACCAGTCTTCACAGTATCAGGACTACCCCACAACGAACTCGCAGCCCAAATAGCAAGACAAGCACGAGTCCGTGGAGGAGAAGAAGAAGACTTCGCTGTTGTATTCGCAGCCATGGGAATAACAAACGAAGAATCAAACTTCTTCATGAAAAGCTTCGAAAAAACAGGAGCATTAGAAAGAACAGTCGTCCTACTCAACCTAGCAGACGACCCAGCAGTCGAAAGAATCGTCACACCAAGAATCGCACTAACAGTCGCCGAATACCTAGCATATGAAAAAGACATGCACATACTCGTCCTACTAACAGACCTAACAAACTACTGCGAAGCACTACGGGAAATCGCAGCAGCAAGAGAAGAAGTACCAGGAAGAAGAGGATACCCAGGATACATGTACACCGACCTAGCAGGCATATACGAAAGAGCAGGAAAAATCAAAAACAAAGAAGGAACAATCACCCAAATACCCATGCTAACAATGCCCGACGACGACATAACACACCCAATACCAGACCTAACAGGATACATAACAGAAGGCCAGATAGTTTTCTCAAGAAACATACATAGAAAAGGAATATACCCACCAATCGACGTCCTACCATGCCTCTCCCGACTAATGGACTCAGGAATAGGAGAAGGCAAAACAAGAGAAGACCACGGAGACGTAAGCGACCAACTCTACTCAAGCTACGCAGAAGGAAGAGACCTAAGAGACCTAGTAGCAGTTGTCGGAGAAGAAGCATTAACCGAAAGAGACAGAATGTACCTCAACATAGCCGACGACTTCGAAGAAAAATTCGTTTCACAAAAACTCGATGAAAGAAGAACAATAGAAGAAACACTCCAAATCGCTTGGGACATATTCTCACAACTACCAAAAAAAGAACTCAAAAGAATCGACCGAGACTACATAGAAAAATACTACCAACCCAGTGAAACCGAAGAAACCGAAGAAACCGAAGCTGCAGAAACAGAACAATAAAGAGGTTGAATTAAAATGTCTAAAGATATCGTTGACGGTGTCCGTCCCATCCGGATGGACCTTCTCGAGATGCGGGAAAGACTAGAGCTAGCGGAAAAAGGACACGACCTACTGGAAGAAAAAAGAGACGCCCTAATAATGGAGTTATTCGAGGTCGTTAAAGAAGCAAAAGGAATCAGAGAAGAACTCGAACAAGAACTTGAAGATGCATTCCGAATGCTAATAGAGGCAGAGGCAGAATCTGGAGCAGTTAAAGTAGAATCACTAACAACCTCAGTCAAAGAAACTGAACTCGAGTTTGAAACGGCCAAGAAAAACATAATGGGCGTAACTGTACCCAAACTAGAGAAAAAAGGCAACCCAAAACGTAAATACAGAGAAAGAGGTTTTTCACCAATAGACACACCACCACAACTCGACGAAGCAGCTGAAAGATTCGAAGAAGTCCTCGACATGATTGTACTGGTAGCCGAAATAGAAGAAAGCATCAGACTACTATCCGAAGAAATCGAGAAAACCAAAAGACGAGTCAACGCACTAGAATACAACCTCATACCAAAATTCGAAAACACCGTTGACTACATTGAAATGAAACTCGATGAAATGGAAAGAGAATCCTTCTTCCGACTAAAAAGAGTTAAAGCAAAACTTGAAAGATAAAGCCTCTAACGAGGCTACCTACCTATTTTTCTTTTTTTACCATTAAATCAATTTACATCAAATATTAAATAATTAGACGTACATTAGTGATTAAAGATGTCTGGCGTTATCAAAAGAGTAGTTTTGGATGTATTGAAACCACACGAACCAAGTTTACTAGAACTAGCTACAAGCATAAGCACTATTTCAGGAATCGAAGGAGTCAACCTAAGTTTATATGAAGTAGATCAACAAACAGAGAATGTTAAAGTCACAATCGAAGGAAACAAAATAGATTTCAATGAAGTTAAGAAAATAATAGAAGAAACTGGAGCTGTTATACACAGCATAGATGAAGTAGCAGCAGGAAAACAGTTAGTTGAAGAAGTAGAGACACTTCAAGACCGTTAAAACCCAAAAACAAAAAACTATTAAAATAAGAAAATGTGGTAACCCAACATGAGTTACCACATAAATAGATTTTTAGTTAGATATTAGGTGTGTTAGTTATCCTTTGGCGACTCCAAGAGGCTTTAATTTAACAACTTTTTTAGATATACCTACGTTGTGAGCTACGTTCACAACTTTATTAGGGTTTTTATAGGCTCCTGGTGATTCTTCAGCTATTACTGCTCCATGTGTTGCTTTTACATATATACCTTGTTTTGAAAGCTCTTTTTGAACAGTTTCCCCCCAATACTCCCTCTTAGCTTGTGATCGACTCATTTTCCTTCCAGCACCATGGCAGGTTGAACCAAATGTGTTTTCCATAGCGAAATCGGTTCCCTTAAGTATGTAAGAAGGTGCACCCATATTCCCAGGAATCATTACTGGTTGTCCAGTTTCTTGGTAATCTCTTGGTATATCGCTGTGGTTTGGTCCAAAAGCCCTTGTAGCTCCTTTACGATGAACTATTAGATCTTTTTTTTCTCCATCAACATTGTGCGTCTCTTTTTTAGCCATGTTATGGGCGACATCATAAAGTGTGTTGAGTTCTGTATCGTTTCCATAATAATCTTTGAATATATCTCTAACCCAACTTGTTATTACTTGTCGATTCACCCATGCATAATTTGCTGCACAAGCCATTGCAGAGAAGTAATCTTGCCCTTCTTTTGAGTCGAATGGAGCACAAGCAAGCTGTTTATCTGGAATATCTATGTTGTATTTCTTTGTAGCTTTCTCAAGTTTTTTAACATAGTCGGTGCATACTTGATGTCCGAATCCCCGGCTTCCAGTATGAATCATTACAACTACCTGGTTCTTTTCCAGCCCAAAATTTTCTGCAGCTTCTTCATCCAATACTTCATCTACATACTGTACTTCAAGGAAATGGTTTCCGCTTCCAAGAGTTCCAACCTGACTTAGACCTCTTTGTTTAGCTTTTTTACTAACTTTATCAGCGTTAGCACTATCCATACGTCCTTCTTCTTCACAATATATTACATCTTCTTCATTTGCATAACCATTTTCTAAAGCCCAATCCAATCCATTTTCCAGTAGGTAATCAAGGTCGTTGTAACTCAATTTTAATTTGCTTTCTGAACCGACTCCTGAGGGTATGTTTGAAAACAATCTATTTATTAGTTCTTCAACCCCTCCTTTGACGTCACTTAACTCTAGATTAGTCTTTAATGTCTTTACTCCACAATTGATATCGAAGCCTACGCCGCCTGGACTTATTACACCGTTTTCTATATCGATTCCAGCAACTCCACCTATTGGGAATCCATATCCAAGGTGGGCTTCAGGCATTGCTAGTGAGTATTTAACTATTCCAGGTAGACATGCAACGTTTGCGACTTGTTCGTAAGTATCTTCTTCAACTATGTCGACCAGGTCTGTTGATAGGTACATTCTTCCTGGAACGGTCATACAGTTTTTGTAGTTTTCTGGGATTTCCCAAGTTAAATCATTAATTTTAGTTAGTTTTTCTCGCTTCATAATTCATTCCTCCATTATCCAATTGAATATAAAAAGTATCTTAGATCTTTAAACTCAGTAACTAGATATATGGTTAGGTGTCTAGGAGTACTTTAATTTCATAAAAATCGTTTTTCTTTACTGAAAGCCCATGGTATGTTGGAGCTTTCACTTCAGTATGAATTTGGTGTTTTTCCATATCTATTTTTTCACCCCATACAACCGCATCTAACTGGAATCTTTTTTCCTTTTCAATTATTTCAACATTGAATTTATTGAACACCATGTTTTCTGCACTGAAAAGAAATATGAGTTCTGAAAGCCAGTCATAAACAAGCGCATCAATCTCATCGCCAACTACCTGTATTTCAGTTTTCTCAATATCTTCGATTAAATCGGTATCCATCATAACTTCAAATGTTGCTAAACCAACGTTTTCAAAAGCTTGGTTGAGAGTTTGGCCATAAGCGATAAACTGTGCATCTGCTGTGTGCTCTAAAAACTTAAATTTCTCCATCGGAATAAACCTTCCATACCAACTTTATGGAATCATAATCAGTTAAGAAACATGCCTGGTTGTATTATTGCATAAAGGACATCTACAGACCAATAAACTTGGAGTTTCTATATACTTCTTATGCTCTGGAGAAAGCCATTTAGGCGGCATAGAATCTTCACGATGAGTATTCATAAACAAGCCACATTGCCCACAGTAATAAGCTCGGGAAGTATGGTTATTTTCGTTATAATCAATAGTTTCGTTAGACAATACTCTTTCTCCCACATTTACTTGAACTTTCATTGAGTTAAATTTTGGGTACAACTCTGTTTCGCTCTCTTCAAAGGAATAAATTTTTTCTTCAAGAGGAACTGATTGCCACAGACAGATCCTGTAGAATGAAAATAAAATCCCACCACCAATAATCCCTATGAATACATAAACAACGCTTCTTGTTAAAAACGAAAGGGTAACCCCCAATAAAACAAAAAGCAATATAAAGGAATAAACAGTTACTTTAACAGTTTTCTGCTCCACCATCTCTAAACCCCACCCCCTATTTGTATAACTACAAGGTTTCTAATAAACATTATCTTAAAGCAGAGCTAATACCTCTCATCTCCAGGGAGAGGCCACTTAATATATCTTTATTATATTCTTTTCTAAATCGTTCGAAATTTATTTTGTGGTTGTTTTTTAGGTGTTTGGGGAAAGAATAAATGGTATTGAGGTCCTTACTTAGTTATAACAATTTATGGATAAATCTGTATTCTCAATTTTTTGTTTTAAAGATTGGTGGTTATATTGAATGGTGTTGAGTTTATCGATATTAAAGAACAAATAAATTTTAAAGATGGACTTATTACTGCAGTTGTCCAAGATTTTGAAACTGATAAAATTTTAATGGTCGCCCATATGAATGAAATGGCTTTAAATAAAACGATTGAAGAAGGTGTAGCGCATTATTGGAGCCGTAGTCGCCAAAAACTCTGGAAAAAAGGAGAGGAATCTGGAAATACTCAAGAAGTAATTAATTTGTATTTAGATTGTGACGGCGACACCATTTTGTTAAAAGTTAATCAAGAAGGCGGAGCATGTCACACTGGTCACCACACCTGTTTTTATAGGAAATTAACAACAGATGGTTTTATTGAAATTGAGGAAAGGATTTTCAATCCTAATGAAGTTTATGGAGATTAAAAATGAAGAAGATTGTTCCTGATACAAGTGTCGTTATAGATGGTAGAGTTACAAAAATAATTGAGGATGGAGAGTTTGAAGAAGTTGAGGTAATAATATCTGAAGCAGTTGTTGGAGAGCTGGAGTCTCAAGCAAATAAAGGCCAAGAAATAGGTCTTAATGGACTTCAAGAAATACAGAAACTTAGGCAACTTGAGGATGAAGGCAGAATCGAACTTACTTTCAAGGGAGATAGGCCTAACTTGGAACAGATAAAACTGGCTTCAGGTGGTGAAATAGACTCCTTGATAAGAGATCTTGCGATAGAGGAAGACGCTGTATTAATCACAAGTGATGTAGTTCAAGCAGAGGTTGGAAGAGTTAAGGGATTAGAAGTTAAATACCTGAAACCAGAGACTGAAGAAACTGAAACCAAAATTAGGTTGATAGATTACTTTAACAAGATTGATAACGTTATGTCGGTTCACATAAAGCAGGGTACCAAGGTGAAGGGGAAGGTCGGAGTACCAGGTGAGATGAAGATGAAGGTACTTGATGACCAAATAATGACTGCAAGAAAAGTACAGAAACTTTCAAGAGAGATTGTTGAGAAAGCCAAACGTAGTTCTAAGGGTTTTATAGAGTTTGATGAAGGTGGAGCAACCGTAGTTCAATTAAGAGACATGCGTATATCAATCGCCAGACCTCCTTTTGCCGATGGATTTGAAATTACTGCTGTAAGACCAATAACGAAAGTATCTCTAGAAGACTATCGATTATCAACAGAACTTAAATCAAGGTTATCTGAGAAACAGAGAGGGGTTTTACTCGCAGGAGCTCCTGGAGCAGGTAAAAGTACTTTGGCCCAAGCTATAGCAGACTACCTACTGGAAAAAGATTATATAGTTAAAACTATGGAAGACCCACGAGATCTACAGGTTTCAGATGAAATAACTCAATACACATCACTTGAAGGTAGAATAGACCTTACAGCGGACCTACTACTTCTAGTCAGACCCGACTACACAGTATACGATGAAGTAAGGAAAACCTCAGACTTCAAAGTATTCGCAGATATGCGTTTAGCTGGCGTAGGAATGATAGGTGTAACACACGCAAACAGAGGAATAGACGCTTTACAGAGATTAATAGGGCGAGTAGAACTAGGGATGGTTCCACAAGTAGTTGACACCGTAGTTTTCTTAGATGAAGCAAAAATAGATACTGTATACGACATAGGGTTCACAGTAAAAGTACCAGCAGGAATGATGGAGAAAGACCTTGCTAGACCTGTAATAGAGGTTAAAAACTTCGAAACAAACGAAGTAGAATACGAAATATATACATACGGCGAACAAGTCGTAGTAATGCCTATCGAAGAATCTGAATCAACAAAACCAATCTGGAAAATGGCTGAAAAACAGGTTGAAAAAGAAATAAGAAAATACATAGGCGGTAACGTAAAAGCAGAAGTAAAATCAGACGACAGCACAATTGTCTACGTACCTGAAAACCAAATCGCCCGTATATTAGGGCGTGGTGGCGAAAATATATCGAAGATTGAAAAGGAATTAGGCTTAAGCATTGATGTAAGACCATTCTCTGAACTAAAACAAAAAACAACAAAACAAGATAAATCTATCGAAACACATGGCGTAAATGTCTCAATTGAATCCGATCAAGTTGTACTTGATTTGGGTAAAGATAAATCAGGTGAAACAGTTGATATACACGCAGATGACGAATACGTTTTAACTGCAACTGTAGGTCAAGATGGTACAATTAAAATTAGAAAGGGAACTGCAATCGCGCAACAAGTCATAGAAAGCATAAATACTGGAAAAGAAATTAAGACAACATAACCCAAATCCAGTTTTATTTAAACAGAAAAAGGTTGGGAAGAGATATAAATGTTTAATTAATTGAGTTTGGAGATAGAGGGGGGTTAACTCCCTTCTTTAAAAAAAGATTTTACTCTATATTTTTTACCATTTCTTTTAATCTCTCTAAACTCTTTGATTTCGTTTACTCCAAAACCATTTTCACCATCTTTATACCTGGTTATAACTTCATCCCATGGGATTAGGAATGCTTTACGAGGATTACCTCTTCCTTGTTTAAGTTCAACAGCGAGATAACCACGCCTACCACTTTTGTTTAAGAACTTATCTATCCTCTCAACCTGGTTTTCAGAAAAATGTTGGGAAAAATATAGTTTTTTCGCACCTTTAGCCGTTGAAATAGATTTATTCTCAATAGCGATATAAAACTCCGGTTTAATAGAGTCAACTAAAATATCCACAAACTGACTTGAAAAACGATGTTGTTTTCGTCTATAAGCAATAGCTCTAACACCTTCACGCTCAAAAAAACTATTAAAACTTTTAACTAAATCTCGTTCGAACTCCGTCAATTAATGACAACCCCAGGTAGAAATAATTGTAAATCCAAATAATATTTATTTATAAATTTTTATAAATCAGTTTTTTTAAAAAAAATATAAAAACCCAGGTTTTTGGTTGATTTAGAGTTTTCGTTTATAAGTAAGTAGTTAAGAAATAGAATCGGTTTGTTATCCGTTCTCGTTTTGAGAACGGGGATTCTTAAAGTTATTTAGTGGTTTTAGGATTGTTTATTTCCTAAAGATTTGTCTTCGGGCACTATATCTATTATTCCGAAGAATATAAGTCCTGATGATAGTATTGAAGCAGCCATAATACCTATTTCGATTGGTATTGGTGAAGTGTACCCAATTAAAAACATTGTTAGTAGTAAGGCTGGTATTGCGGTCAACAGGAGGTCGTATTTGAATAAGCTTCCTGTGTCTTTATTCATCTCTTTGATATTGTGTATACTGTTGTTTTCCATTGTTAATGCCTCCACTACTTAATAATGCGTTTATTCAATATAAATTTTATGCAAAAATATTATGATTATCTTTAAGATAAACAGTATACTGTAGATAAAGGATATTGTTATATCTAAGCAGGATTAAACTTAAAAAAACCGGGCTTGAATTCTCTTAACAAGTCCCTAAAAAAGAAAAAACTACCTAAAAATAAATTATAAAAGTGAGGATATCAATGGTTCAGCCAACTAAAAACATAAAGGTGGATGAAAGCGTACATAGAGAACTTGAAAGGCTAAAAAGAGAGACAGGAGCACAGACATTTAACGATGTACTCAGAAAAAAACTAGGAATCATACCAGAACCAAAAATCGATAAACTCGCAGCATACCTACCTCAAGAACTAAGAGAGGCTGTAAAAGAAATCTACGAAATAATAAACGAATCAGGAGACTTTGAGAAAACAGTAGCAGAAGAAAACCAAAAAAACCATTTAGTATTTAGCCAAAAAAAAGAAGGAAGAGAAATCGCCGAAATTGCCTTCTCCGAAGAATGGTTTAAAGTGTTCTATAGAGATCAAAGTGGAATGATGTCATTATGCGGCATCGGCAAAAAAACAAAACCAGGTATAAAATACCACACAGAGAAAGAAAAGGACATAACACTAGAAAAACTGAAAAAAAACATAAAAACAAAAGTACAGGGATCAAAAAGAAGATGGAAATAAGAAACATAAAACAAAAAACCCCTCTATAAAAATAGATGATAAACCATCCAAACCCCTAACACCTTATAGAAATAATGCTTTTTCTCTCCATCAAAATAATTAAACATAAAGAATAAAGAGATGTAGTCTTTAAAAACTGAAAAATAAAGAATTTAAACTAACAATTCAAGAAAAAAGTGATAAAATGTATTCAAATAGGATTGAATCACTACCACCATATTTATTTGCAGAACTCGATAGAGCCAAAAAAGAAAAAGAAGAACAAGGAATCGATATAATAGACCTAGGAGTAGGAGACCCTGATTTATCAACACCAGACCACATAGTAGAGTCAATGGTTGAAGCAGTTAGAGAACCATCAACACACAGCTATCCAAGCTATAAAGGAATGAAAGAGTTTAGAGAAACAGTTGCAAACTGGTATAAAGATAGATTTAAAGTTAAAATAGACCCAGAAAAAGAAGCCATATCCCTAATAGGCAGCAAAGAAGGCATAGCACACATGCCACTTGCCTTTGTAAACCCAGGGGACAAAACATTGGTGCCCGACCCCGCCTACCCAGTATACAAAATAGGCACAATACTATCAGGCGGAAAACCAATACCAATGCCCTTAAAAGAAGAAAACGACTTCCTACCAGACCTAGATGAAATATCCCCAAAAAACGCAGAAGACGCCAAAATAATGTACCTAAACTATCCAAACAACCCAACCGCCGGTACAGCAGACAAACAGTTCTTCCAAGAAGTAGTTGAATTCGCAAAAGAACACGACATTATAGTATGTCACGATGCAGCATACACCGAAATTTCATATGAATTCGAGCCACCAAGCTTCCTAAACATAGATGGAGCAAAAGAAGTTGGAGTAGAATTCCATTCACTATCAAAAACATACAACATGACCGGCTGGAGAATAGGATTTGTAGTAGGAAACCAAGAAATAGTGAACGGAATAGGCCAAGTTAAAACAAACGTAGATAGCGGAGCATTCCAAGCAATCCAAAAAGCAGCAATAACCGCCCTAAACGGACCCCAAGAATGCGTCTCCGACAGCAACAATAAATACCGAAACCGAAGAGACCTATTACTTGAAGGAATAGAATCCATAGGACTAGAGCCAACCAAAACAGAGGCAACATTCTACATATGGACAAAATGTCCAAAAGGATACAACTCAATGGAGACATCTAAAAAACTTTTAGACGAAGCAGGGATAGTAGCAACACCCGGCTCTGGGTTCGGTGAACACGGAGAAGGATACATAAGGTTCGCCCTAACAAGAAGCCTCGGCAGAATAGAAGAAGCAGTAGAAAGAATGGAGGGAATAAACTTTGACTAGACCACACCTAAAAACAAAACAACACCTTGAAATCGATGGAGTAGACACAACCCAACTAGCAGATAAATATGATACACCACTCTACGTAACAAGCAGTGACCGAATCAAACAAAAATACAACCAACTAAAACAAGCACTAAAAAAACACTACCCCAATATAAGACTACACTACGCATGCAAAGCCAACACAAACCTAAACATACTACAAATACTCGAAAAAGAAGGGTGCCATATAGACGCAGTCAGCACTGGAGAAATCTACAGCGCAATAAAAGCCGGATACTCACCTGAAAAAATACTATATACCGGAACAAGCGTAAGCAACGAAGAACTAAAATACGCAGTAGATAAAGGAGTCATGATAAACCTTGACAGCCTCCATGAAATGCGTAGACTAAGCAAAATCACATCAACAGAAGTAAGCTTCCGTGTAAACCCCGGAGTAGGAGCAGGACACCACGACCACTGTATAACAGGAGGAAGTGAAAGCAAATTCGGTATATGGGAAGAAGACATAGTAGAAGCATACAAAGAAGCAATCAAACTTGGATTAAAACCCATCGGAATCCACATGCACATCGGATCCGGAATACTCGAAGTCGAAAAATTCAGGCCAGCAATCGAAAAAATGATGGATATAGTTGGTGAAATAACCCAACAAGTCGACATAAACCTAAAATTCATAGACATCGGTGGAGGACTCGGAATCCCATACAAACCAGAAGAAAAACCACTCGACATCGAGAAATTCGCCAAAATGATTACAACAGAATTCAAAAAAGGCCTAAAAAAACACGGACTAGAACAACCAACACTAGCATTAGAGCCCGGCCGCTACCTAGTCGGCGACTCAAGCATAATACTCACAAAAGTAAACGACATAAAAGAAAATCCATTCCATAAATACATCGGCGTAGACGCTGGATTCAACATACTGCAAAGACCAGCAATGTATGGATCACATCACGGCGTCGTTAACGCAACCAACCCCCAAAACGCCGGAAACTATATCGAAAACGCCCCAAAAAAAGGAGTCAATAGAAAAGCAGAGATAGCAGGCCCATTATGTGAATCTGGAGATATACTCGCAGAAAACAGAGAAATTACAGCTCAAGAAGGAGATATACTAGCAATACTAGACGCTGGAGCATATGGATACAGCATGGCTTCAAGATACAACAGCAGGCCATTACCAGCAGAAATATTAATAGAAAACGGCGAACCAAGAGTCATCAGAGAAAGAGAAACCTTAAAAGACCTCTTAACAAAACAAAAAACCAAATAAAGGCAGGAAAATGTCAAAAAACCCAATAAAATTTGTAAAAATGCATGGAAATGGAAACGACTTCATAATAATCGATGAACTACAAGAAACAAAAATACCCGAGAAAAACAAACCCACGTTCGCAGAAAAACACTGTAAACGCAGATTTGCTATCGGAGCAGATGGAGTACTATATCTACAGCCATCCAAAACAGCAGACCTCAAAATGAGAATCTTCAATTCAGATGGAACCGAAGCAGATATGTGTGGAAACGGAATCCGATGTGCCGCTAAATATGCAACTGAAAATATAGTAACAAACAAAAACGTAGATATAGAAACAGGTGCAGGAACCCTAAACATAGAAACAGATAAAAACGATAAATTCTGGGCAAAAGTAGATATGGGAAAACCAAAATACAATAAAAAAACAATACCCGCTAAAGGTAAAGGAGAATTCATAAACCAAGAAATAGAAAACACCCCATACCAAGTAAGCGCCTGCAACGTAGGCGTTCCACACGCAGTAATACAAACAGACGACGTAGAATCAATAGACATAATCAAACAAGCACCACCAATACGAAACAACCCAATATTCCCAGAAGGCGCAAACGTAAACTTCATACAAAAAACAAAAAATGGAATTAAAGTAAGAACATTTGAAAGAGGAGTAGAAGCCGAAACACTAAGTTGCGGAACAGGATCTGTAGCATCTGCCGCCATAGCAAAAAAAACAAATCTAATAAAAGGAAACACAATCAAAGTTCAAACAAAAGGTGGAAAACTAAATATAATCTTCAAAAACAACACCGCCTACATGAAAGGTCCAGCACAGACAGCATACAACGGAACACTAACCCACCCCCAATAAAAACAACACTACATTCAAAACAACATCAAACCCGAGCTCCACCCATGAGTGGAGAGCCTACCCAACCTCCACCCACTTACCGAACAAGAACTCCTACAATACCTGCTGAGGAAAACAATAAAACCCCCAGGCAACCCCGCCCGAGCCTGTTCACCCCACATTAAAACAAATCTAATTTAAAAAAAATAGCTCAATATTTTTTATTTTATTTTATTTTTTAAATAGTATAGACTGAACCCTTTCTCCATTTAAGGATAGTGAGGAATGTTATGATTTATGAATGGGTGTTCAGTGAGAGTATCAAATGTTTTATATGTAATGATGAACTTGACATTTAGTTTAATGCGTTGATTAATATTGCTGTAGAGGTGATGTCCTAAAACAGTGATATGTCCATTGAGCCAGATACATTCTGGCAAGATATGGGGGAGGCTATAGATGACATAGCCCGAACTGGAGATGATTTGGAGGTGAAAATCCAATGAGTTAAGAACCTTCTGAAACGCTGAAGAAAACCCAACACCTTCAGGCGTTTGGGAGGATGTCACAAGGATGTTAAGTTCCTGGCAATATATCTGCTAAAGCAGCTCCTATGGACATAGCTACAAACGTAAAAGCACATTGTGAGAAGGCAATCATTGGTTCTGACCAATCAACCCTTCCCCAAACCGTCATAAGGACTATAGAAGAGATAAAGGCTATAGAAAGTATACCTAAAAGTCTTCTAGGAATTAAACCAAAAATTGGGTTTGTAATCCTAACATCTTGAATGTCGGTATAATATAATATACCTATAACAAGAAGTACTCCAAAAACCAGGGTTCCTAAAAGAAACAAAGGATGTTGAGCAATGAACTCACCAATCTCCAAAGTACCTTCTTCAATTATTACAGGAATCCCAATTAAGATACTACCTAAAAAAGCTTCAATCATATCACGTTTGCCAAAACCCTCAACAACCACCCCGAACATCCTTGGATTCGATAACTTAATTGTTTTTTCCTTTAACTTCTGAATATGATTTCTATGTTTTTTAGATTCAACAGATTCCTCTAGACGTTCAAACTCATCAACCAAACTAGATAAATCAACCTCTTCATCATCAAGAGACATTACAAAAAACTATTTAGAATTACTGTTGATAAAGCTTACTAAGACACTGGCAAACGATAATCACTACACCTCGGAAAAACCAATGAGGTGGATAGAAAACCTAAAAAAATAGTTTTTCAAGTAGTAGGGTCAATGTAGTTTGTACAACTTACAGGGAGGATGTCATAATTAAGACTAAACATAGAGTGATTAGGGGTGATTCCCGTCAAATGGGTGAAATTCCGGATAATTCAATCGAGTTAGTTGTTACATCCCCTCCATACCCCATGATCGAGATGTGGGACAGCCTATTTCAAAAACTCAACTCAAAAACTAAAAAACACATCCTAAACGGAGAAGGCACGAAAGCATTTGAAGAAATGCATAGAGAACTTGACAAAGTCTGGAGCGAACTGGAGAGAGTCTTGGTTGAAGGTGGTATTGTCTGCATAAACATTGGAGACGCAACAAGAAAGATTGATGGAAGCTTCAGAGTATACCAAAACCACTCACGAATTATAAATAAACTCACAGAACTCGGTTTCGACCCATTACCAGAAATATTGTGGAGGAAACCAGTAAACAGTGCAGCTAAGTTCATGGGTAGTGGAATGTTACCACCCAACGCCTACCCTACACTTGAACACGAATACATCCTCATTTTCCGAAACGGACAAAAACCAAGGGAATTCCAACCGAAAGACCCAGAAAGATACCAATCAGCCTACTTCTGGGAAGAAAGAAACCAATGGTTTACAGACCTATGGACAGACATAAAAGGAACAAACCAAACCCTACAGAACGGAGACCGAGACAGATCCGCAGCATACCCAATACAAATACCCTACCGCCTAATCAACATGTACTCAACATACCAAGACACCGTCCTAGACCCATTCTGGGGAACAGGAACCACAACCACAGCAGCAATAACAACAGCAAGAAACTCAATAGGAATAGAACTAAACCAAAAACTAATCAACAACTACAAAAAACAAACCCCAAAAATACCCAAAATCGCAAATAAACTAGTGAATAAAAGAATCGAAAACCATAAAGATTTCATTCAAAATAAAATTAAAGAAGGTAAGGAATTTAAATATCAATCAGATAACTATAGTTTCCCTGTCACAACGAAACAAGAAAAATCAATCGAATTATACACGGTGAAAAACATTAAAAAAACAGATAATCACATTCAAGTATTACACAAACCCTTTAGTAAAAAAACCGAAATTAAAAACCAACAAAACAAAACCAAAAAAATAACAGATTTTAAATAAATATTTCAATCTTCAATCAAGATAACTATTTAAGCTGTTTACAAAATCAACCGTCTACAAGATAATAGAACATAAATATAAAGATTTCTTTAATATGATTTTACGTTAAAAATGGAAATTTATTTTTTTGAAGGCTAAATAGAGTTGAAGGCTAAATAGAGGTAAAAAATACCTCTTATCCCTTGTAGTATAATCTCTTCCACCCCTTGTTTTTTTTACAATTGATGGGGGCCACGATCTATTTGTTAGTTTACTCTAAAACCTTTTTTTAATGAAAATAGATTGATTAGGAATTATTTTTTATTTATTTTTTTTGAGTTTTCGTCCTTTTTGGATAAATATTAATCCTATGGAACCTATGATTACGTAAATTATAATTTGGAGTGTTGTTATTTGTTGTTCTGTTGCTGCTTGTAGGAATAGGTATAGTGCGGAAAGGAAAGCTATTACGCCGACTGCCCAGATACCGAGTGGCTTTATTTTCATAGACGATTTCTCCAAGAATTTAGTCTGTTATTTGTTTTTGTTTGTTTATTATATATTGGGCCTCTGGACCTGTTAAGGGCTAAAGTGTAGTTGTGACTGCCTAGATTACCTAAAATACTCAGAACAAAAAGTGATAGTATATGTTTATTGGATAGAAAATGTTTATTTGTTTTTTCTTTGGTTTTGGTTTTGGTGTGAATGAGGGTTTTTTGTTTGTTTTTTTATTTATTTTGTTTGTATTTGGGTTGGTGGTGTCTTTGTTTTTTAGTTTGGTTTTTTGATTATTTTTTTAGTGTTTTTGGTGGCAGTCTGTATGTTGGGGGTTTTGTTTTTTTCTTTGTTGTGTTCTATGCTTTGTATTTGTTTTAGGCTGTGTTCCCCCCCTCCTTAAAGAGGAGGGGTTTTAGCTTTGGTTTAGGATAGATCTACTTTGTTGAATTCGTTTTTGGGGTATCCGCATATTGGGCAGGCAGCTGGTGGTTCATCGAAAACTGTGTTTCCACATATTTGGCATACGTAGATATCTGTTTTTTCTAGGTCTTCTTCGTTTTCTACTGATTCAAGAGCTTTTTTGTATAGTGTTTCATGTATTTTTTCAACTTCCATTGCATACATGAATGATTCTAAGGCACTGTCTTGATTTTCTTCTTTAGCTGCTTCAACAAACTCGGGATACATGTCTTCGTGTTCGAATTTTTCTCCTTCTATTGCGTCTTTTAGGTTTTCTTTTGTGTCTTTTATTTTATCTAGGTTTTCAAAATGGTTTTTGGCGTGAACTCTTTCTGCTTCAGATGCTGCTTTGAAGAGTTTGGCTATTTGTTCGTATCCGTCTTTTTCTGCTTTTCTTGAATATGCTTCATATTTATTTCGTGCCTGTGATTCGCCAGCGAAAGCTTCTTTCAGGCCGTCTTCAGTTTTAGTCATAATTAATCGTGTTTATTCTTTATGACTCCTGTTATTTATCTTTTTGTTTTTAGTGGGTATCTAAATAGCTTGTTGGTTGTGTATTTGGGGTAGAGGTTTTATTTTTGTTTGTTTTGGGTGGTATATGTGATTTTCACTCCTTTATTTTCTAGTTTTTGGATTAGTTTTTTGGCCCATTTTAGTTTTTTCTGTTTGGTTTTACTGGCTTGCTTGAAGTTAAAACCCGATAACTCGATTTCTTTAGCGCCATGTTCGTGTGCTAGGAATATTGCTCTGTCTCCATCGGTGAAACCTCCATAGTTTATTAATTTGTCTGTTGGTTTGTTTTGTGTTGAACCGATGATGTTTTGTATGTGTGGTGTCCATTTTTCTATTAATTCTTGGTTGTCTCCGTGTGCATGAACTATTATTTGGCTGCCTTTTTTATCTGCTTTTAGTATTGGTTTTATGTCGCCATCTAGGTCTGTTGTGATTATGTCGGGTGTTATGTTGTGTTTTAAAGCAGTTTTTGTGGCGTTGTCTGCAGCTATAACTGTCTGTTTGTTTAATTGGTTTTTTGGTATTTTTTTTAGGTCTTTAGGTAGGTTGGGGCCGTCTCCTAGTACATATACTTTTTCTTTTATTTTTTTGGAGAGGCTGTTGAGATCTGGTTTTTTGGTTATTTTTTGTTCTAACTTTCTTGCGGATTCTCTATCTTTTTGCATAGAGATGGATAGGTCGTTGGTTATTTCTTTGTATATAGGTAGCCATTCTCTGTAATCCATTTTTATATACCTATTTAGTTTATTTTTTTATAAAAAAAGAGGTTTTAGGGATTTTTTATCCCTGTAATCTGGTTTTTGGTTTTTTATTTGTTTTTGGGTGTTAGGCCTATCTCTAGTTCTTTTCCGTTTATTTCCCATTGTTTTGTGAGGTCTCCGTGGGGGGTGTTTATCTCTAGTTTTTTGGCTCGTGTTTCGTGGGATATGTGTTCGCTCCATTTGGTGATTGATTTTTTGAATTCTTTGTCTGGTGTGTCTAAATTTATTTCTATGTAGTCTTCTACGTGTAGGTCAAGTTCTTTACGCATTTCTTGGATTCTGCGTATTGTTTCTTTGGCGTAACCTTCTTGTTTTAGTTTTGTTGTTAGTTCTGAGTCTACATAGACAACTCCGTTTGTGAAGCTGGAGGTGGAGTATTTTTCTGGTACTTTTGTTTCTAAGTTAACCATTTCTCTTGTTATCTTGATTTCTTCTCCATCCACTTTGATTGTTTTTGGTAGGTTTTTGGGTTTGTGGTTTCCTTGTTTTATTGTGTTCATCACTTTTTCAGCTTTATCTTTGAATTTGGGGCCTATAACTCCCATGTCTGGCTCTATCACTGTTTGGAGTTCTGGGAACTCTGTGTTTGGTTCTAGGGTCTCTATTTTTTTGGTGTTTACTTGGTCTTTTATTATTCTATCCATGGTTTCTATTGCTTTAACTGTTTCTGGGTTGTTTGGCTCTATCGTTATTTTTTGGACAGGCCATCTTAGGTTTAGTTCGACTTTTTGTCTTGCATGAGATGCTGATTCGATTATCTCTCTTGCTATCTCCATTTGTTGTTCAAGTTCGTTGTTTATGAATTCTTTTTTTGGTTTTGGGAATTTCTCTAGATGTACTGATTCTTTTCCAAAATCTTGGGTTTTAACTAGGTTTTGGTACATTTTGTCTGTTATGAATGGGGTGTATGGAGACATCAAGATGAGTGTTTTGTGTATAACTTCGTGTAGTGTTTCATATGCTGTTAGTTTGTCTTTGTCTTCGGCTTCTACCCAGGTTCGGTCTCTTATTAGGCGGATGTACCATCGTGATAGGTCTTCGAGTATGAATGACTTGATGTATCTGGCTCCTTTGTGTATTTGACGGCTCTCTATTGCTTCTTCAACATCTAGTATGAGGTTGTTTAGTCTACTGAGTATCCATCTGTCTTCGGTTTTTAAGGCTTTTTCATCAAGTTTCTTCTGTGGTTTGAAGTCATCTAGGGACATATAGGTTGAAGTGAATTTATAGACGTTCCAGAAAACGTTTAGAGTTCTCTTAACGTTCTGACATTCATCCCAATTGAATTTAAGGTCTTCCCAAGGAGCACATTCACTTAATAGGTATAGCCTTAAAGTATCGGTTCCATAACGCTCGATTATCTCTTCGGGCTGCACAACGTTACCAACACTCTTACTCATTTTCTTTCCATCTTCATCTAAAACGAAGCCATGCATTAAAACCGATTCATATGGCGCTCTATCGAAAGCTATAACACCGGCTCCAAGTTGGGAGTAAAACCAACCCCGGGTTTGGTCATGGCCTTCTACAATAAAATCTGCAGGCCACCACTCCTCAAACAAATCCTCTTCTTCTGGATATTTGAGGTTGGCCCAACTAGCAACTCCGGAATCGAACCAAACATCGATAACGTCTTCCACACGCTCCATATCTGAACCACAATCATCACACTCGAGTAATATTTTATCAACATGTGGTCGATGTAGCTCTAAACCATCTTCGGGACAATTAAATGCTTTTTCTTTTAATTCATCTATTGTACCAATGGTTGTTCTAGAGCCACAACTACATTCCCATACTGGTAATGGAATTCCCCAATATCTTTGTCGGGATATACACCAATCTTTAGCGTTTGAAACCCAATCCTTAAACCTTGAGGAACCAGCCCATTCAGGTGTCCACTCAACTCGATCAACCTCACTAACCATCTTGTCTTTCAGTTCAGATACATTCAAGAACCATTGGCTGGTTGCTAAATATATAATAGAGGTATCACACCTCCAACAATGCCCGTATCTATGTTTGATTTCTTCACTAGATAACAACAAACCGTTTTGTTGGAGATCATCGATTATAACGGGGTCAGCGTCTTTAACATACAACCCACTGTACTTACCTCCTCCGTCTGTATACTGTCCTTTTTCATCAACGATATTGAACAAGGGAAGACCACGTTTCTGCCCCATATCAAAATCTTCATGGCCATGGCTTGGAGCAGAGTGTACAAGACCGGTTTTCTCCACGGTAACAAACTCTTCAGCAAAAACCGTGTGAACTAAATCGGATATATGTTCTTGTTGTTTAGGAACCTGCTCGCTTAAAGGAAACCTATATTCTAATCCTTCAAGCTCACGACCTATATATGTCTCAACAACCTCATAATCTTCATATCGACCTTCTCTTAAAACATCCTCTATAAGCTCTGAAGAAACAATTAGTTCCTCAGTTTCACCATCTCTAACCGCTTTAACAACTGAATATTCATAATCAGGATGTACAGCCACAGCAAGGTTAGAAGGAATGGTCCAAGGAGTTGTTGTCCAAATAACTATAAACCGGTTTTCATAGCCCTCAACAGGGAACTTAACAAATATAGATGGATCTGAAACCTCGTCATACTCAACCTCACTGTCGGCTAAAGCAGTCTCACAACGAGGACACCAATTAACAATCCTCTTTCCCTTCTCAAGTAAACCCCTTTCATCAGCACGCTTCAGGGTCCACCAAGCAGACTCAATATAATTATTATTTATAGTCATGTAGGGGTCATCCCAATCAAGCCAAGCCCCCAACTCCTTAAACTGCTCCGTCATACTCTCCTTATATTGAAGAGCATAGTTTTTACACTCCTTAACAAAGTTATCAATACCAAAATCCTCAATATCCTGTTTACTCTCAAAATCAAACTCCTTTTCAACCTTAACCTCAATTGGAAGGCCATGCATATCCCAGCCAGCCCTATCCATAACCGGAACTCCCTTAAGAGTAGTATAACGAAGAACAGCGTCCTTTATAATCTTATTCCAAGTCGTTCCTAAATGAATTCTACCAGTAGTATACGGCGGTCCATCAACAAAATAAAACCTCTCCTCAACATCAAGGTCTCTCTTCCTTGACCTCTCATATACATCATTCTCTTCCCAAAACTCCCTGACTCTCCCTTCAATCACTTCAGGATCGTAATCCAAATCAACTTTATCGATCATACTAACACTCCAAAACTAATAACAGCTTTACTTAAATCAAAACACAAACACTGCAACCTAAACTTAAATAGACCACAGCAAACTTATGACTTCAATATCCGTCAAACAATATAAATTAAATCGAAAACACTAAAAAACAAAGGCCCTGAATAACACCAAAATGCAATTGTGTTTGGATTTAATTTTTAACACTTAGGGGAGCTGGAGAGCAGTAAGCCCTCTATTCTTTAGAGAGGAAGATCTTGCCCCCAAAGATAATGATGTTAAACAATGTTCTTAAGTGTTTATGGGTGAATTATTTTTTAGGCCATGTTTTTTTTAGAATAATGGTCGTTATAAATGGTGTTTTGTATGAATTATGAGATTAAAGGTACTGTTATGCCTTTTGTTGAAGTCACGTTAGATAAAGGTGAAACGGTTTATTCTGAAACTGGAAACATGAAGTGGATGGATTCGAAAGTAGATATGGATACTAAATCTAAGGGCGGGATTACAAAGGCTTTAAAAAGAAGGATATCGGGTGGTGGGACGTTTTTAAATTTCTTTGAAGCTAGAGAAGATGGGGCTCAAGTTTCGTTTGGACATACTTATCCAGGGGAGATTTTAAAGGTTGATGTTGAGGAAAAAAGTGTTTTGTGTCAGAAACGTTCTTTCCTTTGTGCTGAAGAAACTGTTGATTATGACGTTGCTTTTCAAAAGAAAATTGGAACTGGGTTTTTTGGAGGAGAAGGATTTATTCTTCAAAAACTTTCTGGAGAGGGACATGCGTTTGTTGAAATAGATGGTGAATGTCATATTATGGAGTTAGAGCCAGGTGAGAAAATTAGGGTGGAAACTGGTTCAGTTGGTATGTTTGAAGAAACAGTTGATATGAGTATCAATCGAGTTAAGGGTGTGAAAAACGTTTTGTTCGGTGGTGAAGGAATGTTTTTGACAACGCTTGAAGGCCCAGGCAAGGTATGGCTTCAGACAATGCCTATACAGAACCTAACTGCAGAGATGTCTAAATATCAGGAATCTTGAAGCAGAAACTATTCAATAGGGTTTATTGAAACCCTTGGAATAAGAAAAGAGATAGTAAACTGAGATAGTAAACTGTTTTTGGCTCCATCCCGGGTTTCGGGATGGATTCTTCATTGTTTTTTTGGTTTTTTTGTTTTTTATTTTATTAGTTTGGCGTTGACTACTCCGTCTTGTCCTGGTCTGTTTGTTACTTTGGCTTTTCCTTGTTCTGTTTGGATTATTGCTCCTTTTGTTATGATGTCTCTTCTTACGTAGTGTGGGTTGGCTTCGTTTTCTGTTACTTCTGTTATTGTTGTTTGGGTTGTTTCACCTGTTTCTGGGTTTGTTACGTTTGCTTTTTTGGTTTTTAGTGCTCTGGTTTTTTTGTTTCCACCCATCATTCGTATTTTTTTGGTTTTTTCTTCACCTACTTGGGTTGGCATTGGTTCTGAACCGAGTTCGTATTTTCGTTTTTTTCTTTTTGGTCTTCTTCTTCCGCCAGATTGTCTTCTTTTTGATTTATGGTGATATAGTGCCATTTTGTTTCCTCCATTTATGTTTTATTTATTTTTTTTGGATCTTGATTTTGAGAGTCTTGATTGGTAGCCATGGTATTTTAATGCTCCTTCTGCGTCTTTTTGGTCTATTGTTTTGTCATCGAAGGAGACGAGTTCTTTTGAGTATAAAGCGTTTTTGGATTCTCTTGCAACTACATATATTGAGCCTTTGTATAACTTCAATTTAACTGTTCCATCTATTTGTCTTTGTGTGTTTTTTATAAAGGCTTGTAGTGAGTTGTATAGTGGTTCGTATAGTAGGCCGTTGTATGCGAGGTCGGCCCATTCTTGGTCTACGGTTTTTTTGAATTTTAGTTGTTTTCGGGTTAGTATTAGGTTTTCGAGGTCTTGGTGTGCTGTTATTAGTGCTGTTGCTGCGGGGTGTTCGTAGTTTTCCCGTGCTTTTAGACCTAGTATTCGGTCTTCTATCATGTCTACTCGACCTACTCCGTGTTTTCCGACTTCTTTGTTTAGTTTTTGTATTAGTTCTATTGGGTTGTGTTTTGTTCCGTTGATTTTTGTTGGTATTCCTTTTTCGAATGTTATTTCTATTATTTCTGGTTTGTTTGGGGCTTTTTCTGGGTTTGTGGTCCATTGGTAGATTTCTTCTGGAGGTATGTAGTTTGGGTTTTCTAGTTTTCCTCCTTCTATGCTTCGGCTCCATATGTTTTCGTCTATGCTCCATTTTTTTTCTTCGAAGTCTATGTTTACTCCATGTTTTTTTGCGTACTCGATTTCTTCGTTTCTTGTCATGTTTAGTTCTCTGACTGGAGCTATTATTTCTGTAGTTGGTTTTGAGTGCACTCGGTATGTTGTTTCGAATCTGAATTGGTCGTTTCCTTTACCTGTGCATCCGTGGGCTAATGCGTCTGCGTTTTCTTTTTCTGCTATTTCACATATTTTTTTTGCTATTAATGGTCTGGCTATTGCGTGTCCGAGGTAGTATCCTTCGTAGCTTCCGTTTGCTTGTATTAATGGATGTAGGTAGTTTTCTACGAACTCTTTTTTTGCGTCTATTTCGTAGTGCTGTACATCCATTTGTTTTGCTCTTTCTTTTGCTTCTTTTAAGCCTTCTTCTGGCTGTCCTACGTCAACGGTTACTGTTATTACTTCATCGTATCCATATTTTTCTTTTAGTAGGGGTACGCAGACGGATGTGTCCAGTCCTCCTGAGTATGCGAGTACTACTTTAGTCATTTTTGTTTTTCTCCTATTCCTTCTTGGTATTTGTTTATTGATTTGGTTACTATTTCGCCTTTGTTGATTGCTTCGATTGCGTCTGCTGCTGCTTTGGCAGCCTGTATGTTTGTTATGTATGGTGTTTTTAGGTCTACTGCTGCTCTTCTTATTTTATATCCATCGTTTTTGGGTTGTTTTCCAGATGTTGGTGTGTTTATTATTAGGTCTACTTTTCCTTCACGTATCCAGTCAATTATGTTTGGTGATCCTTCACTTACCTTCTTTATTTCTTCTATTTTGATTCCTTGTTCTTTTAGGTAATCGGCGGTGCCTTTTGTTGCAACGAGTTTTAAACCGTGTTCCATGAATTTTTTGGCTATTGGAACCATTGGTTTTTTATCTTCGTCTTTTATTGACATGAACACTGTTCCATCTGTGGGTATTTCATTTTCAGCTGCGATTTCAGCTTTGTAGAATGCTTTTCCGAATTCGTAGTCGATACCCATTACTTCTCCAGTGGATTTCATTTCTGGACCTAGTATTGCGTCAACGCCTGGTAGTTTATCGAAAGGCATTACGACTTCTTTAACTGCTACGTGGTCTAGATCGGTTACCTCGCTGTATCCGAGTTCTTTTATAGTTTTACCAACCATAGTCTTCGCTGCTATTTTTGCTAGTGGTATTCCGGTTGCTTTACTTACATAGGGGATTGTTCTGCTTGATCTTGGGTTTGCTTCAAGTAAGTATACTTTTCCATCTTTAATAGCCATCTGTATGTTTATGAGGCCTATTACTTCGAGTTCTTTTGTTATTTCCCGTACGTATTTCTTTATTTCATCGATGGTTTCTTTGTTTATTGATTGTGGGGGTAGTACACATGCTGAATCTCCTGAATGGACTCCAGCTTGTTCTATGTGCTCCATTATGCCGCCAATAAGAACTTCATTGCCATCTGAAACCGCATCTACATCGATTTCGATTCCGTCTTCGATAAATTGGTCTATTAGTATTGGGTGATCTGGACTTACTTTAACTGCTTCTTCTATGTATTCCTCTAGCTCGGCGTTGTCGTGAACAATCTCCATTGCCCTACCACCTAATACGTATGAAGGTCTTACAAGCAATGGGAAACCTATTTTCTCCGCAACTTTTAATGCCTCTTCTCTTGATGAAGCTATTCCGCTTTCAGGCTGTCGTATATCCATGTCTTTTAGTAGTCGGTTGAACCGATCTCTATCTTCTGCCATATCCATTTTTTCTGGATCGGTTCCATATATCTCTGTATCCAGACCTCTTCTCTCAAGCTCTTGTTTTAAGTCAACCGCTAGGTTTACCGATGTTTGCCCTCCAAACTGAACCATTACTCCATCTGGTTTTTCTTTCTCGATTACGTTTATTACGTCTTCAAGTGTTAGAGGATCGAAAAATAGGTTATCGCTTGTGTCGTAGTCTGTTGATACTGTCTCTGGGTTGTTGTTCATTATCATGGTTTCAATACCCTCTTCTTTAAGAGCAGAGACAGCGTGCACACAACAATAATCGAACTCGATTCCCTGACCGATTCTTATTGGACCGGCTCCCAGAATCAATACCTTCTCATTATCGCTCTCACCTTTAGATTCATTTTCTTCTTCATATGTAGAGTAGTAATATGGCGTTTCTGCTTTAAATTCAGCTGCACATGTGTCAACCATCTTGTAGGTAGGATCCATCTCCTCATATCTAAAGTCACGTACTTCAGTTTCCTCTATTCCAGCAATATCTGCAATCTGTCCATCTGTAAAACCAGATATTTTAGCTTCTTGAATACAGGATTTCCAATCTTTTTCTATCTCTTTTTCAAGATCGATTATGTTCTGGATTTTATTGATTACAAAGGGATCCATACCAGTTATTTCAGAAACATCTTCAACCGTGAACATATTTTTCAAGGCATCGTATATAACGAACAACCTTAGATCGGTAGGTGTTTCAAGATATTTAACTATCTCTTCTTCATCACTGAACACCCTTCGCTTGTTAGGGTTTAAACCATCTTCACCTATATCCAAAGACCTAACCGCTTTCTGTATACTTTCTTCCATGGTTCTACCTATCGCCATAACCTCTCCGGTGGCCTTCATTTGGGTTGAAAGGGTTCTGTCTATATCTCTAAATTTATCGAAAGGCCATCTAGGTATTTTGACAACTGTGTAGTCAACGGTTGGCTCAAAAGCAGCGGGAGTTGATTTGGTTACATCGTTTGGTATTTCATCTAGATCCATGCCGATCGCTATTTTTGCAGATACCCTAGCTATCGGATATCCAGTAGCTTTTGATGCAAGTGCTGAAGATCTGGATACACGTGGGTTGACTTCAACTATTTTGTATTCACCTGTCTCTGAATTGAAAGCAAACTGTATGTTGCATCCTCCTTCTATTCCCAGAGACCGTATTATCTTTATAGCTGCTGACCTCATTTTTTGGTGGTCTTTGTCAGACAGTGTTTGGCTTGGAGCTACAACCGTCGATTCACCGGTGTGCACACCCATTGGATCGAAGTTCTCCATGTTCACTACTGTTAAACAAGTGTCTTTGGAATCTCTCATTACCTCATACTCTATTTCCTTCCATCCAAGAACACTTTCTTCGATTAAGACTTGATCTATTCTTGATAACTTAAGTCCACGCTCAACGATGTTCTCAAGTTGTTCTTCTGTTTTAGCTATACCACCACCAGAACCACCAAGTGTGTATGCTGGCCTAACAACTATAGGTAGACCCAGTTCTTCAGCTGCTTCTCTAGCTGCTTCTATAGATTCAACAGCAATACTTTCTGCAACAGGCTCACCAATTTCGTTCATCATCTTTCTGAACCGTTCTCGATCTTCACTGTCGTAGATAGTTTCGATAGGAGTCCCTAGTACCTCAACATCATATTCTTCAAGCACACCTGCTTCCGACAACTCCGCTGTCAAGTTCAATCCTGTCTGCCCACCGAGGCCTGCTGCAACTCCATCAGGCTTTTCTTTTTCAATTATCTCCTTCACCGATTCAACGGTTAATGGCTCGATATAAACGGCGTCAGCCATCTCGGGATCTGTCATTATAGTCGCTGGATTTGAGTTTACAAGAACTACCTCAACACCCTCTTCACGTAAAGCTCGACAAGCTTGAGAACCAGAATAATCGAATTCAGCAGCCTGTCCAATCTGTATAGGCCCACTCCCGATCATCAAGACCTTATTAATATCTGATCTTTTCGGCATTTTAACCCTCAATAATTTTAAGAACTTTATTTAGAAACAGATCCTTCGTATCTCTTGGACCTGGCTCCGCTTCCGGATGGTATTGCACTCCATAAATATCTAGTTCTTCGTTTTCAACCGCCTCCACCGTACCATCGTTAGCGTTTGTTTGAACAACATTTAAACCAGTCCCATCAAGGCTTTCCTTATCGATTGCAAATCCATGGTTTTGAGAAGTAATGTGAACCGTCCCCGTCTCATGGTCTTTAACAGGATGGTTAGCACCTCTGTGACCAAAATTCATTTTATAGGTATCCGCTCCAACTGCAAGAGAAATAATCTGAGTACCAAAACAGATACCAAAAACCGGTAATTCACCAACCAAATCCTTAACTAAATTAATTGGCGCCTTAGCCATCTTAGGATTACCTGGGCCATTCGAAACAAGAATCCCATCAGGATCAAACTCACGTATCAAGTCACTTGAACTATCTGCAGGGAAAACCTTGATATCAAAATCTTTCTCACTCAACCTATCAAGTATACTCTTCCTAACACCACAATCCAACACTGCAATCCTTGAACCATCTCCCTCAATACTATAACTCTCATTGCAACTAACTTCACTTACAAGATCAAGGTCCTGTATGTCCGGCGCTCCTTTAGCATACTCAACAACCTCATCAACTTCATAGTCTCCAACCGCCACAGCGGCCTTAAGCGTTCCCCTCTCTCTAGTTTTAATAGTCAACATCCTCGTGTCAATACCTTCAATCCCCGGGGTATCCATATCCTTTAAGAACTCATCAAAAGTTGCCTCTGAATTCCTGTGAGAAGGGTTGTCACAAGCCTCTCTAACCACAACCGCTTCAGCACCCACTTCTTCAGACTGAATAGACTCATAACTAAAGCCATAATTACCGACCAACGGATAAGTAAACATCAATACCTGTCCTTTATATGACGGGCCGGTCATAGCCTCCTCATAACCAGTAAAAGAAGTGTTGAAAACCAATTCACCTCTGGTGAGCCCCTCAGAACCAATACCCCGGCCCCTAAAAACCGTGCCATCTTCCAAGGCAAGAAATGCATCTTTCATACTGATTGCCCCAATTAGCAATACTAAAAATTTTCCTATGAAGTTGTATCTATACCCTTAAAATCTTTTGGTAAAAAAACCAAAAACCAACCAAAAACAAAAACAACAAAAAACATAAAACCTGTTCAAAAACCATTTTACAGAACCAAAAAACAAAAAAAATAAAAACCCTACCAAAAACCATTTACACAGAAAACAGAGATAAACCTATAACCAAACCTACGACTAGGAGAAAGTAAGCCCCCTCCCTAAAAACCATTAAAACTTGTAAGAAGTTGAGAGAACTAAACCCTCTATTTAGGTCCTTCAAAATGTAATGGAGATATAGCCAAAATAGAAAATATAGAAAAGGTTAAGGAGATATGAATTTTATCGTGGGGTGGGAAATATCATTTCTTATAGAAACGTTCAAAAGAAGCGGAGTCATTGCTTCAGTCAACTGTGAAACAGATAGATCTCCACCATCCAGACCCCTCATTCCCTCAATATCGTCTATTAGGTCAAAAACAACTTCCTTAGTTTCTGAATCATCTCCACAAACAACTACATCACAATCTAATGGTCGATCAAACTCAGATAAACCCTTTGCTGGAACGGTATGGAATGCAGAAACAACATCAACTCTATCTGGAGCCGCATCATCAAGTTCTACAGCAGCACAACAATCTTCGCAACAAAAACTACCATCAGATTTATACATCGGTACGATAGGGGAGATTAATACCTGACAATCAAAAACATCTTCTAAAGACCTAATCGTTTCCACCACCGACTTATGCGGAATACATACAACTACAACATCACTGTTTTCAACAGCAAACCGATTATCCCCACCACTAATATCATTACTATATCCCGCTTCATCCAAAATCTCTCTATACTTACCTGCTGCCTCTTCCCCTCTCTCATCATTACGAGAACCAATATATATCTCGTGTTTACTGTCTTTACCCCACCTCAATGCAAGGCCTTCACCAATATGTCCAGTTCCACCAATAAAACCAATCTTCATAAAATCACTGAAATTTTTTTTATATACTATCATATCTCCAAAACAATAAATCTAGACAACTAAAAACAATAAATAAAAAAATACAAAACCAATAAAAATTAAAGCCATTGCTTTAAGAAAATGGGTTCAATAAAAACATTCAACAGTTTTAGGTAACCCCAATCGAAATAGAATAAATTAAAAACAGATATAAAAACCAAAAAACCTCTTAAAAACCTAATAAAACCTAAATACCTCTCAGAAAAACAGATAGAAATTATTAAAGTTATTTTTTATACGAAGTTTTATTTAATTTAGAGTACTACTCTAATTCGTGAAGGGCTATTATCTCGCTCTGACTTTAAGTAGAACTGTTTTTTTAGTGGAGGATTTATATTGACCGATTCCTATGAAAAACCCGATTCCAAGAGTGAGGGAGAGGGGGAATCTCCATCAATTATAAAGAGGGAATCTATTGGAGAATATGAAGAAAGTAATATATGCAATGAATGTGGTTCAAAAAAACTTTCAGTTGACCATGAAAGAGCAGAACTAATTTGCGAAAAATGTGGGTTGGTAGTAGACGATGAATTTATAGACACCGGTCCAGAATGGAGAGCTTTCGACAGTTCAGAAAGGGAAAGTAAAAGCCGAGTAGGAGCTCCAATGACTTTTACAATACATGACAAAGGCCTGTCAACAATGATAGACTGGAGAAACCGGGATTCTCAAGGCGGAAGCATATCATCAAACAAAAGAGCCAAACTATATCGAATGCGCAAATGGCAAAAAAGAGTACGCGTAAGCAACGCAATGGAACGCAACCTAGCGTTCGCCTTAAGTGAACTCGATAGAATGTGTTCACAACTAAAACTACCACAAAGCGTAAGAGAAGACTCAGCAGTCTTGTATAGACAAGCAATAAAAGAAAACCTAATTAGAGGTAGAAGTATAGAAGGCGTTACAGCCTCAGTAATCTATGCCTCATGCCGCCAAAGAGACGTACCAAGAACCCTAGACGAAATCGCCGAAGTAGCAAGAGTATCAAGAAAAGAGATTGGAAGAACATTTAGATTTATTTCACGCGAACTAGGATTCAAACTACTCCCAATATCACCAAAAGACTACATACCACGATTTTGCAGCGAACTCGAACTATCAGAAGCAGTAGAAAAAGTAGCACACGATTTAATCAACGAAGCAATAGAAAAAGGCCTCGTAAGCGGTAGAGGGCCAACAGGAGTAGCAGCATCAGCAATATACATATCAGCCCTAAAATGCGGAGAAAAAAGAACACAAAGAGAAGTTGCAAAAATAGCGTCAGTCACAGAAGTAACCATAAGAAACCGATACAAAGAACTTGCAAATGAATTAAACATAGACATACCACTGTAAAATGACCTCTACCGAAAGAAGAGGGAGCTTCCATGAGGCTTTATCCAAGATGGAAGTTTGCTATAACATATAGTTTCTTTCATACACCTAATCAATAGTAATACCATTAAAGAAATTTAGATTAATGCAACTTTCTAACCATATATTAATGCATTATGGTTTCCTATTTTTCTCAGGTATCCCTAACACAACTACAACCCTCACCACTTCTCATAATGGTTTACAGCGGTAGCGAGGCGAAAGCCCACCCCTTCAGGGGTGGGGTGAAGCCGACAACTGGGGGATCTCTCC